>NZ_JPOQ01000072.1 GCF_000735045.1 Ferrovum myxofaciens
GGCGCATAGAGCGGGCTTGTTCGCCGTTGGGCTGTAGCTCGTATTTGAATGCTTGCAAGCGTTTCATGGCTGAATTATACTTGGTCTATGGAAAAAGACAACGAAATTCGACACGGCAGACATTGCTTTTTCAAGATGCACGTCCATTTGGTCTTTGTGGCGAAATATCGCCGCAAAGTGTTTGACGGCGATGCCATCGACCGGATGCGCCGGATGTTCGGCAAGGTCTGCGAAGACATGGAAGCGTCCCTAG
>NZ_JPOQ01000073.1 GCF_000735045.1 Ferrovum myxofaciens
TTATCGGGAAAGAGTTCGAGTTGGTCTGGATCGTGAAGTGGGGAGTCTGGGGTTTTGGCTCTGTGGTCGCCTTGCGCACAATGTGAGCGGCGAATCTGGGCGAAGCGTGCGCTCTCGAAGAAGAAGGCCAGATCACTGAGGAATTCCCAGATGTGAGCGCAGGCCTCATCAGACATGGGGGCATGGAGCAGAAGAGCCAGAGGGTCGTCCGCGATCATGGGAGGAGTGACCTGACGGGTTTTTTTGGATTTAGTGGTCATGAATGTCATCCCTTGTGCGGTAACTCTTGCCATCAATGACGATGGTTTCGGCATGGTGCAAGAGACGGTCCAGAAGTGCGGAGGTCAGGGTGCTGTCGTTATTGAAGATACTGGACCAGTGTTTATATGTCCGGT
>NZ_JPOQ01000074.1 GCF_000735045.1 Ferrovum myxofaciens
AGGAAACAGAAGACGTGCGCCCAGACAAAGACGCAAAGCCCATCGCTCAGGCCCTTGGCCGCCCCCCTCCCCCAACCGGACCGGTTGCCCCCAACGCCCCCGAACGCCGGATCCGGGCTGTGGCAAACGCCGATAAAGCGCGTCCAGAGCACCGCGTTCCAAGGGATTTCCTGAAGCTCCGCACACTTCAAAGGAGAAAATAGTGGGATGCACATCCCACAGTTCCAGGTCACCGCTCCGCTCCAGCCTTGGCATGGATTCCAGGGCTACGGCGGGCCAACGTCCGACCTGCTGTTCTAATGCCGCCTGAAACCTTGCCAGATATCTGCCCAAACCCTCTTTTGGAACGAGGTGCCAGCGTTTCATTTCCGTCAGCGCCGCAACCCAACGCAACAGGACGCCCACGCCCAAAACCTGTTCCTTCGATTCAAATTCTTTATGACAGGTACGGGAATACAACAACGCCCCCGAAAAAGGAGGCCCTCCGATAAATTTTGACCCCGTGATGGCCACCGGCCAATCCCAGTCCAGATAATCTTTCACCCTCGACCAGGCAACACGTAACTGACAAGCATCCACCAACACGTGAAGTTGCCCAGGATAACGGGCGACCATTTCCCGCGTGCCGTCCACACCTGGAACCACCTGCCCCGTCTTGGTTCCATCCGTCAGTACCAACAAAACTTGTCTGCCGGACTTCAGCCAAGGAATCACCTGGGTCCAGCACAGTTCATCCCGCAGCGCGGCAGGAATCAAGTCCCCGCTCTTTGCGCGCACCGGCAGGGATATGACCTCTGCCGGCGTGCAACCCAAAGCATTCTGAAGCGCTTCGGGAACCCGACTTCCGGTTTCGCTGCCCTGACACAGGATCAGAACGGGGTTTTTCATCTGTCTGAGCAAATGCCGCCCTCCCTCGCCCAATGCCCCACTCCCCGATGAATACAGGTTCGCTCCATAATGAACCGCATCAAGTTCCATGACCTGCAACAATTCCTGAGCCAGGGTTTCTTGGATCTGGCGTCGTTCCGGGTTCTCTGCCACCGTGGGCCACCATTGTCTCAAAACTTGAAAACTTCTCTGGGACAGGGCGGAAGCCGTGGCCGAACCCCACTCCCCTACCTCGTCCTGGGGTAATGGAGGAATCCCGTAAGCATTGACACCAGTGTATGGGTCGAGGTGCAGACGGGGGTCAGCATCCTCAGCCAACAAACAGGCAATGCGCTGGTCCATGCTTCCCCTGTTTTTCAGTGATCGGATTTCGTGGGAGGACTGCAACGCTCGCAGTCCTTTCCCGAGCAATGGGAACTGAAAAAAACACGACGTATGGAGTAAACGATGGCGGCGGCTACGATGGTCAGGGTGATCAGGGTATCCCACATGGTTATGCTCCTGTGAAGGCCAATGCAACATGATAGGTGATAAAAGCCGCTCCATAAGCCAGTCCGAAGAGATAGACGAGCATGAGAGAGGGGATTCGCCAAGAGCCTGTTTCGCGCCGTACCGCGCTCAAGGTGGCGACACATTGGGGGGCATAGACGTACCAGGCCAGTAAGGCCAGTGCAGTGGGTAAACTCCAGGAATGAGCCAGCACGGGCGCGAGCGCCTCGCTGACGCTGTTACCTCCTTCCCCGGAGAGGGAATAGACTGTACCCAGTGCCCCCACCGCCACTTCCCGTGCGACCATTCCTGGAATCAGCGCAATACAGATTTGCCAGTTGAATCCGATGGGGGAAAAAAATACCCCGAGGACCTGGCCGATCATGCCTGCAAAACTGTGGCGGATGGCAGGGCCGACCAGACCCGGGGGAGGGGGAGGGAAAGCGCTTAAAAACCAGATGACGATGGTGATGGGCAAAATGATGGTGCCTGTGCGCATGATGAACAGGGCTCCCCGTTCTACCAGACCCATGACCAGATTGCGCAGATTGGGCAAGCGGTAGGCAGGCAGTTCCATCATCAAGGCCTGGTAACGATGGCGGGCACGTTGTTTCATGATCAGGGCAACGCCCATGGCTGAAATGATTCCGGCACAGTAAAGAATGAACAAAACCACCCCTTGCAGGTTGAATAGACCCAGTACCGGACGATTGGGAATGAAGGCCGAAATCAGCAGTGCATAGACGGGAAGTCGAGCCGAACACGTCATCAGGGGCGCAATCAGGATGGTGGTCAGACGATCCCTTGGGTTCTGAATGGTACGCGTGGCCATGATGCCAGGAATGGCGCAGGCGAAACTTGACAGGAGCGGGATGAAGGAGCGCCCGGACAGGCCGACGGTGCCCATGACGCGGTCCAGCAGGAAAGCCGCCCGAGGCAGATAGCCCGAGTCCTCCAAAGCCAGGATGAAGGCAAACAGGATCAGGATTTGGGGCAGAAACATCAGGACACTGCCGGCGCCATTCAGGACTCCATCGGCCAGAAGGCTACGCAGCAGGCCGGCGGGCAAGATTTGGTGTACCCAGTTCACGGCTATTCCCACCACTCCCTTGATCAGATCCATGGGAATGGTGGCCCAGGTAAAAACCGCCTGAAAAGTCAGGAACAGGACCAGGGCAAGAATGAGCATTCCCCACAAGGGGTGCATGACCACCCGATCGATGCGCTCGTTCCAGTGGTCATCGCGCTTCGACTCATCGCAGGTCGCTGCCAGAATGGTGCGCACGCGCAACTGAATGGACTGTAGTTCCTGAGGAGTCGGATCTTTCCAGGGCACGGTTCTTGCCGGAACGGCGAAGGGCGTATTTTGGTCGATGAAGGCCACCAGACCGGCTGCTCCGCCACTGTCCACTGCGATGGTTTCCACCACAGGCAGATCGAGTTCGCGGGACAAGGCGGGAACATCGATGAGGATACCGTGGCTCCGTGCCAGATCCATCATGTTGAGGGCCAGAACCAGAGGGCGTCCCAGGCGTTTCAGTTCCAGTACCAGACGCAGGTGCAGACGCAGGTTGGTGGCATCTACCACGCAGACCAGCAATTCCGGCGGGGTTTCCTCCTGCAACTGACCCAGGACAGCTCGGCGCGTGATGGATTCATCGAGAGAGGTGGGGGTCAGGCTATAGGTGCCTGGCAAGTCCACGATTTGAATTCGCTTGCCCTGAGGTGAAGTGAGAGAACCTTCCTTGCGTTCCACGGTGACGCCTGCATAGTTGGCCACTTTCTGGTGGCTTCCCGTGAGTCGGTTGAACAGGGCTGTTTTCCCGCAATTGGGAGCCCCAACCAGCGCAGCAACCGTGGAATGACTCATGCGTCGTCCCGAATGACCTTGATCGCTGCCGCTTCGGTTCGGCGCAAGGCGAATGTGGAATTTCCCACCCGTACGGCAATGGGGTCCCCGCTGGGGAAACCGCGCCGGATCACACGCAGATGCTCTCCAGGAATGAAGCCCAGTTCCACGAGGCGACGCACGCCCTCCTCGCCCAGACGGACATCTGCTCCCTCGTCCAGGCTGACCTGGGTAATGGTGCCGGATTCTCCAGGAGCCATATGGGTGACGCGAAAGATTCGGTTTTTCATGAATGCATAAACCCCCTATGGAGAGATTTTAAACGAGAATGCTTCCTATTTGCAAGTTCAGAGTCTGCCCTATAAAAAATGGTTCCCATCCTTCGGTTTTTTGAGGGGTTTCTCCCTTGACCCGCATCATTGCTTAGCCTATAGTGGCGAAAAGTAGGAATTAATGGGAATTTGTGGGGGGAACTTTTCCGGTTGGGGGGTATGTGTTCCAAGGGCCATCAGAAATCAGCCTGGATTCCAAAGGACGGCTAGCGATTCCCACGCGCTACCGCGAGATTCTTCGCGCCCAATCGGAAGGGCAGTTGGTGATTACAGCTCATCCTCATCGTTGCCTTCTCCTCTATCCTCGTCCCGCCTGGGAACCCATTCGGGATGCCATCATGAAAACTTCCGGTTTGGATCGTCAAACCACTTTGCTTCAGGGATTATTGGTGGGGCATGCCGACGATGTGGAAATGGACAGTGCCGGACGGGTATTGGTGTCGGCGGCCTTGCGTCGTTTTTCCCGCATAGAGCGAGAGGTAATGATGTTCGGACAGGGCAGTCACTTCAAATTGTGGGCACCGGCTGCCTGGGAAGAACAGTTTGCCGAAATCGAGCGTCTGGGGGCTGGCTTGGTGCCCGCCGGCCTGGAATCCCTTTCTTTCTGATCCTCATGGCCCAGTCATTCCATTCCGATATCCATCACAGTGTCCTGCTCCAGGAAGCGGTGCAGGCACTTGATCTGCGTCCGGAGGGTATTTATGTGGATGGTACCTTTGGGCGCGGAGGGCATAGTCAGCGCATTTTGCAGGAAATGGCTCCCACCGGCCAGATCGTGGCCCTGGATCGGGATCCGGCTGCCATCGCCGCAGGCCGACAAGCACTGCAGGATCCGCGCATGATTTTGCGTCAAGCGCGCTTCTCTCAACTGGAAGAGGTCCTTCTCTCTTTGGGGATCACGGGGGTGGACGGGATCCTTCTGGATCTGGGTGTCTCTTCACCCCAACTGGATCAAGCTGAACGTGGATTCAGTTTCCGTCAGGAAGGTCCCCTCGATATGCGGATGGATCCGGGTGAAGGGATGACGGCTGCGACCTGGCTCAATCAGGTGGATGAAAAAGAACTGGCCGAGGTCATTCACAAACTGGGTGAAGAGCGTTTCGCCCGCCAGGTGGCCCGTGCCATCATTCAGGCCCGTGCCCAGCGACCACTGGAAACCACCCGTCAACTGGCTCAAATCGTGGCCACCGCCGTGCGCACGCGGGAAGTGGGGCAGGATCCGGCAACCCGAACATTTCAGGCGATTCGTCTGCACATCAACCGCGAACTGGATGAATTGGCGGCGGTGCTTCCTCAGGCGCTGCGTGTATTGAAGAGCGGAGGGCGCCTGGTTATCATCAGTTTCCACTCCCTCGAAGACCGGTTGGTTAAACATTGTTTTCAGGCCCATTCTCGTCCACCAGAAATTCCTCGGGGCATGGCCGTGCGCGAATCCGATCGGCCTGCACCGCTTTTGCGTTTGGTGGGGCGGGCTCAACGTGCCGGTCGTGCCGAGGTGGTTCGTAACCCCCGTAGCCGGAGTGCCATTCTGCGCGTTGCGGAAAGGACGGGCGCATGACACGACGCGATGTACTGCTCTTTCTGTTGGTTATGGTCCTGGCTCTGGGTGTGATTCAAAGCCAGCAAGAGACCCGCCGCCGGTATATCGATTTGCAACAGGAAAAGGACCGTCAGGTGCAGTTACAAACCGAGGACGATCAGTTGCAGATCGAGGAGGGCACACTTTCTGCCAGTCACCGCATTGAAGCCCATGCCCTGCATGAACTCGGCATGCAATTGCCTACCCCCGCCCAGAAACATTTGCTGGTGGTGGCTCCACTGGCCCGAGGTGAGACGCGGTGAAAATGCGTAAGGGGATTCCCAAGGTCGGGAAACTGGAAATTCGACTGGAACGCTGGCGTTCATTCCTGATCCAGGGGCTATTGTTGAGCGGTTTTCTGGTGCTGGGCGTGCGTGCCTTCTGGTTGCAGGGGATACATGCAAATTTTCTGCAACAGAAAGGTGAAGAGCGCTACAGTCGGGTTCTGCCGATTCCTGCCAGTCGGGGCATCATTCGTGACCGCAATGGACAGGCTCTGGCCATCAGTATTCCCGCCGTATCGGTTTGGGCCAATCGAGAAGATCTTGAGATCGATGGGGCCCAACGCATCGCACTGGCCCACCTTCTGAACGAAAATCCTGTGGAAATTGCGCGCCGTTTGAAAGGTGAGGATGGGGTCGTGTACCTGAAACGGCAATTGCCGCTGGATGAGGCCCAGCGCGTGATGGATCTAAAGATCCCCGGAATCTATCTGCAGCATGGTTTTCATCGAGCCTATCCAAAATCCAGTGAAATGGCGCATCTCGTGGGCTTTACAGATGCGGATGACAAGGGTCAGGAAGGGGTGGAACTGACTTATCAGGCGCAACTCCAGGGATTGGCGGGCGCCCGTCGGGTGATTCGGGACCGGGCCGGGCATGTGATTGAAGATGTGGAAAACATTCGCTCGCCCCGTCAGGGACAAGATGTCTTGTTGAGCGTGGATGCGCGCATCCAGCACCTGGCCGCACGCGAACTTCATCGGGCTATTGAATCCAGTCACGCCAAGGCCGGGGCCATCGTGGTGCTGGACAGCCGTACCGGCGAGGTGCTGGCACTGGTCAACAGCCCTGACTATGATCCCAATCAACGGGGTGGCTTGTCAGGAACGGAATTACGCAACCGCGCCATTACAGATACCTATGAACCGGGTTCGACCATTAAACCTTTTACCATTGCAACCGCCTTGGAAGTCGGAAAAATTCGACCCGATACGGTGATTTCAACCCACGGAGGGGTGTTGGCCATTGGCAATCATCTGATTCATGATGATCATGTGGCCGAATCCTATACCGTCTCTGAAGTGATCGAACATTCCAGCAATGTGGGCGCCGCACGGATTGCCCTGGATTTGCCTCCGGTAAAGATGTGGGATCTCTTCACGGATGTGGGATTTGGCCAGAAACCTCGACTGGGCTTCCCCGGAGAGGCCGGGGGGCGGCTGCGTCCCTATCAGAACTGGAAGCCCATCGAACAGGCAACGATGGCCTTTGGCAATGGCATGAGCGTGAGTTTGGTACAGATGGCGCGGGCATATACCGTATTTCCCAATGATGGAATCTTGCGCCCTCTGTCCTTGATCAAGGTGAGTGCCCTTCCTCCAGGACGTCCGGTATTGTCTGTGCGCACGGCACGGGAAGTCACGGCCATGCTTGAAACCGTGGTGAGCGCAGAAGGAACGGCTCCTGAGGCACGGGTCGCAGGCTACCGGGTGGCGGGTAAGACAGGCACCGCCCATAAGGTCGTGGGGGGGCGGTATGTGAACAAGTATGTGGCGTCTTTCATCGGTTTTGCTCCGGTTTCCGCACCGCGCATCGTGGTGGCCGTCATGATCGATGAACCCGCGGGGAGTCGTTACTATGGGGGACAGGTGGCGGCTCCGGTATTTTCTGCACTGACCGGCGAAATCATGCAACTTCTGGACATTCCCCCCGATGCGCCAGAGCCCCCCACCATAGCCGGTTCTCCCGCTGTAACCGGGGGCCACCATACATGATCCTCCCTAAAGAAACTGTGCAAACAACGGGCCTGGACGGGAAGAATTTCGCCAGGCCCGAACCTATTTGGGTTGAGGGAATGCGTTGCCTGGACCTCTGTTCGGACAGTCGGCAGGTCCGCTCCGGAGGGACTTTTGTGGCGTATCCCGGAGAAGTCCGGGACGGGCGACGTTACATTCCGGAGGCCCTTGCGCGCGGCGCAGCCAATGTGCTGTGGGAAAGCGACTGTTTTGAATGGGATGAGGGATGGTCTGTCCCCCATCGGTCTGTATCGGGACTGCGGGGCAGGATCAGCACTCTGGCAGGACAACAATGGGGACACCCTTCCCGAGCGCTGCGGGTCATCGGGGTGACGGGGACCAATGGAAAAACCACCTGTAGTCACTGGTTGGCGCAACTACTGGAATGGCAGGGATATTCCAGCGCGGTAATCGGCACCTTGGGAAATGGTTTTCCAGGAAAACTGATGCCCACGACTCACACGACTCCCGACCCTATTCAGTTGCAAGAGTGGTTGGCACGAGTACGGGGCCAGGGTGCGCAACATTGCGTCATGGAAGTGTCGTCTCATGCGCTGGCGCAGGAGCGCGTGGCTGGAGTCACCTTCCGCGGAGCAATTTTTACCAATTTGACTCGGGATCATCTGGATTACCATGGGACGTTGGAGGCTTATGGGGAAGCCAAAGCACGCCTTTTTCGTGCATTTGATCTCAACTATGCCTTGCTCAACCTGGACGATCCGTTTGCGAAAATACTTTACGCGCAAGGGGGGGCTACGGACAGGGTGATCGGTTATACGCGCGGAACGGCACGAATAAATCTGGCGATCGAACAATTGGTGGCCAGTTCCGTCCATTGGACCCTTCAGGGAGTGAGTTTTGAACTTTCCAGTCCCTGGGGAAAAGCGCACATCGAGGCCCCCATTCTTGGGGACTATAACCTGTCCAATTTGCTCGCCGTATTGGGCGCGGCCTTGCTGGAAGGGATTCCTCTGGCGGCTTTGGTAGAATCCACTCCGCATCTGGTGGCTCCAGCAGGACGCATGCAAGGTTTTGGGGGGGGGGATCATCCGTGGGTGGTGGTGGATTATGCCCATACTCCCGACGCGCTGAGTCAAACACTGGAAACCTTGCGCAGTCGAGTGGCGCGGGGTGGAAAGTTATGGGTGGTATTCGGTTGCGGGGGTGAACGGGATGAGGGTAAACGACCGTTGATGGGACGGGTGGCAGAACAGGGGGCAGAACGTGTGGTTCTGACCAGCGACAATCCGCGCGATGAAGATCCCCGGCACATTCTTCAGCAGATCAAAAAAGGGATGGAGGCTCCTGCTTTTCTCATTGAGGAAGACCGGGCCAAAGCCATTCAGAGTACGTTGAGCGCAGCCCGTTCGGGGGATGTCGTGTTGATCGCGGGGAAGGGGCATGAAACGGTACAGATTTTGGCACAGGGCGAAGCGAAGCCCTTCAGTGATGTGGAAATCGTACAGGCATGGCTTGGAGATCATTCATGAACTGGACGTGGCACGAAGTGGTTCATCTTCTGGGGGGGGTACCCAAGGGCAGTAATCCGGAATTGTTGCGGATCACTACCGACAGTCGGGACTGTGGGCCAGGAGATCTGTTCATCGCCATCAAGGGTGAGTTTTTTGATGGGCACGATTTTTTGGGAGAAGTGAGAACTCGGGGTGTGGCTGGGGCCATTATCGAACGGGATGTGCCTGCAGTACAGGATTGGGACTGCTGCTGGCAGACGGATTCGACGCGCGTGGCATTGGCCCAACTGGCGCGTGCTCGGCGTCGCCAGGTTGATCCGCGTGTGGTGGCAGTGACAGGAAGTAACGGCAAAACCACCGTCAAGGAAATGGTGGCGGCCATTCTCCGTGCTTCTGACCCCGCTGGCGCACAGACAGTGTGGGCAACCCCGGGTAATTTCAATAATGACATCGGGTTGCCGTTGACTTTATTGGCCCTGCGTCCTGAACACCGCTGGGCCGTCATTGAAATGGGGATGAATCATGCCGGTGAAATAGCCCGGTTGACCCGGATCGCCGAACCGGAGGTGGCGGTGGTCACCAATATACAGCGTGCTCATCTGGGCCATTTGGGTTCATTGGCAGAGATCGCGCGGGCCAAGGGAGAAATATTTGAAGGGTTGGGTGTCACAGGAGTGGCCGTTCTTCCGGAAAACGGACCTTATGGCACAGTGCTGCGAAGTGCAGCGGCCCCCCACGAAATGTTGACCTTTGGCTTTGAAGAGAAGGCGAGCGTGCGCGGCGAATCTGAGCGTGGATTGCTGCACATTCGTGGGTCAGCGGAATCCGTGACGGTACGTTTGCAAGTTCCTGGGCGACATAACCAGGAAAATGCCTTGGCGGCCACGGCGGTTGCCTTGGCGCTGGGGGTGAACATGGGGGCTGTGCAGCGAGGTCTGGAAAATTTTGCCGGCATGCCGGGGCGGTTGCAAAGCCGTTTTTCTTCCTTGGGTGCCCTCATTCTGGATGATACCTATAATGCCAACCCGGATTCGGTGCAAGCAGCTTTGGAAGTTTTGGCCCAGCGTCCGGGACGGCGGATTTTTGTGCTGGGGGATCTGGGTGAATTGGGCCCCGAGGGACCCGCGCTCCACGCCGAAGTAGGGCAATTGGCGCGTACTTTGGGGATCGATGAATTCTATACCCTGGGGAATCTGGCGCGGGAAGCCAGTTTGGCCTTTGGCCCCTCGGCCCGGCACGAAACCGAAACCCGGCACCTGATCCAGGTGCTTCGTCCTCAGCTGAATGCGGACACAGTGGTATTGGTCAAGGGATCGCGTTTCATGGGCATGGAAGCGGTGGTGGAGGGATTGATTCAATGAACATTTATCAGGAAAAGGACTCATGTTATTGGCATTGACCCACTGGTTGGCAGCCGGCGTGAGAGGGTTTCACGTATTCGAGTACCTGACACTCAGGGCAGTGCTGGCGACACTGACTTCCCTGGGGATATCCTTTCTGTTTGGACCCGCCATGATTCGTCAGTTGACGGCATACAAGATTGGACAGGCGGTGCGCAATGATGGGCCTCAGACCCATCTGGTCAAAAGCGGCACGCCGACCATGGGCGGCGCTTTGATTCTGGTGGCGATCTCTGTGACGACGGTACTCTGGGCAGATTTGACCAATCGTTACATCTGGTTGGTATTATTGACTTTACTGGGCTATGGAGCCGTGGGTTGGGTGGATGATTACCGCAAGGTGGTTCATCGAAACCCCAAAGGACTGTCTGCCAAAACCAAGTATTTCTGGCAGTCCCTTATTGCAGTGGTGGTTTCGGTTGCCTTGCTGAAAATGGCGACCACGCCCGCAGAGACACAACTCATCGTGCCCTTTTTCAAGACGGTGGCTTTGCCTCTGGGTGGGGCGGGGTTCGTGATCCTGACGTATTTTGTCATTGTGGGTACCAGCAATGCGGTCAATCTGACCGATGGTCTGGATGGTTTGGCCATACTTCCCACCGCCATGATTTCAGGGGCTTTGGCTATATTTGCCTACGTGGCCGGGAACAAAGTGTTTGCGGGTTACTTGGGCTTTCCCAGTATTCCGGGGGCAGGCGAATTGGTGATCTTCTGTGCTGCGATGACGGGAGCGGGACTGGGTTTTCTCTGGTTCAACGCCTATCCGGCCGAGGTTTTCATGGGGGATGTGGGTGCTCTGGCCCTGGGAGGGGCCCTGGGGTTGGTGGCGGTGATCGTACGACAGGAAATCGTGTTGTTCGTGATGGGTGGTGTGTTCGTATTGGAAACTCTATCGGTGGTATTGCAGGTGGTATCCTTCAAATTGACGGGTACCCGTATTTTTCGTATGGCCCCCATCCATCATCATTTTGAACTGAAAGGCTGGAAGGAAAACCAGGTGGTGGTGCGTTTTTGGATCATTACCACCGTATTGGTTCTGGCTGGCCTTTCTACCCTCAAGATTCGCTGATCATGATGAAACCCTTTTACCCTTCTTTGATGCCTGCGGGACACCGGGTCCTGGTCCTGGGGTTGGGCGACACAGGTTGGGCCGCTGTGCGCTGGTTGGTACAGCAAGGATATGACGTACGCGTGGCGGATACGCGCATCCAGCCTCCCCATCGGCAGGTATTGGAAGAAACCTATCCGACCGTGGAGTTTATTGGCGGTCCCTGGCAGGACAGTTTGTTTCAGACGATGGATTGGGTGGTTATCAGCCCGGGAGTCGCGCTGGGTGATCCCCTGATTCATGGATGGCATGCGCGTGGGATGTCTTTTCTGGGTGATGTGGAGGTGGCCGCCCGGGTGTTGGCGCGACATCCCCAGCGCCCCAAAATTCTGGCGGTTACAGGGTCCAACGGGAAAAGTACGGTGGTCTCCTTGTTAGGCGATATGGCTCGAACCCAGGGCTTGCGTACCATCGTGGCAGGGAATATTGGCGTTCCCTTGCTGGAGGTCCTGATGACCTCGCCCTGGCCCGAAGTGTTGGTGCTGGAATTGTCCAGTTTCCAATTGGAAACCCTCGTTTCCCTGGCTCCGGACAGTGCCGTGGTCCTGAATGTAAGTGAGGATCACATGGATCGTTATCCGGACATGGCAACCTACGCTGCGATGAAAGCACGTATTTATCAGGGGTGTGAAAGCCCGCTGGGAAATCGTGAAGATCCCTGGGTGCAAGCCATGGTTTCAGCGGAGGCAATTACTTTTGGTCTGGATGCCCCCGTCAATACAGGGGATTGGGGGGTTATCCTGCAAAACGGGGAGCGCTGGCTGGTACAGGGGAATCATCGGGTTCTGCGGCGTACCGAAGTGCCCCTGTGGGGGGAACATAATGTGGCCAATGTATTGGCGGCGTTGGCCATGGGGCAGGTCTTGGGCTGGGCGGTACCGGCCATGCTCACTGCCGTCAGGGAATTTCGGGGGTTGCCCCATCGAGTGGAATGGGTTGCCGAGGTGGCGGGGGTGCGTTTCTTTGATGATTCGAAAGGCACCAATGTGGGGGCTACCGTGGCTGCCTTGAAGGGCGTGGATGCGCCAGTGGTATTGATTGCAGGCGGAGATGGCAAGGGCCAGGATTTCTCTCCTCTCCGTCCGGCAGTGGCGACTCATGCCCGGGCGGTGGTTTTGATTGGACGGGATGGCATGAGGATTGATGAAGTGCTCGAAGGACTGGCCGTTCCTCGTATCTTTGCGGCAGATATGCAGGATGCCGTGCAGCGGGCCTTTGCCCTGGCACGGCCGGGAGAGAGCGTCTTGATGTCTCCGGCCTGTGCGAGTTTTGATATGTTTCGCAACTACCTCCATCGTGCGGAAGTTTTTTGTGCGGCAGTGCATGCTCTGGCTCAAAGCGGGGAGGAAAAACGGTTATGAAACGTTTTAATTTCCCCCTCGGGATCGCGGAACAGTCCGAGTTTGATCTGCCCCTCCTGTGGGCCATCATGACCTTGCTGGCATTCGGGTTGGTCATGGTGTATTCCGCCTCCATTGCCAGTGCGGAAGCCGATCGCCATCTGGGGTTTCGCTCCACATATTTTTTTGTTCGTCAGCTCTTCTATGTAGGCATCGCCCTTCTGGCGGGATGGGCTGCATTTCAGGTACCTCTGGAACGCTGGAAACAATATGCACTCCCGCTTTTCGGGGTGGGAGCACTGGGGTTGTTGCTCGTGCTGGTTCCTGGCGTAGGCAAGGAAGTCAATGGCAGTCGACGCTGGTTGTCCTTTCTGGGATTTAATGTTCAACCATCCGAATTCATGAAGTTTTTCGTACTTGTTTATGCGGCAGATTATACGGCTCGCAAGGCCGCAGTCATGCATGACCTCAAGAAAGTGTTTTTGCCCATGTTGATCGTGATGTTTCTGGTGGGGTTACTCCTGCTCAAGGAGCCCGATTTTGGAGCCTTCGTGGTGATGATCGGGATTGCTGGCGCGATACTCTTTCTGGGGGGGTTTGACGGAAAATGGTTTGTATTTCTCATGGTTCTTTTGGCCATTTCTTTTGCTTTACTGATCGTTCTCTCTCCTTATCGTTTCAATCGGCTGATCTGGTTTTGGAATCCCTGGGCAGATCCTTTTGGCAAGGGTTATCAGTTGACGCACGCGTTGATCGCCTTTGGGCACGGGGGGTTATGGGGGTTGGGGTTGGGCGCCAGTGTAGAAAAACAACTCTATCTGCCCGAGGCGCATACCGATTTCCTGATGGCAGTGATCGCTGAGGAACTGGGGTTTCTGGGGGTGCTGGTGACTTTGGGCTTGTTTTCTTTCCTGATCGCGCGGGCTTTTGTCATCGGCCGTCGTGCGGCTTCCATGGAACGTTATTTTGAAGCCTTGCTGGCGCAAGGTGTGGGGGTATGGTTTGCCCTGCAAAGTTTGGTCAATATGGGCGTCAATATGGGGCTACTGCCCACCAAGGGTTTGACCTTGCCTCTGCTCAGTTATGGGGGCAGCGGAATCATGGCCAATGTGGTGACGCTGGCAGTGCTTTTACGCATCGACCATGAGACTCGTCAAAAAATGATGCGACGCGGAGGTTCGCGATGAGTCGTTGCGCCTTGATCATGGCGGGGGGTACCGGGGGTCATGTTTTCCCAGCCCTGGCTCTGGCAGAACAGTTGCGGACCCAGGGGTGGCGCGTGGTCTGGCTTGGTACGGCACAGGGGATGGAAGTGCAGTGGGTCGGCGCATGCCACTTCCCCTTGGAAACCGTTGCGATGGGCGGGGTGCGGGGCAAGGGATGGGGACGACGCCTATGGACTCCTTTTATGGTGACGCGGGCTGTTTTGCAAAGCATGGGGGTTATCCTGCGTCAACGTCCCCATGTGGTGGTTGGATTCGGTGGCTATGTGGCCTTGCCGGGAGGGCTGGCGACAGTATTGCTGCGTCTGCCCCTGCTCATTCACGAACAGAATGCGGTGGCAGGTTTGACCAATCGCATCCTGGGGCGCTTGGCCCAAAAGGTTTTCGAAGGATTTCCCGGAGCCTTCCGGCAGCCATCGGCTCATCCTCTGACGCCTTGGTTGGGTTATCCCAAGGTTGTGGAAACAGTGGGCAACCCGGTGCGGCGCAGGATCATCGATTTACCCGAACCCCGTCTGCGTTTTGCTTCACGCCAGGGTAATCTGCGGCTGCTGGTGCTGGGCGGCAGTCAGGGAGCCCAGGCCCTGAACCAGTGGATTCCCCGTGCACTGGCTTTGATTCCTCAGGCAGTACGTCCCATGGTGGTACATCAGGGCGGAGCGCACCATCAGGCCGAATTGGAAGCCAATTACCGGGAAATGGGTGTGCAGGGAGATTTGCGTCCCTTCATCGAGGATATGGCAGCGGCCTACGCCGAGTGTGATTTGGTGATTTGTCGGGCGGGTGCCCTGACCTTGGCCGAGTTGACAGCTGCCGGCGTGGGGAGCGTGTTAGTGCCCTATCCGGCGGCAGTGGATGATCATCAGACAGTCAATGCACGTTTTCTGGAAAGTGCAGGAGCTGCCCGTCTGTGGCCCCAAAGCCAATTGGAGAACGCTGACCTGGCACAGTGGTTACAGGGCCAGACCCGCCTCCTGTTGCTGGGCATGGCAGAGGCAGCTCGTTGCCTCTTTCAGGGAGCGGCGGTGGCGCGTTTGAGCCAGGCCTGTGAGGAGATGGCCGAATGAGGCACCGAATTCAACACGTGCATTTTGTAGGAATTGGTGGCGCAGGCATGAGTGGCATTGCCGAAGTATTGCTCAATCTGGGGTATGAAGTGACGGGGAGCGATGCCCTCCAGAACCCGGCCACTCGTCGCCTCGCCGGATTGGGCGCACGGGTATGGTTGGGACATGATGCGGGACACATCGAGGGGGCGGATGTGGTGGTTACTTCCACCGCCGTCCTGCCGGACAATCCGGAATTGAAGGCGGCGCGGACGGCTCAGATTCCCGTGGTGCCGCGTGCGCTCATGCTTGCCGAACTGATGCGCTTGCGCAAAGGGATCGCAGTGGCCGGGACCCATGGCAAAACCACCACCACCAGTCTGGTGGCCAGTGTGTTGTCCGAAGCAGGGCTGGATCCTACCTTTGTGATTGGAGGAAAGTTGAACAGTTCTGGTACTCATGCGGCATTGGGAACCGGTGAGTTCATGGTGGTGGAAGCCGATGAATCCGATGGATCTTTTCTTCTGTTGCAACCGGTCATGGCGGTGGTTACCAATATTGATCAGGACCACATGGAAACCTATCACCATGATTTTGATCAGTTGCAGGCGGCCTTCCTGAAGTTCCTCGAACATTTGCCCTTTTATGGGTTGGCTGTGCTCTGTTTGGAGGATCCTGTGGTACGCGCTTTGGTGGGTCGGGTGGGTAGGCCGGTACGGACTTATGGATTTGGTGCGGAAGCCCAGATCCGAGCCGTGGATGTGCGCGCCGAGGCAGGAGGAATGCGTTTTGGAGTGGAACTGCGCCTGGCTCGGGACGGTACTCTGGAACGTCGTCTGGAGGTGACTCTGGCTTTGCCGGGGCGACACAATGTCCTGAATGCCCTGGCTGCCATTGCGGTGGCCATTGAAGTGAATGCGGCCTATCCGGCCATTGTGCGCGCCCTTGCTTCTTTCAAGGGGGTGGGGCGGCGTTTTCAACGCTATGGAGATCTGCCCCTACCGCAGGGAGGCATCATTACGCTGGTGGATGACTATGGGCATCATCCGGCAGAAATGGCTGCTACTTTGGAAGCGGCACGGGGAGCCTTTCCGGGGCGACGTCTGGTATTGGCCTTCCAGCCTCACCGTTATACCCGTACCCGCGATCGCTTTGCAGAATTTGTGAAAGTGCTGGGGGAAGTCGAGCAGGTTGTTCTGGCTCCAGTTTATGGAGCGGGCGAAACGCCCATTCCGGGAATGGATTCTTCGGCTTTGGCACAGGCTCTGGCGCAGAAGGGCGTTGTGGTGGCCGCAGGGATGGACGTCATGGGGGATCGGGTGCTTGAGCAGGTATGTGCCGGAGATGTGGTGATTACCATGGGAGCGGGAAATATCAGTCAACTCCCCGGACAGTTATGTGAACGACTGGGGGAAGGAATGCACACATGATGCCGGCACATCAGGGGGATTCAGGTGAATTGCGGCGGAATGAACCCATGAGCCAACACGTCAGTTGGCGGGCCGGAGGGAGGGCCCGTCAATTCTATCGTCCCCGTCACCGGGAGGATTTTCTGGAATTTTTGCATGCCCGACCAGCGCAGGAAACCCTGTTTTTGCTTGGGTTGGGCAGTAATCTGCTGGTGCGAGAAGGGGGAATCGATGCGACCGTGGTCCAAATGCATGGTGCGTTGAAAGAAGTGAAGTGGGAAGAAGGGTGCCTGAGGATAGAAGCCGGTGTTCCTGCCCCCAAGGTGGCTCGTCTCGCGGCCCGCGCTGGTTGCTCGGGCGCGGAGTTTTTGGCGGGGATACCGGGCACCATGGGGGGGGTTTTGGCCATGAATGCAGGATGTTATGGGGCAGAGATCTGGAACTTCGTGTGTCAGGTGGAAACCGTGGATCGACTGGGTGTGCTGCGCTGGCGAACCCCCGGTGATTATGACATTGGTTATCGTTCCGTGCGTCTCCGGGAGGAATGCCGGTTAGGCCCGGAAGAATGGTTTTTGTCCGTGTTGCTGCATTTTCCGGAAGGGGATGCTGAAACGGCCAGGACACGCATCCGTTCTTTGCTGGCGCAGCGGGTGGCTGACCAACCCCTGGAGTTTCCCAATGCCGGCTCGGTATTCCGTAATCCGGCAGGGGGTTACGCAGCGCGTCTCATCGAAGGTTGTGGTCTCAAGGGAAAACGTATCGGAGGAGCTGAAGTATCCCTGAAACATGCCAATTTCATTGTCAACCGGGGGCAGGCTACGGCAACGGATATAGAAATACTGATTGCGGAGATTCAATCCCGGATTCTGGCGGAAAAGGGGGTATGCCTGCATCCGGAAGTGCGCATCGTGGGAGAAAGGGCATGAATCAAAAAACGAGGAGATCGAGGTGGCCGTAAGCGGTATTTCCTGGGACAAGAACTCAGGGACAAAAAGGGAATTGAGAAACTCTGGTCGGCAAGGATCGTCCCAACGCCATTCCGCGCTGGAAACCCCGGGTTTTCTGGGGCGGGTACGGAGTTGGGTGGGCGCCCACTGGCGTGGGTGGGTGGCGGTGTGCCTCCTGCTGTTTTTTATTGCGGGGGTGAAAGTGGGCCTGCACTGGGTGATTCATCGTCCCTTTTTTCAGATTCAACACACGGTGATTCGTGGAAACCTGCATCAAGTCGACCCGGCGTTGGTTACCAAGGCCGCACAACGGGTTCAGGGGGATTTCTTTACGGTGGATCTGGGGGCGGCTGCGGCAGAATTGAAAACCATTCCCTGGGTACGGGTGGTTCATTTGCACAGGATCTGGCCCAATGCCCTGGAAGTACAGGTGGAGGAACAAATCCCTGCCGCTTATTGGGGGGATGAGGGACTGCTCAATATTTTCGGCGAGCCCTTTGTGGCGGACTATCTGGGGGAGTTGCCCCATCTTTCCGGACCGCGCGAGGCGGGTCCGGAAATGCTCCAGGCCCTGAATAGATTCAACCGCGATCTTGAACCCCTGGGACGGTCTGTGGCAGGCCTGGTGCTGAGCGAACGGGGCGCCTGGACCTTGACGCTGGATGACGGTTCCCATTGGTTGTTGGGACGTGAACCCGACGCAGCACGCTGGCAACGCTTTTTGAAGGCATGGCCTGAATTGCATCAAAATGGCGTGATCCCTGCAGGGGGCACTGTGGATTTGCGTTATGCCAATGGATTTACGGTGCGCGGTCCAAGACCCGTGTCAAAAGAGGACTGAGAAATGTTGACGACACATCGTGAAAACCGTTCTCTGATCGTGGCTCTGGACGTGGGTACCTCAAAAATTGTTGCGGTGGTGGCTGAGATTAATCCGGAGGAAACGGCGTACGAAATCATTGGATTCGGACAAGTACCTTCCAAGGGTTTGCGCCGTGGCGTGGTCGTGGATATCGAGTTGGCCGTCCAATCCATCCAGCGTGTGCTTGAAGAGGCCGAATTGATGGCCAATGTCAAAATTCGGGAAGTCATCACCGGAATTGCGGGAAGTCATGTCAGAAGCAAGAACAGTCATGGGATGGTGGCGATCCAGAACAAGGAAGTGACTCCGGGAGATGTGGAACGGGTCCTGGAAACGGCACGGGCGGTGAATATTCCTAACGATGAACAGGTATTGCATGTTTTAACCCAGGAATTCATCATCGACGGCCAGGAAGATGTGCGCGAACCGGTGGGAATGAGTGGATTGCGCATGGAAGTACGCGTGCACATCATCACGGGATCGGTCTCCGCCACTCAGAACATTATGCGGTGTATCCGGCGTTGTGGGCTGGAGGTGAGTGAATTGATCCTACAGCCCCTGGCTTCTGCCCGGTCTGTGGTGACTTCCGATGAAAAGGATCTGGGGGTCTGTCTGGTGGACATCGGAGGCGGAACTACGGATATCGCGGTATTCGTCAAGGGAGCCATTCGCCATACTGCGGTGATTCCTTTGGGAGGAGACCAGATCACCAGCGATATTGCCATGGCTCTGCGCACCCCCCTGGCGGCGGCAGAGGAGATCAAAATTCAGCAGGGGTGTGCCTTGCGTCAACTGGTGGAAGGCGATCAAAAGGTGGCTGTTCCTGGGGTAGGAGAACGGGGGATGCGTCAGATGGCGCGTCAGACACTGGTAGAAGTGATCGAACCGCGGGTGGAAGAGATGTTTTCCCTGGTGCTGACCGAGTTACGTACCAGTCGGCAGTTGGACCTGATTCCCTCCGGAGTGGTGCTGACGGGGGGGAGTAGTGCCCTGGAAGGAATGCTGGAATTGGGGGAAGAGATTTTTCATGTCCCCGTGCGGTTGGGCGTGCCTTTTTATCGCGGACCGTTGGCGGATGTGGTGCGTAAGCCCCAGTTTGCCACGGTCATGGGATTGTTGGCTTTTGGCTTTGAGGAACACCAGAAGGCGCGGGGGGGGCGATCCAGCCTTCTGACGCTGGGGTATTCCTGGGAACGAATCAAGCACTGGTTCAAAAGTTCATTTTGAGTGGTGGAGTTGGGTACAATCTGTGGAGAGAGGTGAATCATGGCAAACTTTGAAATTCAGGAATGTCCAATGTTGGATGCGGTAATCAAGGTAATCGGCGTGGGGGGGTGCGGAGGAAATGCCGTGGCCCATATGGTGGAACAGGGGGTATCCGGGGTCGAATTCATTGCCATGAATACCGACAGTCAGGCACTGCGACGCAGTCGTGCGACCCATCAGGTGCAACTGGGTGAAACTCTTACCAAGGGACTGGGTGCCGGGGCAAATCCTGACGTGGGACGGCAGGCGGCTCTGGCGGATCGTGAACGGATCGCGGAAATGGTGTCCGGTGCAGATATGCTTTTCATCACGGCGGGAATGGGCGGCGGGACCGGAACCGGAGCTGCGCCTATCGTGGCTGAAATTGCTCGTGAAATGGGAATATTAACAGTGGCTGTGGTGACCAAACCTTTCGAGTTCGAAGGGCGACGGATGAAGTCAGCCCTCGAAGGAATCGAGCAGTTATCCCAGTATGTCGATTCGCTGATCATCATTCCCAACGAGAAATTGCTGCAGGTATTGGGCAATGAAGTGAGCATGCTGGAAGCTTATCATGCCGCCAATGATGTCCTTCAGGGGGCCGTGGCCGGGATTGCGGAAGTGATCAATTGTCCGGGTATGGTTAACGTGGATTTTGCCGATGTGCGTACGGTTATGTCGGAAATGGGGGTGGCCATGATGGGCTCCGCCAAGGTTGGAGGTATCGATCGGGCAAATATGGCTGCTCAACAGGCCATTGCCAGTCCCTTGCTGGAAGATGTGAACCTGACCGGAGCGCGGGGTGTACTGGTGAATATCACGGCCAGTGCCAGCATGAAACTGAAGGAAGTTCATGATGTCATGAATACGATCCGTTCCTTTACGGCTGAGGATGCGACGGTGATTTTTGGCAGTGTGGTGGATGAAACGATGGGTGACGAACTGCGGGTCACCATTGTGGCCACGGGATTGGGGGGGAGTGCGCGGCGGGCACAGAAGCCATTGACCGTGGTTCGGACGGGAACGGACAATGCGCCGCTGATTTTGGGGCAGGAAGGAACCCACGCCTCCGTGATTCGCACCGCCCGCAATAGCCATAACGTTGTGGAAGCCATGCGCGAAAATGGTGTGGATCTCTATGATATCCCGGCATTTCTCCGGAAGCAGGCAGATTAATCAGAATAGAAACGTTTATACTGGAAGCATGGGACAACAGCGTACACTCAAGTCTTCTGTCCGGACCAGCGGCGTAGGGCTCCACACGGGAGTCAAGGTGGAAATCAACCTCTGTCCGGCGGGTGTGGACCAGGGCATTCGTTTCATTCGGACCGATTTGCCTGGGCGGCCCGAGGTCCCTGCCCTGGCGGATTTTGTGACGGATACCCGTCTTTCCACCCTGATCGAGCAGGGCGAGGCCAAGGTCAGTACGGTGGAACATTTGATGTCCGCGCTGGCTGGTTTGGGCGTGGACAATGCCCGGGTGGAAATTTCAGGGCCGGAAGTGCCCATTCTGGATGGGAGTTCGGCGCCTTTCGTCTTTTTGTTGCAATCCACCGGATTGGTGGAGCAGTCTGCGCCCCGTCGTTATATCCGGATTCTCGAACCGGTGGAAGTAGTGCAGGGCGACAAGGTGGCACGTTTTGAACCCTATGATGGGTTTCGCGTTACCTATGAGGGGCATTTCGATCATCCTGCCATTACCGCGACGGGGTCCTCCGTGACTGTCGATTTTACGCACACCTCTTACGTTCGTGAGGTGGCGCGGGCACGAACTTTCGGATTTACGCGCGAAGTGGAGTATCTGCGTCACCAAGGGTTGGCGCTGGGAGGAAGCATGGACAATGCCATCGTGATGGATGAATTTCGGGTGCTCAACGCAGATGGTCTGCGTTATGCCGATGAGTTTTTGAGGCACAAGATACTGGATGCAGTGGGCGATCTTTATCTGCTGGGGCATCCGCTGATTGGGTCGTTCACCGGTTTCAAATCGGGACACGCGTTGAATAATCTGGCAGCACGTGCCCTGTGGTCGCAACGTTCGGCCTGGACTTGGGTGACCCTGGCCCCAGGACAACAGGCCCCTTCCTCTTTCATAGAACCTTTGCCGCAGATTCAGCCCTCCTTTTGAGGACGGCCACGCTGGCGGAGGAGGGAATGAATGGCGTTTTGCAAGGGGGAGGGCGTCAATACCTCGGCCAGTTCTTCAAATTCCTGCAAGGTACGCACCGTGAGATCCTGCGTAGGGGATGAGGGAAAGCGAGTAACGGTGGGACGCAGGGTAACTTTCAGTGTGGGGGAGGGTGCGAGTCCCAGTTTGGCGACCAGTGAGGGGCCGAGTTGCCGTAAGCGTGCGGCTACCGCATTGAGGGAAGTTTCAACGCGGAGCACAGCTCCTTCATCTTCCAGACGGGTAATGTAGGCTAAATTTTTCAATTCCTGGGGAAGGCACCGTTGAAAACGGCTATTCAGTTCCCGGATTTGTTCGATCTTTGGCAGGTAAGGCGCCAAGCCTTCTTGTTGGTTCAAAAGATGTGATAGGGACAAAAAAGGCATGGCCAGGTCGTGCTCACTTGAAAGACTCATCTCAAACCCCCTTAGTTTACCCTGATTTGGTCTCACTCTCTGGTAGAATCATGGTTTTACCGTCTGCCCGCGCGCCATGTTGACCTCCGTCCTCAAAAAGATTTTCGGCAGTCGTAATGAACGTCTGCTTAAACAATATCGCAAGATTGTCACGCGCATCAATGCACTGGAGAGCAATACACAGGGGTGGGATGATGCGACCCTACAGAGGGCGACGGAAGATTTTCGCCAGCGACTGAAGGCGGGGGAAACGCTCGATGCCCTTTTGCCAGAGGCTTTTGCGGTGGTGAGAGAGGCCTCGCGCCGAGTTCTGGGAATGCGCCATTTTGATGTGCAACTTCTTGGGGGGTTGGCGCTACATTATGGAAAGATTGCAGAAATGCGTACCGGGGAAGGAAAAACCCTGGTGTCTACCTTACCTGCCTACCTCAATGCATTGACGGGGAAGGGCGTCCATGTGGTCACCGTGAATGATTATCTGGCCCGTCGCGATGCAGAATGGATGGGGCGTATTCACCGTTTTCTGGGGTTGTCTGTCGGGGTCAACCTGTCTCAAATGAGTCATGACGACAAGGTGACGGCCTATGCTGCCGACATTACCTATGGGACCAACAATGAATTTGGTTTCGACTATTTGCGCGACAACATGGTGTCCCAAGTGGGTGAGAGGGTACAGCGTTCACTACATTTTGCCATTGTGGACGAAGTGGATTCGATTCTGATCGACGAGGCTCGCACCCCCCTGATCATCTCCGGGCAATCCGAAGACAATACCACGCTGTATCTGCAAATCAATCAATTGATTCCGGAATTGCAACCGCAGGCCACGGAAGAAGGGGAAGGGGATTATTGGGTCGATCTCAAGGCGCATTCGGTCACCCTTTCGGAGCAGGGCCACGAGCGAGCAGAAAATCTGCTGGGCGAGGCCGGACTGTTGCCGGATGGCGCCAGTTTGTACGATCCCGCCCATATTTTGCTCATGCATCATGTGTACGCCGGATTGCGTGCCCACGCCCTGTACCATCGCGATCAGCACTACGTGGTCCAGAACGGAGAAGTCGTGATCGTGGATGAATTCACGGGGCGCATGATGCCGGGGCGCCGTTGGTCCGAAGGAATCCATCAGGCCATTGAAGCCAAGGAGCAGGTGGATATTCAGAATGAATCTCAAACTCTGGCTTCCATTACTTTTCAGAATTATTTCCGACTCTACGAGAAATTGGCGGGAATGACTGGGACAGCCGATACCGAGGCTTTCGAATTCCAGCATATCTATGGCCTGGAAACCGTTTTGATTCCGCCGCACCGTGTGCTCAAACGGCAGGACCGGATGGACCAGGTGTTTCGCAGTGGACGGGAAAAGTTTCAGGCCATTGTGGCGGATGTGCGGGACTGTCATCAACGGGGTCAGCCGGTCTTGGTGGGGACGACCTCCATCGAGGCTTCTGAACTGGTTTCCCGGATGTTGCAACAAGAAAAATTGCCCCATCAGGTGCTGAATGCCAAGCATCATGCCCGGGAAGCCGAAATCGTGGCGCAAGCGGGGCAACCCGGCATGATTACCATTGCGACCAATATGGCAGGGCGAGGAACGGATATCGTGTTGGGGGGAAATCCGGAAGAGGACCAACAACGCATCGAGCAGGATCCTGATTTGACGCTGGAACAACGTCAGGAAAAACAGGTTCTGCTCACGGCCGAATGGAAAGTGCGGCACGAGCAGGTGGTCAGTTTGGGCGGTTTGCACATCATAGGAACCGAACGGCATGAATCCCGGCGTATCGATAACCAGTTGCGCGGGCGTTCGGGAAGGCAGGGAGACCCTGGGTCCAGTCGTTTCTATCTGTCTCTGGAAGATCCGCTTTTGAAAATATTTGCTTCTGATCGGGTGGCCGCCATCATGGACCGATTGAAAATGCCCGAGGGAGAAGCCATTGAACACCCTTGGGTGACTCGTGCCATCGAAAATGCCCAGCGCAAGGTGGAAGCCCGCAATTTTGATGTGCGCAAGCAGTTGCTCGAGTACGATGATGTGGCCAATGATCAGCGCAAGGTTATCTATGGCCAGCGCAAGGAATTGCTGGAAGCCCAGGATATCGCTTCGACTATCCAGGCCATGCGTCAGGATGTACTGGCTATCGAAGTGGCTCGTGCCTTGCCGCCCGATGCGCCGGAGGAAGTTTGGGATATGGAGGGGTTACAACATGCGCTGCGGGAATTTTCCCTTGATTGTCCGATCCGGGATTGGTTGAGCGCAGAGCCCACCCTTAACGATGCGCAAGTGCTGAGCAGAGTTCAGAACATGGCGGAAACGGCTTATCAAAACAAGATTGCGCCCATCGAACCGGGGCTTTGGCACGGTTATGAGCGGGCCGTCATGTTGCAGGTCCTCGATTCCCATTGGCGTGAACATCTGGCCGCCCTCGATCACTTGCGTCAGGGAATACACCTGCGTGGTTATGCCCAGAAGAACCCCAAGCAGGAATACAAGCGTGAAGCATTTGAACTGTTTGGTCTGATGCTCGATGCCATCAAGCGCGAAGTGACCAGGGCGCTTTGTCGCGTGGAAATCACCACCTCGGAAGCGGTGGCGGAGGCCACCGAGCGAGTGGTGGAAGAGGATGAACCGGGACAGGTCAGTTATCAACATGGCGCACTGGCGGTGGGTGACTCTGAAGAGACGATGGACGAACCCCCTGAAAAGCGTGTGCTCTCCGCAGAAGCAAGAATGCGGGTGGGACGCAATGATCCTTGTCCCTGTGGGTCTGGTAAAAAATACAAGCACTGTCACGGTAGATTGTGAGGTCGGAGCATGGGTATTGAAATCAAAGGAAACAAGGTCCTGTACCCGGTGGCAGGGGTGGGTTTGGGGGCCGTGGCGGCAGGTATTCGCAAGACAGGTCGACTGGATTTGCTGTTGGTGACGTTGAGGGAAGGGACCCGGGTGGGTGCGGTATTTACCCGTAATCGGTTTTGTGCGGCACCCGTTCAGATCTGTCGTGAACATTTGAGTCAGAATTTGCCGCGGGCCTTGATCATCAATACGGGATGCGCCAATGCCGGGACGGGCCAGGCCGGACGGGCCGATGCACTACAAACCTGTGCGGAAGTGGCTGCCCAACTGGGACTGAGTACCCAGGCCGTCCTGCCCTTCTCTACGGGGGTCATTCTCGAACGTTTGCCCATGAAGCCCCTCCTGGAAGGAATTCCTCTTGCCGTCGGTCAGTTGAGGGCGGACGCATGGGAAGAGGCTGCGCGCGCGATCATGACCACGGATACTTTTCCCAAGTCGGCTTCTCGTCAAATGACGCTACAGGGACGAAGGGTAACTTTGACGGGTATTTCCAAAGGGGCAGGGATGATTCGTCCCAACATGGCCACCCTGTTGAGTTTCATTGCCACCGATGCCTGTATTTCTGCGCCCTTGTTGCAGCAACTGACGCGGGATGTGGCCGATCAGACCTTCAATCGCATCACGGTGGATGGAGATACGTCGACCAATGATTCCTTTCTTGTCGTGGCCACAGGAGAAGCAGGAAACGAGGAAATCGCCCGGGTGGATGAGGCGTACGAACAACTGTTCGAAGCCGTGAGTGCCCTGGCGCTGGAACTCGCTCATGCGATCATTCGAGATGGGGAAGGGGCCACCAAGTTCATCACGGTGCAGGTGGAAGGCGGGCGGGACGAGGCCGAATGCTTGCAGGTGGCCTATGCCATCAGTCATTCTCCTCTGGTCAAGACGGCTTTTTTTGCCAGCGATCCCAATCTTGGGCGAATTCTGGCCGCCATCGGTTATGCCGGGATCATGGATCTGAACGTGGAGGGGATCCTCTTGTACCTGGATGAGGTTCTGGTGTCTGAGGACGGTGGGCGGGCCTCCAGTTATCGCGAAGAAGAAGGGCAGCGTGTCATGGCGCGCCCCGAGATCACCGTCCGGGTGGTGTTGGGACGGGGTACGGCCACGGCACGGGTCTGGACCTGTGACCTGTCCCATGAATACGTCAGTATCAACGCCGACTATCGGAGTTGATCCATGATTCTTCCGGTGGTGGCCGGAATCCTGTTGAATGGGCGCGGTGGCTATCTTTTGGCGCAACGTCCGCCGGGCAAGATCATGGCGGGATTTTGGGAATTTCCCGGTGGGAAAGTGGAAGCGGGCGAAACCCTGCGCCAGGCACTGGACCGCGAACTGGAAGAAGAGTTGGGCATTCGGGTGAACTGCGCCACGCCCTGGATGAGTCGGCAGTTCGACTATCCCCATGCTCGGGTAGTGGTGAGTTTCTTTCGTGTTCTGGCTTGGTCCGGTACACCCCAGGCTTGTGAATTTCAAAAATTGAGTTGGTTTGATCCGGAAGAGGCTTTGCCCGAAGGGTTTGCTCTTCTGCCGGCTAATTTACCTTTGATTCGTGCACTGTCCCTGCCCCCCGTTTATGGTTTGACACGGGCTCATGAATTGGGGGAGGAGCCTATGCTGGCGGTGATCGATGACGCATGCAGGCGCGGTTTGCGTCTGCTTCAGGTGCGCGAGAAATTTTGGTCGGCTGTACAAATCGCATGCTTTGTACAGAAGATCCGGCAGCGCACCCAACCCTGGCCCCTCCGAATTCTGGTCAATGGAGATCCTGAACTGGCGCAGAGGACGGGGGCCGATGGCGTTCACTTGCCTGCCCGTCTTTTGGAGATCCTGAAAGGTCGTCCGGACTTGCCCTGGGTGGGCGCTTCCTGTCATTCCCGGACTGAGTTGGAACAGGCTCAGGGGTTGGGTGTGGATTTTGCGGTGTTGGGGCCGGTATGTCCCACCCAGACACACCCGGCAGCCCACCCTTTGGGGTGGCCTGAGTTTACAGCCCTGCGGCATGAATCTCCCCTGCCTGTCTATGCCCTAGGGGGGCTCACCGGTCTTGCATTGAATCAAGCCATACAGCAGGGAGCCCAGGGTATTGCCGTGATGCGTGGATTGGAAGATTGGGCAGAGGAGAAGATTCCCTCACATCTCTGTGGTCAGGAATCGGTCTAATCGAGGGGTTGGGGCCAGCGATAGAAGTTGGGGTCGGCAGGAGAAGGGCGTGTGCGGAATCGTTTATGGCTCCAGTAGTATTCTTCCGGATATTGACGGGCCATGGTTTCGATGAACCGATTCATGCGCTGAAGATCCTGAGTCAGATCTGCGCCGGGAAAATCTTCCCAGGGGGGGAAAAACTCCACCTCGTAGCCTTCATGATTGGGCAGGCGGTGGCAAGCGCAGGGGATGACCCGAGCATTGCACTGGCGCACCAGCCAAGGCAGGGTGGGTACCGTGGCTGCGGGAATGCCAAAAAACGGGACGAAGTGGGAGTCCCGTTCCCCAAAATCCATGTCTGGCAGGAAATAAAGTAACCGTCCATCCCGAATGGCCCGAATCAGAGGGCGTAATCCTTTTTTTCGTTCCAGCATGAGCACATCGCCCAAACGGTTACGGGCTGCACGCAAGCGCTGATCGATGAGCGGATCCTTATGGGGGGTAAAAAAGCCCACCCCGCGAAAATGCATTCCGATCAGGGCCCCCTGCATTTCAAGGCCCACCATGTGCGGACTCAGACAAATCACTGGACGGTCGCTGTTCTGCGCATAGTGGGCATTTTTGAAGCGCACGAGGCGTTGGATGCGGGCGGGAGGAGACCACCACAGGATGCCAAGTTCCAGGACACTGCGGATCAGTGCGGTGAGATGGGCACGGGTCAGGCGTTGACGTTGGGCGTGCGACATCTCGGGAAAACAGGCATGCAGATTGATCGCGGTGGTGCGCCTGGCCCGTCCCTGTGCTGCGATAAACCCGAGGGGGATGGCCAGAGCCGCAATGACCCGTAGGGGGAGGCCATGGATCAGCCAGAGCAGTCCCAGGAGCAGACGGGTTCCCATGTTTCTTTCGGTCAGTCAGAAAGAGCGTAGGGCAGCGGGAGAATGCGCAGGGCCTGGGGTGCGGCTTCCTCGGTGACGAGGTTTGAAGATTCCTCGCCAGCGATAATGGCCAGCCCTTCGTATTTGCCCTGCTCGTTTTTGATGCAGGAGAAAACCTCTCCCGTCACTTCACCTCCATGCAGGATCGAGGTTCCCACCGGAACCGCCGAATCCAGAGCAATGTGCAGGGCGCGCCGTTTGACCTTGCCGAGGTAGTGGGTGCGCGCTACGATTTCTTGTCCAGTGTAACAGCCCTTGCGAAAACTGATTCCCCCAATCCGGTCCCAATTCAGCCATTGGGGGATATACCGGTCGGTGGTCAGGGGGGTGACTTCAGCAATGCCTTCGCGCACATTGCCCAATTCCCAGAATTGGGAGGACAGATCAAGGGGAACAGACAGTTCGGCCAGACGCTGGGGTGGAGCAATGATCAGAAGTCGGTCAGGGGAAAGACGCAGGCACCGGACTCCTGGCTGCTCGTCCTGTCGTCCCACCGCCGGTAAAGGGTTCAGGCCGGCAGATTTGGCGACTTCTTCCAGATCCTGTCCCATCAGACCCAGGGCACTGAAATGGGGATGGGCCTCCTCGATCCGTACCTTGGAACGAAGGATGAATGGGCGTAGCCGGGACAGTATGAGTTCACTCATACCCATAGGTGCATCCAGCAGGAAAGTTTCTCCTGTTTTAACGACAAGGGTGGTGAATAAGACCTTTCCCTTGGGAGAGCAATGGGCAGCCCAGCCGAAATTGTCCGGGCCCAGGGTCAATAGATCAAAGGTCAGTTGACCCTGGAGAAAGTGCAGGGCATCCGAACCCGTTACCTGGATCAGGGTACGGTCCTTCAGGGAGATCCAACCGGCAGAAAAATCAAACATGGCAAAATATCCTAAGTGTTCTTGAGCATGCTTCGCTCCACCGTTGTTATGCTTTGATCCACGGAGGGAGGAGCATGACTTCTTCAAGTGCAGAGGGTTTGGAAAGCGCCGGCATGGTCCGGGTCATTCTCGGGCCAGCAGGTTTCTTGTGGGTTCCTTGGAGTCTGGGCAATCTGGTGGGACTCTGGACCCTTTGCCATTGTACCGCCCGTTTGGGGATTCTGGCTTGTTTTGGGGGCTGTGTGCAAGGATTGATTGCTGGATGGGAAGCACGTTCTTTGGCAAAGCGAAGCCAGCACGCAGTGAATCGCCTGGATTTGTCCTGTCGCGGCGAGGTGCTGGTGCATCGTTGTTCTGGGGAGCGGCAGCGTGGACGGGTAGGCGTGGGATGCCGAGTGAGTCCCTTTCTCGTCATTCTGTATTGGCGCGAGGAAACAGGGCGGTATGCGGAACCCGTGGTTTTGGATGAACAGAGTGCTGCCCCGGAAAAATTGCGTAAACTGCGGGTCTTGTTGCGGCATCCGTTATAATTGGAGGTTTATTCCCTCTGAGGGTCCCCGCCCATGACCTCTTCCCTGGTTACCCTGCCTGGCCCTCGTGCCCTTTCCAAATTTCGTGTGACGCGTGAGTTGGCGCGGTTTCAGGCACAACAGATCCCTGTGATTCATTTGGACGCAAACTTTTTTCACTGTGCGGAGGTGGCAGGGGCCTGGAATGAAGAAAAGCACCGACGTCTGAAAGATCTCCTGACTTATGGATCCAGGGAAAACGAGGATACTTCCGGCCCACACCATGAGCCTGAATTGAAACTATGGGTGGTTCCGCGTTTGGGTACCCTCTCCCCTTGGTCGAGCAAGGCCACGGAAATCGCCCAGCGTTGTGGTTTGAGCGAAATCAACCGGATCGAGCGCGGCATTTTGATTCAGGTATGGGCAAGACGTGCATTGACGACCGGGGAACAGGACGGGGTGCGGATTCAGTTGCATGACTCCATGACCGAATCGGTCCTGGGGGATATGTCTGAAATCAAACGCCTGTTCGAACTTCAGGCGCCTCAGCCCCTGATTTCCATCCCTCTTCAAGGGCAAGGACGAGGGGCCCTGGAAGCAGCCAATGGAGACTATGGCTTGGCCTTGGCGGAAGATGAAATCGACTATCTATTGAAACTCTACCAAACCGCAGGACGGGATCCGACAGATGCGGAATTATTGATGTTTGCCCAGGCCAATTCCGAACATTGCCGACACAAGATCTTCAATGCCTCCTGGGTGATCGATGGAGAACCTCAGACGGAGTCGTTATTTTCCATGATTCGGGCGACCCATGCGGCTCACCCCGCAGGGACCGTGGTGGCATACGCCGATAATGCTGCCATCCTGCAGGGGGGGGAGAGTGAACGTTTTTATCCGGAACCGGATTCCGGAATTTATCACTTTCATTCCCAGTTGACCCACCCCCTCATCAAGGTGGAAACGCACAATCACCCCACCGCCATCGCGCCCTTTCCGGGGGCTGCAACGGGCAGTGGTGGAGAGATTCGGGACGAAGCTGCTACCGGTCGAGGGGCCAAGCCAAAGGCCGGATTGAGCGGATTTGCCGTTTCGAATCTCCATCTGCCCAATTTTGCCCAACCCTGGGAGTCGGGTACGGACAGCAAGCCCGCCCGCATGGCCTCCGCTCTTTCCATCATGATCGAAGGGCCTCTGGGCAGTGCTGCTTTCAATAACGAATTCGGTCGCCCTCAACTGGCCGGCTTCTTTCGTACCTTCGATGCCTGGGTACAGGGGCAGCGCTGGGGGTACCACAAACCCATCATGCTGGCTGGTGGACTGGGCGCCATCGATGACCGACAGGCTTTCAAACGTCCCCTTGATCCGGGTTGTTTGTTCATTCAACTGGGGGGACCCGGTCTGCGTATCGGCTTGGGTGGTGGAGCGGCCTCTTCGGTGCACAGTGGCGCCAATACGGAAGCCCTGGATTTTGATTCCGTGCAACGGGCCAACCCGGAGATGCAGCGCCGGGCTCAGGAAGTGATCGATCGTTGTTGGCAGATGGAGGAGCACAACCCCATCCTGGCCATTCACGATGTGGGAGCGGGCGGTCTGTCCAACGCTTTCCCTGAATTGGCTCATGACGGAGGAGTGGGTGCTCACTTCGATCTGCGTCGGATTCCTTCCCTGGAGCCGGGGATGTCGCCCCGTGAAATCTGGAGTAACGAGGCCCAGGAACGGTTCGTTCTGGCCATCGATCCCCTCCGTCTGGAAGAGTTTTCTGCGCTTTGCGCCCGGGAATCCTGTCCCTTTGCCGTCGTGGGCAAGGGGACCCGGGAGAAACTTCTGCAGGTAGAGGATCCCCTTCTGGGTCAGATACCGGTCCACATGGAACTGGAAGCACTGCTGGGCAAACCTCCCCGTATGGTACGTTCTGTCGTACACGAAAGTCGGCTTCTGACAGAACTCGAATTGCCGCCCGTGGCCGAGAACTTCCTGGAAGCGTTGACCCGCGTCCTGCATTTGCCCGCCGTAGCAGACAAGACTTTTCTCGTTACCATCGGGGATCGGACGGTGGGGGGGCTCTGTGCGCGTGACCCTTGTGTCGGGCCGTGGCAGGTACCGGTGGCGGATGTGGCGGTGACGGCGGCAGATTTTGTGAATACGCGAGGGGAAGCCTTTGCCCTGGGCGAACGCTCACCCCTGGCGCTCCTCTCTGGTCCGGCTTCCGGGCGCATGGCCGTGGGAGAGGCTCTCACCAACCTGGCTGCTGCACAGGTTTCTTTGGAACAGGTGCGACTTTCCGCCAACTGGATGGCAGCGGCCGGAGCGCCCGGAGAAGATGCCCTGCTCTTTGATACGGTACGGGCTACTCGCGACCTGTGTATCGCCCTTGGGGTCAGTATCCCGGTGGGAAAGGATTCTCTGTCCATGCGCACGCGCTGGCAAGATGATCAGGGATCGGTGCAGCAGGTAACCTCTCCGCTGTCCTTGGTGGTGACGGCTTTTGCCCGCTGTGCAGATATTCGGACCACCTGGACACCGGAACTGAATTCGGATGCGGAGCCCACGGAGTTATGGTTGATCGACCTGGGTCGTCAACGTCTGGGAGGAAGTGCACTGGCTCAGGTGTATGGGCAGGTGGGACATCAGGCACCGGATCTGGAAGATCCCGCATTACTGAAAGGGTTTTTTGAGTCTTTGCAGGCGCTTCGTCAGGCGGACATCATTTTGTCCTACCATGATCGATCCGATGGGGGGGTGGTGGTCACGCTTCTTGAAATGTTATTTGCGTCAAGGCGGGGGATGACCCTCGATCTTGGGGCAGGAGTCCCTTCTGAACAAGGGTGGGCGTTCTGCTTCAACGAGGAATTGGGGGCGGTGGTTCAAGTGCGTCAGGTGCACCGGGCTCTATTCAAGGAAACGCTGGCGCGTCATGGATTGGGCGAGGCCGCGTACCTTCTGGGCGTTCCCGATGAGGGCGGACGCTTTCGAATTCAGTGGAGACACCAGGTTTGGCTGGATGAAGCGGTATCGGATTTGCATCGTCGTTGGGCGGAAACCTCTTTTCGCATCCAGCAATTGCGGGATCATCCAGACTGTGCGGCAGAAGCCCATGCTCGGATTGGTCAGGAGGCAGGGTTATCTAGCGCACTCACTTATGGGACGGATCAGGATATCGCCCTTCCTTACCTCCTCAAGGGAGCACGGCCCCGTGTTGCGATTCTGCGCGAGCAAGGGGTCAATGGACAGGTGGAAATGGCCATGGCTTTTGATCGTGCGGGGTTCGAGGCGGTGGATGTGCCCATGAATGACCTGCGTTCCGGTCGTCAGGATCTTCAGTCCTTTGCGGGTTTTGCTGCCTGTGGCGGATTTTCTTTTGGCGATGTGCTGGGAGCTGGCGGGGGCTGGGCAAAATCCATCCTGTTCGATGAAGCCATGCGGGCACGTTTCGAGACCTTTTTTCAGCGCAGTGATACGTTTGCACTGGGCGTATGCAATGGGTGTCAGATGATGAGTGTGCTCTCTCCCCTGATTCCGGGAGCTTCCCACTGGCCTCGATTTGAGCGCAATCGTTCGGAGCAGTTTGAGGCACGACTGATCATGGTGGAAGTGCTGGATACGCCTTCGCTCTTTTTGAAGGGTATGGCAGGAAGCCGAATTCCCGTGCCGGTAGCCCATGGCGAGGGACGGGCAGAATTTCATGGTGAAGCGCAACGAATCGCTGCACGCCCCTGGGTGACCCTGCGTTATGTGGAGGGGGATGGGCAACTCGCCAAAACCTATCCCGCCAATCCCAACGGTTCGCCGGAGGGGATTGCCGGACTGACGACGCCCGATGGCCGGTTTACCATTTGCATGCCGCATCCGGAAAGATTGGTTCGTTCCGTGCAAGGGTCCTGGAAAGCCCCGGAATGGGGTCAGGATGGCCCATGGATGCGCATGTTTCGAAACGCACGGGCTTTTCTGGGCTAGTCTAGTCTGCTCCCAGGAAAGCCCGTGTTTTACAAGGCACCGCCCGACCCACTGGCCGGGCGCGGATTAAACAAGGATTACTCGCCTTCCACCTTGGCTTTGCTGCGCAATTGCTGGATATACTCGCCAAAAGCCTGTTGTTCCCGCGCCTGAGCCAGGCGACCCTTCATTTCGTCAAAGGGAGGAGCTTTCAGGGGGCGAATGTCCAGTACGCGGATGACGTGGTAACCAAAGGGCGATTTCACCGGGGTGGTGGAAGTTTCGCCTTTCTTTAATTTGACCATGGCGTCGCCAAAGTTTTTGTCGTAGGTGGCGGGAGCAGCCCAATCCAACTTTCCGCCATTGGCCTTGGAGCCGGGATCGATACTGTTTTCCTTGGCTAATTTCTCAAAACTGGCGCCTTTTTTGAGTTGATCGATGATTTTCTGGGCATCTCCTTCTTTGGCAACCAGAATATGCTCGGTCAAGTATTCGTGATCCCCCAGTTCGGCCTTCATGCGGTCATAGTCGGCATGAATGGTCTGATCGCTCACTGGGTGGTCCTTGATCCAGCGAGACTGGAAGGCTCGGACCGTGAGTTGTTGACGCATCAGGTCGATTTGGGCTTGCAGATTGGGGTCCTTGGTAACACCCTCTTTGCGCGCCTGATCATTGATTAATTCCAAAGCCACCAGATTGTCGCGTACGGCATGATCCAGTTCGGGACCTGCGGCATGTCCCTGAGCGATCTGCATATCGGTGACGAGTTTGATGCGTGCGCTGGGAATGGTGCTGCCGTTGACCACAAGCGGAGCGCTGGAAACTGCGGATGAATTAGGGGAGGTCGGCTGACTTTGCTCGGCATAGGCGAGGGTCAAGGCCAAAGATCCACCAACCAGTGTCAGGGACAGGAGGGTTTGCTTCAGTTTCATCAATGACATTCCTTTTAGGAGGGAAGGGAGATAATTACACTCAGGGGCTCTGCACGTCAAGTTGCAGGGCATGAATTTCTTTGCTCATCAGAGAACTCAGTGCGGTGTGGACCATGCGGTGAGCCTCCAGGCGGGAACGATGACGAAAGGCTTCTGCCACGATCTTTACCCGATAATGCCCCCCACCCTCCCGTGCGCCGGGATGACCCAGATGCTGGGCGCTGTCATCCTGTATTTCCAGGATTGACGGGGAAAGGTGAATCAAGCAGGCGCGGATCTGTTCTGCCGTGGAAGTCATGTGCGATCCTCGAGAAAGCGAGAGAGATAAATTCCCTGGGCGATCACGAAGACCACCATCAAGGCCATCAGTCCAAAGACCTTGAATTTGACCCAGATGGCCTCAGGATAGGAAAAGGCTACATAAAGGTTGAGCAGTCCCAGTACCATGAAAAAGAAACTCCAGGCCAGATTCAGACGGGTCCAGATGGGTTCTGGCAGGTGCATCTGGTGGGACAGAACGGCTTTGAGCGGATTGCGTTTGAGTAACAAGGGACCCAAGGCCAGAATGGCGGCAAAGATCCAGTAGAGAACCGTGGGTTTCCAACGAATGAATACGGTGGCTTCGAGTCCGGGAATCGGGTGCAGGTGTGTCCAGAGAGTCAGGCCGCCAAAGATCGTGATGACCGAGAAACCGATCCAGGCGGTGAGATCCACGGGTTTGCGGCACAGGAGCAGACTGCCGATCTGGAGGATGCTGGCTGCAATGGCCGTACCGGTGGCCCAATAAATCCCTCCCCACTGATAGGCGATGAAAAACAGAACCACTGGGAAAATATCAAACAGAAATTTCATACGCACGCAGTAGAAGTCGGGAATGAAAGCAATGTACCATAAAAACAGTTTGTTATCTAAGTTCGTGGAATCGTGGGATGAGGTTGATTCGCGCATCATCGAGGAGTTTGATATGATGGTCCTCCTAAAGGCTTACCTATTTTAATGAAAAACATAGACTTGCATAACCATTCCCAGATTTCTGATGGGCTCCTGACACCACGCGCCGTGGTGGAGTTGGCGGTGGCCAATGGGGTGACGGGGTTTGCTTTGACCGATCATGACAATCTGGCTGGACTGGACGAGGCTCAAGCCGTGGCCACTCAGTTGGGGCTGGACTTCATTCCGGGTGTGGAAGTGTCAGTGACCTGGAATCGTCACACGATCCACGTAGTGGGATTGGGGGTGGTGCGTACAACTCCTGTCTTGCAGGAGGGATTGGCCAAGCTTCGTCTGGGGCGCCAGGATCGAGCGGAACGCATTGCCTATGAACTGGCGCGCGCGGGAATTTCAGGGGCTCTGGAAGGCGCGCGACGCCATGCGCATAACCCGGAAATTCTGGCGCGTCCCCATTTTGCGCGTTATTTGGTGGAGCAAAAGGTGGCGCGGGACGTGGCCACGGTATTCAAGCGCTTTCTGGTCAAAGGGAAGCCGGGTTATGTCAGCCATGTTTGGGCGGAATTGGGGGATGCGGTATCGTGGATTCAGGCGGCCCATGGGTTGGCGATCCTGGCGCATCCCGGCCGTTATCCCTTGTCTGGAAAGGAATTGGCACAGTTGCTCGATGAATTTGTCGAGGCCGGGGGGCGCGGGTTGGAAGTGGTGACGGCCAACCATACCCGTGAGCAAGTCGATGAATTTGCGCACCAGGCCAACAAGCATCAATTACTCGCCTCCCGAGGGTCGGATTACCATGGTCCTGGTGAAAGTCGTTTTGAGCCGGGGCGTTTACCCCCCTTGCCCGCGCATTGTCATCCGGTCTGGGAAGATCCGTCTTTGAGCAACTATTTTCATCCTGAACTCCAGGGAGTTTGATGTATGTATCCTGATCGCGTGTTGTCGGGCATGCGCCCCACAGGGGCACTTCACCTAGGTCATTATCACGGGGTTTTGAAAAACTGGATCAAGATTCAGCATGAATTCGAATGCCTGTTCATGGTGGCCGACTGGCATGCCTTGACCACACATTACGACTCTACCCTGGGGTTGGAGAACCATGTCTGGGAGATGGTGGTGGACTGGCTGGCTGCCGGAGTAGACCCCAATCAGGCTACCCTGTTCATTCAATCCAGAGTTCCGGAGCATGCAGAGTTACACCTGCTTCTGTCCATGGTGACGCCGGTGGGATGGTTGGAACGGGTGCCCACCTACAAGGAGCAGCAGCAGAAACTAACCGATCGTGACCTGTCGTCTTACGGTTTTCTGGGCTATCCGCTCCTGCAGGCTGCGGATATTCTGTTGTATCGCGCCAATCGGGTGCCGGTGGGCGAAGATCAGGTACCTCACATCGAGTTTGCACGGGAAGTGGCGCGCCGTTTCAACCATTTTTATGGGCGTGAGAAGGATTTTGAAGCTAATGCCCTGGAAGCGGCACGCAAGATGGGCAACAAGAGGTCACGCCTGTATCTGGAATTGCGCACCCGTTATACGGAACGGGGCGATGCAGAGGCGTTGCTGGCGGCCCGTGATTTACTTGCCGAAGCTCAAAATCTTTCCCTGGGAGACCGTGAACGTCTTTTTGGCTACCTGGAAGGGAATGCCAAGCCCATTCTGGCCGAGCCCCAGGCGCTCTTGACCGAGGCCTCGCGCTTGCCAGGCCTGGATGGCCAAAAAATGGCTAAATCCTACGGAAACACCCTGCCCCTGCGTTTGTCGGAAGAGGCTTTGGCCCACAAGATCAGCACCATGAAAACCGACGAAGCAAGAAAATTACGTACGGATCCCGGAGAGCCAACCCGTTGTCCCGTCTATGCTTTTCACAAACTTTACAGCGATGAAAAAACCCTGACGTGGGTGGAGGATGGATGTCGGACTGCCGGGATTGGGTGCGTTCAGTGCAAGCAACCGATCATCGAGCAGGTCATTCTCGAATTGCGCCCCTTGCGTGAGCGGGCTCAGTTGTATCAGGAAGATCCCACCCTGGTGCGTAATATCATTGCGGATGGATGCGAGCGAGCCCGCCGTCTGGCCTGCGATACCCTGCGTGATGTCCGTGAAGCCATGGGCCTGGTGTATTCATGAACCAGGAAGTGGTGGCCTTCGAGTATCCGGAGGCCAGGGTCAAGGGAGCATTTTTCTCGGCCTGGCCCAAAGATCTCTATATCCCTCCCGAAGCCCTGGAAATTTTTCTCGAACAGTTTGAAGGGCCTTTGGATTTGTCGTCCTCTCCGATACTCAAAACACTGGAAGAACGTGGATGGATCGAAGCCGTGGGCCAACGGGAAACACCGGGGCGCCCCACGCTGTTTGGTACGACCCGAAATTTTCTGGATCATCTCGGACTGCGCACCTTGCGCGATTTGCCTGCACTGGATGGACACACAGAAGGAAATGAAAATGGAACCCCAGCGCTTACATAAGGTATTGGCCCAGTCCGGAGTCGGTTCGCGGCGGGAAATGGAAGCTTTGATCGAAGCAGGAGAGGTTCGGGTGAATGGGGCAGTGGCCCAGGTGGGGTCGCAGGTGAGCCCTGGGGATCGGGTCACCGTACGGGGACGGCCGGTACGGCTAAAGTTTGCCGAAGCGCAGGTTCGAATCCTGCTTTACCACAAGCCTGAGGGTGAAATCGTCAGTCGTGATGATCCCGATGGGAGAGCTACGGTGTTTGCCACCTTGCCCAAACTCAAAGGGGAAAAATGGGTCAGCGTGGGACGACTGGACTATAACACCAGTGGACTTCTGATTTTTACCACCAGCGGCGCTTTGGCGCATCGCCTGACCCACCCCAGTTTTGAAATTGAACGGGAATATGCTGTGCGTGTCGTGGGTGAATTGAACGACCTGCAAATGCAGCAGTCCTGTCATGAAATCTTGTTGGAGGATGGTCCGGCTCGTTTTGAAGCCATTCGGGATCAGGGGGGAGAAGGGACCAATCACTGGTATCAGGTGGTATTGAAGGAAGGAAGAAACCGTGAAGTACGGCGGATGTTTGCCGCATTGGGGTGTATGGTGGGGCGTTTGATGCGCGTTCGTTTTGGACTCATTGGATTACCCCCCCGCCTCAAGCGGGGCCATTTCGAAGAATTGGATGCGCGCGCCGTGCAACGGGTTCTGGACTGGGCAGGGATGACCCCGGTCATTCAGGAAGAAAAGAGGGCACCGGGGCAACCCAACTTGCGTCCTAAGACCCCAAGGCCGCGTACGGGAGTGCAAAGACAAACCGGTTCCCCGCGGAAAGATCGAGCCAGATAAAAGGCAAGTGCGGAAAAGCGGCTTCCAGTGCATCGGCCTGATGGCCCACTTCCACCACCAGCCAGCCCTCTGGGCTGAGATGGCGGTGGGCCGTTGTGAGGATTCTCCGTACATGATCCAGTCCGTCGATACCGCTGGCCAGAGCGGCGATGGGTTCTTGGCGGTACTCGGCAGGAAGGTTTTCCATGGCGGCCTGATCGACGTAGGGCGGGTTGGAAATGATCAAATCGTAGATACCTTCCTCCAGCGGTTCGAGCAGGTCTCCCTCAAACAGATGGATCTGCGCTGAAAGTCCGTATTCGGCACAGTTGAGACGAGCCACCGCCAGGGCATCCGGGGAAATATCGGCAGCATCCACACGGGCCTCGGGGCAGTGGAGCGCCAGCAGGATGGCCAGAGAGCCCCCTCCTGTACAGACGTCTGCCACCCGTTGCAGGGTATGAAAGTCCTCGATCAGGAAAACCAAGGCATCTTCCAGCGCCTCTGCGATGAAAGAACGGGGAATCAGGGTACGCTCGTCGCAGTAAAAGCGGTGCGGACCGAGCCAGGCTTCGTGGGTCAGGTAGGGCACGGGAATGCGTTCTTCGATGCGCCGTTGGAGAAGGCCCAGAAATTCTTCTCGTTCGTGGGGCAGGATGTGCGCATCGAGCCAAAGGGTGGGGTCCTGATCCCGGGGAAGGGAAAGGCTGAACAGGAGCAGGTGCCTTGCTTCTTCCTGAGGGGTGGGATAACCATGCCCAAAAAACACACCGCTGCGCTGCAGGATCGTGACACCCCAACGCCATAGATCGCGCAGGGTGTTCAGGGGAAGAATTTCATGGGAATTGGGAAAGGGTTTCATGGGGTCAGCAGATTCAGGAGCAAGCGTTGGTAGATGGCAGACAGACGGGCCGGATCGGTGCTGGCAATGCATTCATTACGTTGGTGAATGGTACTGTTGCAAGGCCCCAGTTCAACCACCTGGGAACCCAGCGTGACCAGAAAGCGACCATCCGAGGTTCCGCCACTGGTGGACAGTGTGGGGTGTAATCCCGTGACGTGCCGTACCGCTTCTTGGACTGCGGCAACCAGAGTGCCTTGCGGTGTCAGGAAGGGCTGAGCGCCCAGTGACCATTGCAGGTCGAACTCCAGACCATGCCGTTGCAGGATTTGCTGTGTCCGTTCCTGCAGGGAATCTGCTGAACTGGCGGTGGAAAAACGAAAATTGAACCAGGCGGTCAATTCACCGGGGATGACATTTCCAGCACCGGTTCCGCTCTGCAGATTGGATATTTGAAACGTTGTGGCAGGAAAATCTTTACTGGCCTGATCCCATACCGTGCTGGCCAGTTCGGCCAGGGCAGGGGCGGCCAGGTGGATGGGATTACGGGCCAGATGGGGATAAGCCACGTGACCTTGTGTGCCACGTACTGTCAGTACGCCGGACAGGGATCCGCGGCGTCCGTTTTTGATGGTATCGCCCAGTTGATCTACGGAAGTGGGTTCCCCCACCAGACAATAGTCAGGAATTTGCCCTGTTTCCTCGAGCCATTCCACCACACGTACGGTGCCATCCAGAGCGGGTCCTTCTTCGTCCGATGTGAGGAGCAGTGCGATGGAACCTGGCAGGTCCGGGTGAGTACTCAAAATGCTTTCGATGGCGGTTACAAAGGCTGCCAGGGAGGTCTTCATGTCAGCCGCGCCGCGTCCGTACAGAAATCCATCTCGTATCGTCGGCAGGAAGGGGAGAGAATGCCAGCCGGATTCGGGGCCTGGGGGGACCACGTCTGTATGTCCTGCCAGAACCACCAGTGGGGACCCGGTTCCCCGTCGCAGCCACAGATTGCTGACCTCGCCCCGGTCCAGAGGGGTGGCCTTGAAATCCAGAGGGGCCAAGCGGCGGGCAATGAGTTCCTGACATCCGCCATCTTCGGGGGTCACTGAAGCATGGCGGATCAATTCCGCGGTGAGTTCCAGAGTGGGGTCGGTCATTCAGGCGCCCCGCAACAATTCATTGATGCTGGTTTTGGAACGAGTCTTGGCGTCCACTTTCTTGACGATGACCGCACAGTACAAACTGTAACTACCATCGGTGGAGGGAAGGTTGCCAGACACCACCACGGAGCCGGCCGGAACCTGTCCGTAGGTGACGATGCCGGTTTCGCGATCAAAGATTTTTGTGCTTTGGCCGATATAGACGCCCATGGAGATGACCGAGCCTTCACCCACGATGACCCCTTCCACGATTTCCGAGCGAGCGCCGATGAAGCAATGATCTTCGATGATGGTGGGATTGGCTTGGACCGGTTCCAGAACGCCGCCGATGCCAACCCCTCCGGACAGGTGAACATGTTTGCCGATTTGGGCGCATGAACCCACGGTTGCCCAGGTATCAACCATGGCGGATTCGTCTACATAGGCACCGATATTGACGTAGGAAGGCATGAGCACCACATTGCGGGCGATGAAACTGCCGCGCCGAACCAGAGCGGGTGGGGCCACTCGAAAACCGCCCAGAGAGAAGGCCGCATCATCGTAGTGCGCAAACTTGCTGTCCACCTTGTCCCAATATTGGGTGAACCCTCCATCCATACGGTGGTTGGCCTGAAGACGGAAAGACAGAAGCACGGCTTTTTTAATCCACTGGTGGGTGACCCAACTTCCGTCTTTTTTTTCGGCGACCCGCAGAAGACCCTGATCCAGAGCCGTGATGACTCGTTCAATGGTTTCGTGCAGTTCGTCGGGGGGGGCGCTGGGACTCCAGTGCTCCCGTTGTTCAAAGGCATGTTCGATCAAGGTTTGTGCGTCAGACCACATGGGGTAAATTCTCCTCAGGAGGGGTAATGGGCAAGAAAGTCGAGCAGACGTTCAATCGCTTCCCCGGTTTCTTCGAGGGATCCCACCAGGGCAATACGCACCTGTCCGGTTCCGGGGTTGAAGCCGTGGGCAGTTCGTGCCAGATAACTGCCGGGCAGGACTGCAACGTTACGTTTCAAATAGAGGGCGCGTGCAAAGTCCGTATCTGAACCAGGGACCTGAACCCAGTAGTAGAAACCGGCCTGTGGTCGTACCAAAGGGAGGTGAGGGTGAACACAGTCGTAGAACCGGGTCATCTTTGCCTGGTAAAGCCGGCGGTTTTCCTGAACATGGGTCTCGTCCCGCCAGGCCGCCACGCTGGCCGCTTGTACCGCCGGGTTCATGGCGCTGCCATGATAGGTACGATAGAGCGCAAACCGCCTGAGCAAATGCCGATCTCCTGCCACGAAGGCCGAGCGTAATCCCGGAACATTGGAGCGTTTGGACAGGCTGCCCATGACGAGGAGGCGCGGATAACCCGAACGACCGAGACGCTGGGCAGCTTCCAGTCCACCCAGCGGAGGTGCACTGTCCAGAGGGTAGATTTCCGAATAGCATTCATCGCTCACGAGGGTGAACCCATACCGGTCAGAGAGGGCGAACAGCCGGGTCCACTCCTCCATGCTCAGGACTCCTCCGGTGGGGTTACCAGGAGAACAGATAAAGACCAGACGGGTATGGGTCCAGACGGATTCGGGAACCTGGCTGTAATCGATGCGGTACCCTTGAGCGGGGTCGGCATTGACAAAGTAGGGACGTCCTCCCGCCAGCAATGTGGCTCCTTCGTAGATTTGGTAAAAAGGGTTGGGACAGACCACCCTTTCTTCAGCCCCCGGGTCGAGCAGGGTTTGGGTAAGGGAAAACAGGGCTTCACGACTGCCCAATGTGGGCAGTATTTCCGTATCCGGATCCAGGGGGGGGAGGTGAAAACGATGTTCCAGCCAGCCTGCCAGGGTTTCGCGCAACACTTGGGAACCCAGGGTCTGCGGGTAGCGGGCCAGTTCGTCCAGATGCGCACACAGCGCCTCCTGAATGAAACGTGGAGTGGGATGACGGGGTTCTCCGATGGACAGTGCGATGGGGGTATGATCGGGGCAGGGAGACTGCGCTCCGATCAGGCTTCGCCAGCGTTCAAAAGGATAGGGCTGAAGTGTGTCAAGACGAGGGTTCATGCCAGAGGAGGGGCCCAGGGAGTCGCGCCTGCAAAGTGCACTGGCGGCAAAGAACAACGGGGCTGCCACCCTTCCTGACGGTGTTCGCTCAGTACGTGGGTAAAGATGCCGCCGCGCACGTTCCAGCGACTCAAGAGACGCAGGAAACGGGGTTGTGTCGCTGCGACCAGGTCATCGAGAATGCGTTGCGTCACGGCTTCATGAAAGGCCCCTTCATTTCGGAAAGACCACAGATACAGTTTGAGGCTCTTTAATTCGACATTGGTCTGATCCGGGACATAGTCGAGACTCAACCAGGCAAAATCGGGTTGCCCGGTCTTGGGACACAGACAGGTGAATTCGGGCAGTTCCATATGAATCAGGTAATCCCGTTCCGGACTTGGATTCGGGAAGGTTTCCAGAGTACGACTGGGTTGTGCGGGCATTGGGGAGATCCTGTCTGATGGAGTAGAATCTTCTTATTCTAACTTCTTTGTGGACAGCAGCGCATTTAGTGCATCTCAAACACATTAAACTGGCGGGTTTCAAATCCTTTGCCGATGCGGTTCATATCCCGATTCCCGGGCAACGGGGTGTCCCGTTACACCATCAACGAGACCACGGTGCGTCGGCGTGATGCCCCTCTGGATGATACGAATACCGAGCGTTTTGCGCGCATGGTGCAGAGGATGTCCGAGCATACCCAGTTTCTCTTTAACACCCACAACAAGGTAGCAATGGAAATGGCACAACAGTTGATTGGTATTACTATGGCAGAATCCGGGGTATCGCGTATGGTGGCAGTGGATGTGGAAGAAGCCCTGCGTTTGACGGAACAAGTGATCCTTTGAGGAAGGCATGATGAGTGAATTGCGGATAATGGCTGGGGTATCGGCTTTGGCCTTGGTAGTGGGAGTGGTATTGTGGGGACGCTGGCAGGAGCAACGCCAGCAGCGGTTGACCCGGGACTTGATTCCGACTTCGGTTCATGATCCTTTGCTGGATGAGGTATCCGAAATTGCCGTTCGCGAGGAACCAAAATTGGGCGAAATCCCTGTTTCCACGGATCAGGGTTCCACGAGCCTTGCCCAGGCTCCCGATCTTCGTTTTGAATACGACGTGGTATTGCGGGGGCATTTCACCGGGAATGACCTGCGCCAAGCCATTCATCGATCCCGCTTGATGACCCAGGGATTGCGTTGGGTAGGACAGCATCAGGGACAATGGATGGACGTGACAACTCAGGGGGGCGTGAATTTTGAGCAGTGTCATGGGCTGTTGCCTCTGGTTAGTCGGGCAGGACGGATCAGTGAGGCAAGACTCACGCTCTTTGCAGATGAAATGCGTGCCCTCGCCAGTCATCTGGGGGCAACCATCGAGCCTGGAGAAGTGGGCCAGGCGGCGGAACGTGCCCAACAACTGGATCGATTCTGTGAACAGGTAGATATCATCGTGGGAATCAATGTCCGCTTTTCTCCCATCAAAAGTCCTCTGGGGTCACGGCTCCTGAAATATTTGACGCAGGAAGGAATAAGTTTGGGTGAGGATGGGGGATGCCATGCCCGTACGGCGGATGGACAGGATCGCTTCACCTTGATTCGTCAGGATGGTGCCCCTTTCCTACCCGTGAATCTGGATCATGAACCCATCAGCGCCGTGACCCTGTTATTGGAAGTGGTGCGTGTACCGGATCCTGTGACGATTTTCAAAGAGATGTTTGCGGTGGCTGAACGGCTTGCCCTGGTGCTGGAAGGAGAGGTGGTGGATGATCAGGGAGAACGTCTGGGGGTGCGTCAATGCACCACCATCGAGAAGCAACTGGCTCAGGTGATGGGGACTTTGGAAACTCAGGGGATTCCCTGCGGCAGTACACTGGCACGGCGTTTCTTTTCCTGAAGGGGGGGCACATGGATGAAATTGCCCGTCTGCATCTTCTGCAGGATAAACTGAAGCATTACAATCAGGAATACCACGGGTTCGATGCGCCCACGATTCCCGATGCGGAATATGATGCGCTGTATCGGGAACTGGCGGCATTGGAAGCCCGGCATCCTGATCAGGTCAGGGCGGATTCCCCCACTCAGCAAGTGGGATCTCTGGATTTGCGCCGCAACGTGCGCCTGGTTCGCCACCGTGAACCCATGCTGAGTCTGAATAATGGATTTGATTTTCACGATCTCCAGGAATTTGATCGGCGGGTTCGAATGGGATTGGGCGTGGAGGCGGTGGCCTATTGTTGTGAACCAAAATTCGATGGTCTGGCCATCAACCTGTTGTATCGTGGGGGCACTCTGGTGCAGGGTGCCACGCGCGGCGATGGTGAGAAGGGAGAAGAGGTAACTGCCAATCTGATGACGGTGAAAAGTATTCCCCGGCGTATGCAGGGTTCTGAACCCTGGCCAGAGTGGTTGGAGGTGCGCGGAGAAGTCCTGATGCTCAAGAAGGACTTCGAACAACTCAATCAGCGTCAGACAAGGGCAGGAGAACGAGCCTTCGTCAATCCGCGCAATGCCGCCGCAGGCGCTTTGCGCCAACTGGACCCGGCAGAAACGGCCCGTCGTCCCCTGGTCTTTCTGGCTTATGGTGTGGGCGGAGTCTCTCCTGGCTATGAACTGCCGGATCATCAGGATGCGTTACTGCGTTGGCTGGGCACGCTGGGGTTTCCCGTGGCAGAAGAGGTCCAGGTGGTCCAGGGCGAAAGCGGGCTCCGGGCGTTTTTTGAGAATCTGGGCGCGCGCCGCGCTTCCCTGCCTTACGAAGTGGATGGGGTGGTCTATAAGGTCAATGCACGCATTGCCCAGCAGAGGTTGGGGTTTGTCACCCGTGCGCCGCGTTTTGCTCTGGCGCACAAGTTTCCTGCCGAAGAGGCATTGAGTACGGTGGAAGCCATCGAGGTTCAAGTGGGGCGTACCGGTACGTTGACTCCTGTGGCGCATTTGAAGCCCGTATTCGTGGGGGGAGTGACGGTAATGCGCGCAACCCTGCATAATGACGAGGAAATTCGTCGTAAGGATATCCGGGTGGGAGATCAGGTCTGGGTCCGCCGTGCAGGCGATGTCATTCCGGAAGTGGTACGGGTGGTTCGGGAACTTCGCCCTGCAGACACAGTGGCTTTTGAGATGCCCCTCACCTGTCCGGTATGTGGATGTCCAGCGCGACGGCTTCCGGAGGAAATTTCCTGGCGCTGTAGTGGAGGCCTCCACTGCCCGGCTCAACGCAAGCAGGCATTACTGCATTTTGTCGGACGACGTGCCATGAATGTGGAAGGACTGGGTGAGAAACTGGTGGATGCTCTGGTGGAACGCGCCTGGGTGACGGAACCTGCCGATCTTTACCGCCTGACCCTCGAACAATGGGCTTCATTGCCCCGCATGGCGATGAAATCCGCAGAAAATCTGGTGCAATCCCTGGAACGTAGCAAGGAAACCACCTTGGCACGGTTTCTGTTCGCCTTGGGAATTCGCCAGATCGGCGAACGCACGGCCCAGGATCTGGCACTTCATTTCGGGACGCTGGAAGACGTGATGGAAGCCGACGAAACCCGTTTGCAGGAAGTGGTGGAGATTGGTCCCGTGGTAGCCCAATCCCTGCGAGAATTTTTTTCCGGAGAACGCAATCGGCAGATCATCGCGCACCTGCGTGCCCAGGGTATCCACTGGTACGAAAATACCCGGAATCGGCAGGCTGTGCAGGTTTTGGCGGGTTTGACCTTTGTCTTGACCGGAACTCTGGCCCGTTATTCCCGGGAGGAAGCCAGGGAACGTATTGAGCAAGCCGGGGGAAAGGTGGTGGGCAGTTTGTCCCGTTCGACTCATTATCTGGTGGTGGGGCGGGATCCGGGCAGCAAGGTCGCGCAGGCACAAAAATTGGGCATCCCGATGCTTGATGAGGATCAGTGGGATAAACTTTTCAAGGAAATCAATGCATGATCAAAAAAATTCGTAAAGCAGTATTTCCGGTGGCAGGAATGGGGAGCCGATTTTTACCTGCGACCAAGGCCAGTCCCAAGGAAATGTTGCCGGTGGTGGACAAGCCATTGATTCAATACGCAGTGGAAGAAGCCGTGGCGGCGGGCATCACAGAAATGATTTTTGTGACGGGTCGCGGTAAGAGAGCAATAGAAGATCACTTCGACAAAGCTTATGAATTGGAGGCTGAACTGGCTCAACGGGGGAAAGACCGAATGTTGGAAATCGTTCGTAATCTGCCGCCCTCGGGGGTAAGTTGTGCCTATGTCCGACAGCCGGAAGCCTTGGGATTGGGCCATGCCATCTTGTGTGCGGCGCCTTTGGTGGGGGATGAACCTTTTGCCGTGGTACTGGCAGATGATTTGATCGATTCAAAGGTTCCGGTGTTACGTCAGATGATGGAATGGTACGAAAAAAGTGGTTCCTCTGTTCTGGGGGTGCAGCAAGTGCCCCGTGCACAGACCGGACAATATGGTATCGTCCAGACGGAACATGGGATGGGCGAGTATTTGAGGGTTACGGGAATCGTGGAGAAACCCGCGCCGGATCGGGCTCCTTCAACTTTGGCGGTGGTTGGGCGTTATATTTTGACCCCGTCGGTTTTCGACACCCTGCGCGAAGTGGCACCGGGGGCGGGCGGGGAAATTCAGTTGACCGACGGGATTGCCCGTCTGCTGGAGCGTGAAATGGTTCTGGCTTGTCCCTTTGAGGGAGTACGTTATGATTGCGGAAGCAAGTTGGGTTATCTCAAGGCAACGGTGACCTATGGTTTGCGCCACGAAGAAACCGGGACTGCTTTTGCCCATTGGCTGGCAGAGCGAACCTGAATGGCGGTGCGTCCTATTGTGAGAATGGGCCATCCTGCCCTGTGCTCTCCCGCTGTGTCGGTGGCGGAGGAGGAATGGCCCTGCTTGCCCGAGTTGGTTCAGGATCTGGAAGACACCTTGCTCAAGGCGGAGGGGGTGGGGCTGGCCGCGCCACAGATTGGTGTGGGGTGGAGAGTCGTCTTGTTTGGTTTCGAGGCCAGTGCACGTTATCCCGATGCGGCGCCGATTCCCCGCACCCTCCTCATCAATCCGGTCTGGCGACCTTTGGGGGATGACCAGGAAGAGGGATGGGAAGGGTGCCTGTCCGTCCCGGGGATGCGTGGCTGGGTTCCCCGTGCCCAACATCTTTATTACGCGGGCTGGAATCTGCAGCGGGAATGGATCGAACGAACCGTCAGTGGTTTTCATGCGCGGGTAGTACAACATGAATGTGACCATCTGGACGGGATCCTCTACCCCAGTCGAATTCGGGATTTCAGCCGTTTCGGTTTCATCGAGGAATTGTTTCCCGACCCCGAACTACGTCCGGCTGGTGACTGATTCTGTGGGCATGGGAGACTGTTCCTGAGAGACTTCGTGCAGCAGGTCGTCATGCAGACACTGGCGTTCTGTCGGATTATCCAGGCGTGGAGAAGAAATCAGAAAGACGTCTTCCACCCGTTCGCCCAAGGTATTGATGCGGGCCCCGTGCAGATCGATGTCGTGGCGCAGAAAAACGCAGGCCAGTCGGTACAGCAAGCCGGGGCGGTCACCGGCTACCACGGTCAGGGGGACCTGACCATCGCGTTCCGGATCTCCCAACAGGATGCGCGCGGGATAGGGAAAATGGCGAAGTTGGCGGGGCAGGCGTGACCTGCGCGGGGTAGGAAGAGGACCGGGATGATCCAGTTGTTCCTGTAATTCGTTTTCTATGCGTTTGAGTTGCGTTCGATAATGTTCCACCGAACTGTGGTGGGGCAGCACCTGAAAGGTGTCAAGGGCATGCTGATCCAGGGTGGTGTGGATGCGGGCGGCAACAATGGCTTGGCCGGAACGCTCGAAGTATTCGCAAAGGTGGGCAAACAAACCGGTTCGATCCGGGCTGTAGATCAGAACCTGGAATCCTTCCCCCACCGGTGAAAGACGTGCCCGTACCCGGGGTTTCGAAGATCCGGTGCAACCTTGCAAACTGCGGGCATGCCATGCGATGTCCCGGATTTCATGGCGTCGGAAATAGCCGTCTTCCAGGGTCTTCCACAAGGTCACTTCGGAAACCTCTTGCAAGCCATAGTGTTTCAGAATCTCCAGGGCCTGAGTTTGGCGATTTGTGCTGGGTTCGTCATGAGTTATTTGTTCTCCTTCCAGAACCTGTGCGGTCAGGCGATACAGATCCTCCAGTAGTTTTCCTTTCCAGGCATTCCATACCTTGGGACTGGTGCCCCGGATATCGGCCACGGTGAGCAGGTAGAGGGCAGTCAGACGACGCAGGTTTCCCGTTTGTTCCGCAAAACGGCAGATTACTGCAGGATCTGAAAGGTCCTGTTTCTGGGCCACTGCAGAAAAATTGAGATGTTGTTCCACCAGCCAGGCCACCAACTGTGTATCGGTTCGGGGCAAATGGTGTTGGCGACAAAAATAGAGGGCATCCGAACGACCAAGTTGGGCATGATTTCCGCCCCGACCTTTGGCAATATCATGAAAAAGTGCCGCCAGGATCAACAGATCAGGCCGGTCAAATTGTTGCATCAGGGTGGAGCAGAGAGGGAATTCATGATTAAAACGGGGCAGGGCAAAGCGACGCAGGTTACGGATGACCTTCAGAGTATGCTCATCCACGGTATAGGCATGGTACAGGTCATGCTGCATTTGTCCCACGATGCGTCCAAAGGCGGGCAGGTAACGTCCCAGAACCCCCAGATAATTCATGCGTTTCAGGACATCGGCGGTTCGTGCCGGTTGCCTGAGGATTTCGAGAAACTGCTGCTGATGCACCGGGTTGGAACGAAAAGCCGCATTGATGTGGCGTTTTCCCCGCCAGACGGCACGCAGAACATCGGGTGTGAAACCACGCAGGTCAGGGTATTGCTGGAGAAGAAGGAAGGCATTGAAGAGGAGTTCCGGTTTCTGATCCAGAAGGGTACCGGGGGTGGTGCCCAGCAAATCTCCCTGTCGTACGAAGGGATCTTGCAGGAGAACAGGAGGTAGGTGCACAGGGCGGGTGCGTGCCTCAATTTGCTCCACTAGAATGGCATTCATCAATAGAACAGATTTGGCGGTTTTGTAGTAGGCTTGCATCAACCCTTCGCTGGCGCGTCGTTGTGCGCTGTCTTGCCAACCGAGCTGAAGCGCGAGGGAGGTCTGATAATCGAAGAGGAGGCGGTCTTCGCGGCGTTGCGCAAGACCCTGCAGACGAATCCGCAAATCCTGTAAAAACCCCCAGCGTGTACGGGCCTGTCGTGCTTCTGCTGCGCTGATCAGTCCCGCCTGGGTGAAAGAGGCCCACCCAGGATTCAACCCCGCTCCCCATGCGATCCAGGAAATGGTGTGCAGATCCCGCAGTCCGCCCGGACTTTCCTTGAGGTTGGGTTCCAGGTTGAAGGCCGTATCGTGGTGTTTGTGATGACGCTGGCGCTGTTCCTGGATCTTGCCGGCTCTGAAGGCGTTCAGGTCCAGAGTGGCGGGAAGTTTTTGACAAAGTTCCTGTTGGGCCCGTCGTTTCCCGCTGAGAAATCGTTGTTCGGACAGATTGGTGGCGATGGTCAGGTCCTGAACGGCTTCTTTCAGGCATTCGGCTTCGGTGCGGACGCTGTGACCGACTTCCAGTCCAATATCCCAGAGGGTACCAATGAAAGATTCGATGCGTTGGGTGAGGAAGCCGTTTTCTTGACCGGGCAACAGGATGAGCAGATCGATGTCGGAATAGGGATACAACTCCCCGCGTCCATAGCCGCCCACAGCCACCAAGGTGGCATCTTGTTTGAAGTCGTGGGTGCTCCAGAGTTGGCGCAGGGTTTCATCCACGACGGCACACCATTGCTTGAGCAGGCGTCGAGGGGAGGGTTGGCGCAGGTAGGCTTCAAAAAGTTCGGCTCTTTTCTTTTGAAGTTGGGATTTGAGCGTGGCAGTGGCGTGCATGGTCAGGGGGCGGGAGGTGTTCCGGAAGAGAGGGTCAGAACTTCGAACCCCTCTGGTGTTACCAGGATCGTATGTTCCCACTGGGCAGACAGGCTATGATCTGCGGTGACAATGGTCCAGCCATCGCCCAATGGTCGGATATCCCGCCGCCCGGCATTGATCATGGGTTCGATGGTGAAAATCATGCCGGCTTCGAGGCGCAAGCCGCTGCCTTTTTTGCCGTAATGGAGGACCTGAGGTTCTTCGTGAAAGTGACGCCCGATGCCGTGACCACAAAACTCGCGGACTACGCTGTACCCCGCTTTTTCGGCAAAGGTCTGAATGGCATGGCCGATGTCTCCCAGATGGTGGCCTGGAGCGACGGCCCGGATGCCGTGCCAGAGAGATTCATAAGTCAGGTCGCAAAGACGGCGGGCCTGTTTGCTGATTTCTCCCACACAGAACATGCGGCTGGTATCCCCATGAAATCCTTCCTTGATGACGGTGATGTCGAGATTGACGATGTCTCCATTCTTGAGGATGCGGTCGCCGGGAATGCCGTGACAGACCTGATGGTTGACCGAAGTGCAAATCGAACGGGGATAGGGCCGATGTCCCTTGGGCGCATAATTCAGGGGGGCCGGGATGGTGTGTTGAACCTCGACCATGTAGTCATGGCACAGGCGATCCAAATGGTCGGTGGTGACGCCCGGAACCACGTGGGGCGTAATGTAGTCCAGCACTTCGGCAGCGAGGCGACAGGCGATACGCATTTTGTGAATTTCTTCGGGGTTTTTCAGAGTGACTGCAGAAGAAGACATGAGTTCGGAATTTGGCTTGGTTGATTATTATGAAGTCGGGATGGTATCATAAAGGGCTTTATAGCAATTTCACACGCCGGTTAAAACACAGGGTGCCTTGGAAAAGGTGAAATGGACCGGCGGCGGCTCAACCCTCGATCAGGAGTTTTACCATGTCAGTCACCATGCGACAAATGCTGGAAGCCGGAGTTCATTTTGGACACCAGACCCGTTACTGGAATCCCAAGATGGCTCCTTTCATTTTTGGTCACCGCAACAAGATCCACATCATCAATCTGGAGAAGACCCTTCCTCTTTATCAGGAAGCCATGAACTTTGTGCGTCGTTTGTCTGCCAATAATCAGTCGATCCTGTTTGTGGGGACCAAGCGTCAGGCTCGCGATATCGTGCGCGAGGAAGCGCTGCGGGCGGGGTCTCCTTTTGTGGACCACCGCTGGTTGGGCGGGATGCTCACAAATTTCAAAACGGTCAAGCAATCGATCAAGCGTCTCAATGAACTTTCCTTGATGATCGAAGATGGTTCCATGGATCGTTTGTCCAAGAAAGAAGCCCTCACCTATCAGCGCGAAAAAGACAAACTGGCGCGCAGTCTGGGGGGGATCGTGTCCATGAATGGTGTGCCGGATGCATTGTTCGTGATTGACGTGGGCTATCAAAAAAATGCCGTGGTGGAAGCACGCAAGTTGGGGATTCCCATCATTGGCATTGTGGATACCAATAACTCCACGGAAGGCATTGATTATGTCATTCCGGGGAACGATGATTCGACGCGCGCCATTCGACTCTATGCCCGCGGGGTAGCAGATGCCATTCTGGAAGGACGTGCCCAAAGCCTTAACGAGGCCATTTCAGGGGAAGAATTTGTCGAAGAGGAAAGTGACGTATCCGAGGTCTGAAGAGTCGGGCACTGACGCCCCTGCCAGGCAGGGGTTTCCAGATTAATTGTAAGGAGTGGGCTATGGCGGAAATTACCGCATCGATGGTGAAAGAACTGCGTGAACGTACAGGCTTGGGGATGATGGAATGCAAGAAGGCTTTGACCGAGGCTCAGGGAGATATGAAAGCCGCGGAAGACCTGTTGCGCATTCGGAGCGGAGCCAAGGCCAGCAAAGCCGCCACCAGGGTGGCGGCGGAAGGTGTGGTGGCGGTGGCTATCCATGCCGATGCCCGGGTTGGCGCGCTGGTGGAAGTCAACTGCGAAACTGACTTTGTGGCCAAGAATGAAGAGTTCATGGACTTTGCGCGCGCGGCAGCCGAGTGTGTGGTGCACAACAACCCGGTGACAGTGGAGGCATTGGCTCAGTGTTCTCTGCCCGGTGGCGGCGTTCTTGAAGACGTGCGGCAGGCTCTGGTCATGAAGTTGGGTGAAAATATGACCTTGCGTCGTTTTACTCGTTACGAGACCACGGGGCATCTGGCTCAGTACAAGCACGGGCAAAAAATTGGCGTGTTGGTGGATATGATCGGGGGAGATGGGGCGCTGGGCCGTGACATTGCCATGCATATTGCAGCCAGCAAACCGGTATGTGTTTCCAGGACAGAGATTCCCGCTGAGTTGCTCCAGCACGAGCGCGAAATTTACACGGCGCAAGCAGCAGAGTCAGGAAAACCTGCAGAGATCATCGCCAAGATGGTGGAGGGGCGGGTTCAGAAATATTTGGCCGAGGTAACCCTGGTTGGGCAACCCTTTGTCAAGAATCCGGACCAAACCGTGGAAGTTTTGCTCAAAAGTCGGGGTGCCAGCGTGCAACGCTTCTCCATGCTGGTGGTGGGCGAGGGTATCGAGAAAAAAGTCGAGAACTTTGCCGATGAAGTCGCCGCAGCCGCAGGTACGATGGCTTAATCAGGGAAGACCATGAAACTTGCTTACCAACGCATTCTCTTGAAATTGTCGGGCGAAGCTCTGATGGGGGAGGATGCGTACGGCATCAATCGAGCCACGATCGATCGTATCGTGGCCGAGATTGCCGCCGTTGTACGACAGGGTGTGCAAGTTGCCGTGGTGATTGGAGGGGGCAATATTTTTCGGGGGCTGGCACCTGGTGCCATAGGAATGGACCGTGCCACCGCCGATTACATGGGAATGCTGGCCACGGTCATGAATGCCTTGGCTTTGCAGGATGCCATGCGTCGGGTGGAGGTGGTTAGCCGGGTTCAGTCGGCCCTGAATCTGGAGCAGGTGGCTGAACCTTACATTCGTGGCAAGGCATTGCGTTATCTGGAAGAAGGCAAGGTGGTGATTTTTGCTGCGGGGACGGGCAATCCGTTTTTTACGACGGATACGGCAGCGGCGCTGCGAGGAGCAGAGATCAGTGCTGAGGTAGTGCTCAAAGCAACCAAAGTAGACGGGATTTATACGGATGATCCGAAAAAGAACCCGGATGCTCGCCGCTATTTACGCCTTACCTTTGAAGAGGCCATTGTCAACAATCTGAAAGTGATGGATGCGACGGCACTGACTCTGTGTCGGGATCAGAACCTGCCCATTGGCGTGTTTAGCATTTTTAAACCGGGTGCTTTGATGCGTGTTGTTCGGGGCGAACCCGAAGGCACCTTCGTGACGAATTGAAAGGGTCATGTCAGATGATTTCCGATATCAAAAAGACTACCGAACAGAAAATGGCCAAATCCGTGGAAACCCTCAAGGCGGATTTGGCCAAGGTGCGAACGGGGCGAGCCCATGCCGGTTTGCTGGATCACATTCGAGTGGATTATTACGGAACCCCTACTCCGCTTAGCCAGGTGGCGAGCATCAATCTGGTGGATGCCCGAACCATTGGGGTCAATCCCTACGAGAAAAAAATGGGTGCGGTGATCGAAAAGGCCATCCGGGAGTCTGACCTCGGTCTCAATCCTTCCTCTCAGGGGGATCTGATTCGGGTGCCCATGCCTTCTTTAACCGAAGAACGGCGGCGCGACCTGACCAAAGTGGTCAAGGCTGAATCCGAAGGCGGACGCGTGGCGGTACGAAATATTCGAAGGGATGCCCTGGCACAGTTCAAGGATATGGTCAAAGCCAAAACTCTTTCGGAAGATGAGGAGCGGCGTGCGCAGGAGGACATCCAGAAAATGACCGATCGCTTCATTCAAGAAATCGACAAGATGCTGGCCGTCAAGGAAGCCGAGTTGATGGCGGTTTGACGGTTCGGCGCGAACCTGCCATGGTCAGGGTAAAAAGTTCCACCCAGACGATTCCGGACGTCGCTACGATTCCTCGCCATATTGCCATCATCATGGACGGCAATGGGCGCTGGGCTCGTCGGCGTCTTTTGCCGCGGATTGCAGGACATCGCAAGGGAAGCGAGGCGGTGCGTACCCTGGTGGAATCTGGCTTGCAACAGGGCATTCCCTACCTGACCCTGTTTGCTTTCAGCAGTGAAAACTGGCGCCGTCCAGCAGATGAGGTCAGTTTGCTCATGCAACTTTTCATGCACATGCTGGAAAAAGAAATTCAGCAACTGCACGGGGCTGGAGTGCGTTTACGCGTGATCGGAGACCGCTCTCCCCTGGGTAAAAAATTGCAGGCGCTGATCGAAGAAGCAGAACGTTTGACTTTGGATAACCAGGCGCTGACCTTGACACTTGCGGTGAATTATGGGGGACGTTGGGATATTCTGCAGGCAGTCAACGCCTGGCACCGAGCCAATCTTTCCTCGGTGCACTCCATGACCGAAGCGGATTTGCAGGCGCATCTCTGCCTGGGTGACTTACCAGAACCCGACTTGTTCATTCGCACCGGGGGTGAGCAGCGCATCAGCAATTTTCTGCTTTGGCAATTGGCCTACACAGAATTTTATTTTACCGAAACTCTCTGGCCAGACTTTGATCGGGTTGCGCTGGATCAGGCCATTCTTTCCTATCAGAGCCGTGAACGACGTTTTGGTCGGACCAGTGAACAATGCTCCGCACACGGCTCCTGACCGCGTCTGTACTTTTATTGGTGGTGGGTCTGAGTTTGTTCTGGGCTCCCCCTCAAGTCTGGGATGGCCTGGTGGCTGGGGTCATGCTTTGGGCGGGTTGGGAGTGGGCAGGGCTGGCGAAAGCGATTTTCTGGCAGCGCTGCCTGTATGCCCTGCTGCTCCTGCTGTTTTATCAGATTGGAGGGGAGCCTTTCTGGCAAAACCTGTGGATGGAAGTATCTCTGGTCTTCTGGGTTGCCCTGGTTCCGCTGTGGATGAAACAGCAATGGCAGGTCAGTGGAATCCCTCTTCTCGCCGTCGGTTTCCTGGTACTGCTTCCCACAGGCTGGTCCCTCACACTGCTACAACATCAGGGTAACCTCGTGCTTCTGGCCCTCATGGCCGTACTCTGGATATCCGACAGCGCGGCTTATTTTACCGGTCGTATCTGGGGGAAACACCGATTAGCCCCCTCTATCAGTCCGGGAAAAACCTGGGAAGGCGTGGCGGGTGCAGGGCTGGCAGCGACGGTCTATGGAGGGGTCTGGTGGAAACTGGCATCCATGGGATCCTCCCCCATGGCCCAACTGGTCAATCACCTGGGATGGGTCTGGTTCCTGCTCATTTGGGGCCTGGTGGGGTTGGGTATTTTGGGAGATCTGTTTGAATCCTGGATCAAACGTTGTGCCGGCGTCAAGGACAGCGGCAGTGGATTGCCGGGGCATGGCGGGGTTCTGGACCGAATCGATGCGCTGACGGCGACGCTTCCCCTGGCCGCCCTGAGCATTCATCTGCTGGGGGGAGCATGAAGCAACACTTGACCATTCTGGGCGCCACCGGCAGCATCGGCGTAAGTACCCTGGAGGTCCTTCGACGACATCCGGAATGCTATGAAATTCATGCCTTGACCGCGCATCGTAATCTACTTGGATTGGCACGTCAGTGCGTGGACTTTCGTCCCCGTCTGGCTGTGGTGCCCGAGGCGGCTCAACTGGATGAACTGGCACGGATCCTGCGCATGTTGGACCCCCACTGTCCCACGGTATTGAGGGCAGGGGAAGGGGCCCTCGAAGAGGTTGCTTCGGCTCCGGAAGTCACCACGGTGATGGCGGCCATTGTAGGCGCTGCGGGTTTGGCATCCACTTTGGCAGCGGCCCGCTCGGGGAAAAAAATACTTCTGGCCAATAAAGAATCTCTGGTCATGTCCGGTCCCTTGATGATGCAGGCCGTTGTACAGGGTGGCGCTTGTCTGCTTCCCGTGGACAGCGAGCATAATGCCATTTTTCAATGCTGGCCGAAGGACGAAGGAGGTCGTTCTGGCGTGGAAAAAGTACTATTGACGGCCTCCGGGGGCCCTTTCCTGAACACTCCGTTGCAGGATTTGGTAAAAGTCACGCCGGAACAAGCGTGTCAGCACCCCAAATGGCGTATGGGTAAAAAGATTTCGGTGGACTCGGCAACCATGATGAACAAGGGGTTGGAGTTGATTGAAGCCTGCTGGTTATTTGGCTTGCCGCCTGAAAAAGTTGAAATCGTCATTCATCCCCAGAGCCTGATTCACTCTCTGGTGGGGTTCATCGATGGTTCGTTCTTGGCCCAATTGGGACACACGGACATGAGAATTCCCATTGCCCATGCCTTGGCCTATCCCCAACGTCAATCCTCCGGTGTGCCTTTGCTGGATTTGACCGTGGCGGGGCCTTTAACTTTTTTGCCTTTGGAGCGGCAACGTTTTCCAGCAGTGGCACTGGCAGAACAGGCCATGCAGGCCGGGGGAACGGCTCCTGCCCTGCTGAATGCAGCCAATGAGGTAGCGGTGGCGGCGTTCCTGGCGGGACACTTGAATTTTCGGGCGATTACCGACACCATTGCGCAGGTGCTCGACCAACTTCCCACTCAAGCATGTACCACCTTGGAAGAAGTCATGGAGGCGGATCGACGGGCGCGACACTCCGCTGAGTTGATTCTGTCCGGGAGAAACCCGTGTTGAATGGGGGCGTGGGTACCCTTGGGGCTTTCTTGCTGGCGCTCAGTTGTCTGATCTTCATTCACGAGTTGGGGCATTTCGCGGTGGCCCGATGGGTTGGAGTCAAAGTCCTGCGTTTTTCCATCGGTTTTGGGCGTCCGATATGGCGTCGACAAGCAAAAAACGGAACTGAGTGGGTAGTGGCTCTCATTCCACTGGGTGGATACGTACGCATGCTGGACGAACGTGAGGGGCCAGTGTCTCCGCGAGAAGTCCACCAGGCCTTCAACCAAAAATCCCTGGCCCAACGAAGTGCGGTTGTGGTGGCGGGTCCCTTGGCGAATTTTCTGTTGGCCTGGTTATTATTCAGTTTGCTTTATGCACTGGGGATTCCCGGACAGCGACCTTGTTTGGACGCACCAGAGCCAGGTACCCTGGCGTGGAAAGCGGGGATCCGGGCGGGGGAGTGTGTGTCCAGTCTGGAAGGAGGGGCGATCCGCACCTGGCAGGACTTCGAGTTGGAATGGCCCGGAGCGGTTCGGGGTCGGGGCACCGTGACGTTGGTGACACGGAATGACCAAGGCCAGGAAAAAGTACATCCACTGACCACAGCACAAGTCACCTCGGCGACAGAAGAAGGGGTGGAAGGGAGCGGTTTTCATTTGTGGACTCCCCCCTTGCCTCCGGTGGTGGGACAGGTCATTCCGGACAGCGTGGCGGACAAGGCCGGACTGAAACCTTTGGATCGGTTGCTGCGGGTGGCGGGACAACCGGTGGAAACCTGGGTGCAAGTGGTAAGGATCGTGGAAAATCATCCCCAGGCCGTGGTGGAAATAGAACTACAGCGTGCCGGTCAAACCCGGCGAGTTCAGGTCATTCCCCGGGCAGTGGAATTGCCCAATGGGCACCAGATCGGGCGGATTGGCATCAGCCCGCAGGTTACCGAGGCCATGCGCCGTCAATGGACAGTTCTTGACAAGGATTCTCCTCTGAGGGCGCTTTGGCATGGTGCCGTAAAAACCGGGTCACTCACCCTGTTGACCCTGAATTCCTTTGGTCAGATGATCACAGGACAGGCTTCCCTGGATAATCTGGGAGGGCCGGTCCGGATCGCATCGCTGGCGGGAGACAGTGCTCGCCTGGGGTTATTACCCTATTTACAATTCATGGCGTTGATCAGTATCAGCTTGGGGGTCCTTAATTTATTGCCTATTCCCTTATTGGATGGGGGGCATTTGTTGTATCATGCGGTGGAGTGGGTGAGGGGTCGACCTTTGTCCGCAGAAATCATGAGTCTCACCCAGCGGTTTGGCTTTTTTTTGCTGGCGGGACTCATGGTTTTTTCCTTCCTTAATGATTTGCGCCATTTTTTTAATCACTGATTCTGCTTATCTCATGTTTTTTCGTTCACTGATATTTCTGTTCTGGATGTGTTGGAGTTCACTGGCGTTGGCCTTGGCGCCGATCACGATTCAGGATATCCGGGTGGAAGGCGCACAACGGATCGAACCGGGGACGATTTTCAGTTATCTGCCCCTCAAGGTGGGCGATACCATTACCACGGAGAAAGCTTCTGCCGCGCTGAAGGCGCTCTATGACACCGGGTTTTTTTCCGATGTGCGCCTTGAATCCGATGGTAATGTTCTGGTGGTCTACGTCCAGGAACGTCCTTCCATCGCCCGTCTTGAAATCAACGGTGCAAAATCCTTTACCAAGGATCAACTCAAGGATGCCTTGAAAACCATTGGGATTGCAGAATCTCGGATCTATGATAAATCCTTGCTGGACAAGGCAGAGAAAGAACTCAAACGACAGTATCTGGGAAAAGGAAAATATTCGACGCAAGTATCCACCACTGTGACCCCGCTTCCCCGCAATCGAGTGGCACTGGCCTTTAACATTGTGGAAGGGGAAGCAGCGCACATTCGTGAAATCAACATTGTCGGAGCCCATGCTTTTTCCGCCAAGGAACTGCAGGACCAACTACAGTTGAATACGCCCAACTGGCTGTCCTGGTACACCAAAAATGATCAGTATTCCAAACAGAAATTGTCCGGTGACCTGGAGGCCTTGCGTTCCTATTATCAGGATCGGGGTTACCTGGAGTTTGCCGTGGATTCCACTCAGGTGTCCATTTCCCCGGACAAACAGGATGTCTATATCAGCGTTAATATCACCGAAGGACAACCCTATAGGGTGTCGGATGTGAAACTGGCGGGCCAATTTTTGGTACCTGAAGCAGAGTTGCGAAAACTGCTCACACTCAAACCGGGGGATTTGTTCTCTCGCGAAAAAGTCACGACTTCCACCAAGGCGATTGCGGATCGATTGGCCAAGGATGGTTACTCCTTTGCCAATATCAATGCCAATCCGGAAATCGACAAGGAGCACCATACCGCCGCTTTTACCTTTGTCATCGACCCCGGAAGACGGGTGTACGTGCGCCGGGTCAATATTTATGGGAATACCACGACCCGGGATGAAGTGATTCGGCGCGAAATCCGCCAGATGGAAGGGGCCTGGTACTCTGTGGAGAAGGTCAACCGTTCCAAGGAACGGATCGACCGTCTGGGTTTCTTCTCCGAGGTAACGGTGGACAGTCCGCCCGTGCCCGGCACCACCGATCAGGTGGACGTCAACTTTACGGTGGCAGAACGCCAGACCGGTTCCATCCAGTTGGGGGCAGGCTACTCCAATGCCGAAGGCATCATTTTGAGTGCGGGGATTACCCAGAGCAACCTGTTTGGGAGTGGTAACTCACTTTCCTTCGGAGTCAGTACCGGCTTGGTGACACGCACCTATTCCGTTGCCTATACCAATCCCTATTGGACCGAGGAAGGCATCGCCCGTACCATCAGTTTGTATGACCGTTCCATCGATACCTCCTATCTGATCGGGGTCAGTCCCTATTCGACCCGGACTTTGGGAGCCGATGTGACCTATACCATACCGGTTTCGGAAGTGAACGCCTATTCTCTCGGGTATGGATTTGAAGCCACCAGCGTAGGGGTGTTCAACACCAGTCCTGCGGAGTATGTGGATTTCGTCAACCAGTTCGGTTCACAGGCCAAGGCTATCAAGGTGAGTATGGGGTATACCCACGATACCCGGGACAGCATCATCTACCCGATGAAGGGGTGGAGCCAGAAATATGGAGTGGAAGTGGGGGTACCTGGTGAAAATCTGACTTACTACCGAGCAACGGCCAGTGAGCAGGTACTCACTCCCGTGAGTCAGAATACGACACTTTCCCTGTCAGGTCAGTTGGGTTATGCCAATGGTTATGGGGGGGTACCCTTGCCTTTCTACAAAAACTTCTTTGCCGGTGGGGTAGGATCAGTGCGGGGATACTTCCCGGGCAGTCTGGGACCCCAGGTTTATGATAATTATGGTAACCTCCTGAACCTTGGAGGGAACAAGATGATTACAGGCAGTGCCGAATACTTCTTTCCCTTGCCGGGTTCGAAGGGTACGGACAAGTCTTTCCGCCTGAGTACGTTCGTGGATACCGGGAACGTTTACGGCTACAATCAGGGCTTTTCAATCCCGCAACTGCGTTACTCTGCAGGGGTTGCCCTGTCCTGGTATTCGCCCATGGGGCCCCTCGAGTTCAGTTACGCCGCCCCCTTTCACTATAACTCAGTCACTGATAACATTGAGCGACTACAATTTCAGTTAGGTAATACGTTCTAAACTTGAAGAGAGATGCCCCACATGCATAAGATCGCCAAATCCGTTTCCTTGCTGTTCGCCTTCTTTTTATTGAGTTCATCGGTCATGGCCATCGAACTGAAGGTGGGTTGGATCAATATCGAGCGAATTTTTCGCGAGGCAGCGCCTGCTCAGGCGGCCACTAAAAAGCTGGAGAAAGAATTTGACAAACGCCAGGTAGAATTGCAAAAAATGGGTAAGCAGATCCAGGAACAGCAAGCCGAACTGGACAAGAACGGAATGACCATGAGCGAGGGCGAACGCGCACACAAGGAGCGTGATCTGGCCAATCTGAACCGCGATTTTCAACGCATGCAACGGGAATTTCGGGAAGATCTCAATACGCGTCGCAACGAGGAATTTGCTTCCATTCAGGAACGGGCCAACAAAGCTATCAAGGAAATTGCCACTACAGAGAATTATGACCTGATTCTGACGGATGCCATTTATGCCGGACCCCGCATCGATATCACCGACAAGGTCATCCGGATCATCGATAGCGGCAGTAGTAGTGGCGGTAAATAACTTCATTCATGCGTGGACAGTGTACTTACACCCTGGGCGAACTGGCCCGGATCTGTGGCGTCGAGGTTGAGGGAGATCCCTGCACCCTGATTGAAGGAGTGGGGACTCTGGAGGGGGCGGAGCCTGGCGAGATCACTTTTTTGACCAATCCGCTGTATCGGGCGCAATTGGGTCATACGCGCGCCACCGCCGTGATTCTCAAGAAACAGGATCGGGAAGCCACGGATTTGCCCTGCTTGATCACGGATAACCCGCATGGATGTTATGCTCGGGTAGCCCAGAAACTTTTTCCTGAGGTCAGGCCCCAACCGGGTATTCATGGGACGGCAGAGATTCATCCCGAGGCACGGGTCTCTCCCCTCGCCAGTATCGGAGCGCAAGCGGTAATCGGGGCGGGTGCCCTGATCGACGATGGGGTGGTGGTGGGGGCAGGTGGGTACGTGGGTGAAAGGGTTCACCTGGCTCAGGATGTATTCCTGTATCCGCGCGTCACCCTGTATGCAGGCGTGACCTTAGGCCCCCGCACCCTGGTGCATTCCGGCGTCGTGATCGGAGCAGATGGTTTTGGGATGGCCTGGCAGGAAGGACGATGGTTAAAGATTCCCCAGGTGGGGAGTGTGCGTATCGGGGCAGATGTGGAAATCGGGGCCAACACCACCATCGATCGCGGGGCCATTGAGGATACGGTCATCGAGGAAGGGGTCAAGTTGGATAACCTGATTCAGATTGCTCATAACTGCCGAATCGGGGCTCATACCGTGATTGCGGGGTGTACGGGTATTTCAGGGAGTTCCCGGATCGGAGCGCGCTGTCGAATTGGTGGAGGCGTGGGCATTGTGGGGCACGTGGAGATTTGTGACGGCGTTACGGTGTCCGGATTTTCCTTGATCACCAAGTCCATCACCCAACCTGGAGTATATACTTCGGCCATTCCCAGTCAGCCTCATCGCGAGTGGTTACATACTTTGGCGCATTTGAGGGGGCTTCCAGAATGGGCAGAACGGATTCGCAGGCTTGAAATGGCGCAGGTGCAGCATGATCACTAAATTAAGAAGGGAGAATGAACGATGAGTGGCATGGACATCAATGAAATCATGGAATACCTTCCTCATCGGTATCCTTTTCTCATGGTCGATCGGGTTCTGGAGGTTACGCCGGGCAAGTCCATTGTGGCGATCAAAAATGTCAGTCGTAACGAAGAGTATTTTCAAGGACATTTCCCTCACCATCCGGTTATGCCCGGTGTGTTGATCATCGAATCCCTGGCTCAAGCAGCTGCTCTGCTCAGTTTCAAGACGGAAGGCATCAAGCCGGATGGAAAAATCGTGACCTATTTCGTCGGAATTGATCAAGCCCGTTTTCGCAATCCGGTTTTTCCCGGCGATCAGTTGCGGCTTGAGGTCTCCTTGTTGCGGCATTCCTATAAAATCTGGAAGTTTTCTGCCAAAGCCTGGGTGGAAGATCGCGTGGCGGCAGAGGCCCAACTGATGTGCGCAGAAAAAAATCTGGTCGAATCCGCGTAAAACTCATTCATGAATCCCTGGAATTCTGAAGATGTTCTCCGTCATCCGACGGCCTTGATTCATCCTGACGCAGTACTGGCGCCCAATGTGCGGGTCGGCGCTTACAGTTTGATCGGTCCCGGTGTCACGGTGGGCGCAGGAACGGTCATCCATGACCATGTGCGCATTGCAGGCCGGACCACCATCGGCCAACGTAACCGGATCTACTCATTTTGTTCTTTGGGGGGCGAACCTCAGGACAAAAAGTACCGGGGTGAAGAGTCGGCCTTGGAGATTGGCGATGACAACACCATTCGCGAGTTTTGTACCTTCAATCTGGGCACCGAAGAGGATGTGGGGGTGACCCGACTGGGGAACCATAACTGGATCATGGCCTACGTTCATCTGGCCCATGACTGTCAGGTGGGTCACCATACCACTTTTGCCAACCATGCCACCTTGGCCGGGCATGTTCATGTGGGCGACTGGGTGACGCTGGGGGGGTTTGTTGGGGTGCACCAATTCGTACGGATTGGTGCACACAGTTTCATTGGCATTTCTGCGGTCATCACTCAGGATGTTCCTCCTTATCTGCTGGTGGCAGGAATTCCGGCGGCACCCCACGGCATCAATGCAGAAGGGTTGAAGCGCCGAGGATTCACGACAGAAGAGTTGAGTGTGCTCAAACAGGCATACCGCAAATTATATCGTTCGGGATTATCCCTGGAACAGGCCCAGCAGGAACTGACGCTTTTGGCACAGAACGCGCCCTGTGTGCTTCCCTTGCGGGAATTTCTTGACCAGTCTGCCCGCGGTATCCTGCGCTGATCATGCGCATTGGCGTGGTGGCAGGGGAGGCGTCCGGAGATATGCTGGGGGAAGCCTTGATGCATGCCGTGCGTCAACATTATCCTGAGGCAACTTTTGAGGGCATTGCGGGTCCGCGCATGCAGGCCCTGGGGGCCCGCTCCCTGTTTCCCATGGAAGCTTTGTCGGTGCGGGGTTATTGGGAAGTCTTGCGTGCACTTCCGCGTCTGTTATGGATTCGGTGGCAGTTACGGCGCCATTTTCTGAGTCATCCGCCCGATCTTTTTGTGGGCATCGATGCCCCTGACTTCAATCTGGGGTTAGAGAAAGCGCTCAAGGAGGGACGCATTCCCACCTTGCAGATGGTGGCACCCACTGTCTGGGCCTGGCGTGCAGAACGGTTGCCTGGAATTCGTGCGGCTGTCTCCGGCATTCTCTCCATTTTCCCTTTTGAAGCCCCGATTTTCGAACAAGCGGGCATTCCTCTGACTTACATCGGTCATCCTTTGGTGCACCGTCTGCCTCCACCAGACCGAGCCCAGGCCCGTGCGGCTTTGGACCCCACCTGGTCGGGGGACTGGATCGCCTTGTTGCCCGGCAGTCGAATGTCCGAACTGGAATATCACGGGCGCCTGTTTCTGGAGACGGCATTGCGTCTTCAGCGGGATTTTCCACAACGGCGTTTTGCCGTTCCCTTGATCAATGCGGGAACCCGAGACTATTTTCAGCGATTGTTGCGTGAACCGGCCTATGCCTCCTTGCCGGTGACGGTATTTGAAGAAGATGCTACCCGCATTCTCGCCGGCGCCGAGGTAGCCCTGGTGGCTTCCGGTACCGCAACGCTGGAAGCCGCCTTGCTGGAATGTCCCCAGATTCTGACCTATCGGTTGTCCGGGTTGACGGCTTGGCTGGTGCGGCGCAAGGGGGTGAAGGGCTGGGTGGGATTGCCCAATATCATCCTGGGGCGTGCCGTGGTTCCCGAGATTTTGCAAGAACAGGCGACTCCCGACCGTTTGGCCGAAGAATTGGGTAATTTGCTGCGGGATGCCGAGCGTCGTGCAGAGATGCGCCAGTCCTTTCAGGAGGTACGCCGAAGGCTGCAAGCCGATACCATGGGCGCATTGGTGCGTGGTGTGGAAAGGGCATTGACCCATGCGCCCTGATTTTTGTTACCGTGCTCAGGATAGCCTGCCTGAATTTCCCGCCGGCGCCTGTGGCGTGGATGAGGCCGGACGGGGGCCCCTGGCCGGTCCGGTGCTGGCAGCTGCCGTCATTCTGCCCATAGAGGTGGAGTTGAAGGGGCTGAAGGATTCAAAATTGTTAAGTCCTCCCCAGCGCATCCGTCTGGCCACTGAAATCAGGGCGGTAGCTCTGACCTGGGCTATTGGAGAAGCTTCTGCAGCAGAAATCGATGCCCTGAATATTTTGCAGGCCACGTTATTGGCGATGCAAAGGGCCTTGGCAGGGCTGACGCAGGCACCCACGGAGGTTTGGGTGGATGGACTTCATGCGCCCTCCTTTTTCCGGCTCAGTCGAGCGGTGGTCAAAGGGGACCAACGGGTGACCAGCATCTCCGCTGCTTCCATTCTGGCCAAAACAGTGCGGGATGCGCATATGATTCACATGGCTGACCTTTATCCGGGCTATGGTTTCGAGCGGCATAAGGGCTATGCCAGTGCGGCACATCGTGCTGCACTCCAGCGCCAGGGGCCTTGTCCCGAGCACCGGCGCAGTTTTGCCCCGGTGCGGGCGCTGTTGCCATGAAAATTGCTCGTTCCCCTGCCTTGCGCCTGTGGGGGCGCCTGGCAGAGTCCGCCCATGTTCGCCGCAAAGAACGACAAACGGTATTGGAAGGAGCGCATTTGCTACAAGCTTACCAAGCCAAAGGTGGGGTTCCCCTGCATTGGTTCATTCGCGCGAGCGCCGTGGCAGATCCGGAAGTGTGTGCCTTGCAAAGCCATTCCCTGTGGCCGGAAGCCGTGGTGATTGCCGATGATCTGTTTGATGAATACTCTTCTCTCCAGTCACCTGGCGGGGTGGCTGCGCTGGTTTTCTGGCCTGCTGCGCCCGCTTCCTTGCCCACAGAAGAATCCTGTCTGGTGCTGGATGGTTTGCAGGATCCAGGTAACGTGGGAACGCTCCTGCGCTCTGCTGCAGCGGCAGGAATGTCCACCGTGGTTTGCGCTACGGGGACCGTGCAGGTTTGGTCTCCCAAAGTATTGCGTGCGGGAATGGGGGCCCATTTTCAATTGACCTTGCATGAAGGTGCGGACCTGCAAGATTGGTTACCCGGTTATTCCGGGACCATTCTGGGGGCAGAGCGCGGGGCTTCTCGCGCCTATGATGATTTCGATCTCAGAGGGACAGTGGCGCTGGTGATCGGGAATGAGGGGACCGGGTTGACCCACGAGGTTCGGGGTCTGCTCCATGAGCGAATAGGGGTTCCCATGAGTGCCGGCGTGGAATCCCTCAACGCGGGGGTGGCAGGATCCATTCTGTTGTTTGAACGGCAGCGCCAACTACGCTCCTCTTGAAGGTCGGATTCAGACAAAACCCTTGGGCTTGGCTATAATCGAAACTTTGAAAGAAAATTTTTGCTTAACCCCCCTGAGGGGGTTTGACCCAGACGGAGAAATTGATGGAGACGACTGCAACCCCAACCCCTGACCATGCCCAAACCTTGAGTGGTGGGCAGATTGTCGCAAAAATGCTCAAGCAGGAGGGGGTCAAGCATATCTTCACCATCTCCGGCGGTCATATTATCGACATCTATAATGGTTGTCTGGACGAAGGAATCCGCATCGTGGATGTGCGTCACGAGCAGGTGGCAGCGCATGCGGCTGATGCGGCGGCACGGATCACGGGCGGAGTGGGGTGTGCCGTGGTGACGGCAGGTCCTGGAACCACCGATGCAGTGACGGGGGTGGCCAACGCTTTTCGTGCTGAAAGTCCTATGTTGTTGATTGGCGGAGGAGGGCCCCTCAAACAGTATCGCATGGGTGCGTTGCAGGACTTGCCCCATGTGGCCATGATGACTCCCATTTCAAAATTTTCTTCCACGGTGATGACCACGGAACGTTGCGCGGAAATGATGGGACAATCGATTCGCGAAATGTTTCATGGAGCACCGGGGCCAGGATATCTGGAAATTCCCCATGACGTTCTGGATGCGCGGGTGGAGGTGTCCAAGGTACGGATTCCGGTTAATTACCGGGTCAAGGGCGAGTTTATCGGGGACCCCAACGAAATTGCCCGGGCTGCCGAGGCGTTGGCCCGTGCCGAACGGCCAGTCGCCTTGTTTGGTACACAGGCGCGTACCTGTCGTGCCCATGAGGCCATCGACCGCCTTGCCCGGCATTTCAATATGCCCATTTATGTGAATGGCGCAGCGCGAGGGACTTTGCCGCGTACTCATCCCTATGGTTTGATGTCTTCACGCAAGACGGCCTTTGATCAGGCCGATGTCATCCTTCTGGCGGGAACACCCCTGGATTTTCGCATGGGATATGGGCGTCGTCTCAATCCCAAGGCGACCATCATCATTCTCGACATGGATTATCGCAATGTGGGGTATAACCGGGATTTTGACATCGGTCTGGTCGGGAACATTCGTGCGGTGGTGAATGGCCTGTGCGATGCCTCTGCCGGGGACACGGCCCGTCGTCATGACCCATTCCTTGATTTATTGCGTTCTGAAGAAGCCAAATCCCAGGACAAGAACCGGGCCATTATCGACGCCAATGCCACGCCCATTCATCCCATCCGGTTGGTTCATGAAATTAATGAATTTCTGTTGGAAGATACGGTTTATATCGGGGATGGGGGCGACATTGTGACCTTTTCCGGATCGGTGGTGCGTCCCCATAAACCCGGGGGGTGGATGGACCCAGGGCCCTTGGGAACCTTGGGGGTGGGGACAGGGTTTGCGATGGCCTCCAAATTGTTGCAGCCTGAACGTGACGTGGTGGTGTTGTTCGGAGATGGGTCCTTCGGTTTGACTGGGTTTGATTTCGAAACCATGGTGCGTAACAAATTGCCTTTTGTCGGGGTGATCGGCAACAACGCTTCCTGGAACCAGATTCGTTACGGACAAGCCCGGAAGTATGGGGCGGAGCGGGGCGATGTAGGAAATATCCTTGATGATGTGCGCTTTGATCGCTTTGCTGAGTCCATGGGGGGCTTCGGGATTCGGGTGACCGACCCGGCGGACATCCGTCCGGCTCTGGAAAAAGCACGGGATTCCGGAAAACCGGCCCTGGTGGATGTGGTCATCGACCGCGAGAAATATTCTAGCGGAACGATGAATCAGACCATGTACAAATAATTGCAGGAGACAGGGATTCATGGACAAAGCATTGGCAGGTATACGTATCCTTGACATGACTCATGTGCAGGCCGGGCCCACGGCATCCCAGCTGTTGGCATGGTTGGGAGCGGATGTGATCAAATTTGAACCACCCGGCGGTGATATCACCCGTGGACAGTTGCGGGATATTCCCGGAGCAGACAGTCTGTATTTCACCATGCTCAACTGCAACAAACGGTCGATTACGGTGAACATGAAAAAGCCTGCGGGCAAGGAGGTCTTTGAAGCCCTCCTGCAGGAATGCGATGTCATCATGGAAAATTTTGGCCCCGGCGTGCTCGATCGGCTGGGCTACAACTGGGAAGCCATTCATGCGAAGAACCCGCGCATCGTCATGGCTTCCATCAAGGGATTCGGCTCTACCGGCCCCTATGCCGAATTCAAGGCCTATGAAAACGTGGCTCAGGCCATGGGGGGGTCCATGAGTACCACGGGGTTCAATGATGGCCCCCCATTGGTCACGGGGGCACAGATTGGAGATTCGGGGACCGGTCTGCACTTGGCCATCGGCATCCTGGCTGCACTCAATGCGCGCCACCGAACAGGACGCGGCCAGTTTGTGGAAGTGGCCATGATGGATGCAGTCATGAATCTGTGTCGGGTCAAGTTTCGCGACCATCAGCGTTTGACTCGTGGGACCTTGCCCGAATACTCGGTGTCCACGGCGGAAAGTGTGGCAACCCCGCGTAGCGGTAATGATTCGGGGGGAGGGCAGTTGGGGAATGCCATTCGTTGCAAGCCCGGAGGTCCCAATGATTTCATTTATGTGGTGGTTCAGGAAGTGGTTTGGGAGGCCTTGGCCCGCCGGATCGGCGGAGAGGCAATGGTGACGGACCCACGTTTTTCAACCTTGACCGAACGGCGTAAAAATCAGTCTCAGATGTGGCAAATTCTGGAAAATTTTGCGCTGGATCATACCAAGCAAGAATTGATGGCCTTGCTCAATGAACTGGATGTGCCCTGCGGTCCCATCATGAGCACGCAGGATCTGGCAGAAGATGCGCATGTCCACTTGCGCGAGATGTATGTTCCACTGGACCATCCGGAACGAGGACCTTGGCACAATGTCGGGATGCCCATCAAGTTGTCCAATAACAAGGTGGACATCACCCGTTCTCCTCTGTTGGGTGAGCATACCGATGAACTTTTGCAGGAAATCCTGCAATGGTCACCCGAGACCATCGAACGTCATCGTCAGAATGGAGCTTTTGACAAATGAAAGCAGTGATCATTGGACAGCAGGATTTTGGAAAAGCCGTACTGGAAGCCTTTCTGGACCGTCAAGACGAAGTGGTGGGCGTATTTTGCGCGCCGGAAAAAGAAGGGGCCAGACCTGACCCTCTGCGGGTGGCTGCTCAGGAAAAGGGGATCCGGGTCATTCAATTGCCCAGCCTGAAAACACCAGAGGCCATCCAGGTCCTGCGTGAACTGGCGCCGGAAATCGGGGTCATGGCTTATGTGCTGCAATTTGTCCCCCAGGAATTTGTAACCATTCCCACCCATGGAATGATTCAGTACCATCCCTCACTGCTGCCCCGCTATCGGGGCCCCAGTTCCATCAACTGGCCCATACTGCGCGGGGATCGTGAAACCGGTCTGACTGTTTTTCGTCCTACCGACGGGCTGGATGAGGGCCCCATTATTCTGCAAAAAAAGGTTCCCATTGGGCCGGAAGATACCTTGGGTTCGCTGTATTTCGATCATCTTTTTCCCTTGGGCGTACAAGCCTTGCTGGAAGCCACCGATCAGATATTGGCGGGGACGCATCAGGAAATGGTGCAGGATGAGGAACTGGCCAGTTATGAAGGCTGGTGTCGGAGTGCCGAGTCCGAGATTCATTGGGCACAGCATGTGACGGTCATCCATGATCTGATCCGGGGGTGTAACCCGGCCCCGGGAGCCTGGACCTTGCTGGGTGGAAAGAAACTCCAGATTTTTGAAGTCCGCAAACATCTGTTCCGAACTTTTGGTGCCGTGCGGGGTAAAGTCGGGGAAATTTCCGGAATGACCGATCAGGGATTTTTGGTCACCGTCCAAGGGGGGCAGATTGAAATTCTGCGGGTAAAACTCGAAGGCGGCAAGAAAGTGGATGCCCGTCCCTTTGCGGAAGAACAGGGACTGCAAGTGGGGATGCGTTTGGGAACTAGTTGACGGGGGACTTCTGGGGGAACAAATCGAGAATGACCTGACCCAGAGTTTCCCAAGGATCTCCGTGTCCGAGACCTTTTGCCAGTTGATCCACCTCGGCAGCCCCCTGGAGGGCTTGGGCACAAGCTCGACTGCTGGTTCTTTGGGAAAAACCTTCGAGCAACGGCCGTCGTTCCCCCCATAATCGGGCTTCCTTGAAAATTGATGGAGACAGTGTCCGTCCCTCTTCACGGGTTCGACACAACAGATACGTCGCGCGCCAATCTTCGCTCAGGGACCAGAGTACCAAGGGCAAGGCTTCTCCTTCCTGATTTAGGGAACGCAGAAGCAAGAGTATCTGGGCGCCATTGCCCTGGCTCAAGGCGCGGGTCAGATCCGTCAGGGTGTGGCGGCTCATGACCATGACGGCGGACTGTACCTGTTCCAGGGTCAAGGGGCCAGTGGGATAGAGCAGAGAGAGTTTGGCGATTTCCTGGGCAGTGGCCAGGAGATTGCCCTCCGTGCAGTCTGCCAGAAACTCCAGGGCCTCGGAACTGGCCTGACAGGGTCCCAGGCGCTGTGCAATCCATCGGGGAAGTGCGTTCCGGGGAACGGGCTGGGTTTCCGTCCAGAGGGCCTTGGTTTGCAATTGGGTCAACCAGGGGGCTTGACGTGTCCGGTAATCCAATTCGGACAGGAGAATCAGCAGACGTTTGTCTTCTTGGGGAGAATTCGCCAGTTTCTCCAGTTGCCGGGTACCTTCGGGGCCTGGTTTGCCACTGGGCAGATGGATTTCCACGGCGCACCGTGAACCAAACAGGGAACCGCTGTTCCAGTGCAGGTCTACTTCAGTCCAGGCAAAGCGCGATTCCACGGTCCAGACTTTACGTTCTTCGTAGTTTTGGGCACGGCAGGCTCGTCGCCAATGGTCCTGACATTCCAGGGAAAGGAAGGGTTCGGAACCGATGAGTAGCGTGAGCGGTGGAACCAGACGGTTCAAATGGGATGGCCACTGCTCGGGGGATAGACGCATACTCAGTGGGCAGCGGTGCCCAGGGCAGGATGCAGTGCAAGAACGCGGTGCAGCAGTTGATGGACCAGATCAATTTGCATGTCGTGGGTGAGTAATTGTTGTTCGGCGGGCTTGCCCAGGATCTGGATGACGTTGTAATTGTACAAACGTGTGACCGTCAGGGTAGAAGGCGGAATCAGTTCATTCCCCAGATTGTCCGACGCCCGATAGGACAAGCGGGCGTAAAGGGTATATTGGGAAACCGTGCCCTCTGCATTGAGGGTCAGGATTTGTTGGGTGTTCTGGATTGGAGAAAGAGTCAAAACGACGTCGGCTTTATCCGACTGATTGACCAAAGTAATATGGGTCTGGTGCAGCACTTGCTGCTTGAGTTCCTGATCTGCCACTTCCCCCATTTTGCCGTCCAGATACAGGGTGTGAAATTGAGCCTCGGGGAGACCGCGCAAGTGAAAGCCGCAGGCGCACAATGTGAGGGGAAAAAGAATGAAAAAAAAGGTTTTCCAAGGGCTTGGAAAAAGAGCAAGAAGGCGGGCAAGTGAGCGCATTTAGAGCACAATATTAACCAATCGTTGAGGGACCAGAATGATCTTGCGCGGGCTTTTCCCCTGCAAAAACTTTTCCACGCTGGGGTGGCTCAAGGCCATTTTTTCAATCTCTTCTGCAGCCAGGTGAGTAGGAACAGAAAGTGTGCCGCGCAATTTTCCATTGATTTGTAGAACCAGTTCCACGGATTTACGTTCCAGTGCCTGTGGGTCGGGGGTAGGCCAGGGTTCGTCGAGGATGGATTCACCAAAGCCGAGTTGTTGCCAGAGGGTATCGCTGATATGGGGCGTGATGGGTGCCAGCATGCGTAATAGAAAAGACAAACCTTCCTGAGCCAGAAGATCATTGACCCCGGCAATTTTTTCCAGGGCATTGAGCATTTTCATGGCAGCCGAGGTGACGGTATTGAACTGCTGGCGTTCCATGTCGTGGGTTGCCTGTTGCAACAGGCGATGGACCTCATGGCGCACATGGGGCGTTTCGAGGGTTTGTCCGTCACCTTTCACCTGCCGACGGGCCTGGTACTGGGCGGCAAAATTCCACAGGCGTTTGAGGAAACGATGCGCCCCTTGAACCCCGCTATCGGACCATTCCAGGGACTGCTCCGGCGGACTGGTGAAGATAATGAAGAAACGGGCCGTATCGGCTCCAAAGGTATCGATCAGGGCCTGAGGATCCACGGTGTTGCCCAGGGACTTGGACATCTTGCTGCCCTCCTTGAGCACCATGCCCTGGGTCAACAGGCGAGTGAACGGTTCATCTGTCCGAATCAATCCTTCATCGCGAAGCAGTTTGTTGAAGAAGCGAGCATACAACAGATGCAGGATGGCATGCTCCACGCCCCCCACATACTGGTCGACAGGTAACCAGTAATCGACCCGTTCATCCAGCATGGCCGGCGCATCGGGGCAGGCATACCGGGCATAGTACCAGGAGGATTCAAAAAAGGTATCCAGGGTATCGGTTTCACGCTCTGCGGGGTTCCCGCAGGTGGGGCAGGTCGTGGCGCGAAAGGAAGCGTCCTGTTTGAGCGGTGACCCTGTGCCGGAAAGGGAAACTTCCTCGGGAAGAACCACGGGAAGTTGGTCTTCCGGAACCGGAACGGTTCCACAGGACGGGCAGTGAATCAGAGGGATAGGACATCCCCAGTAGCGTTGGCGTGAAACCCCCCAGTCGCGCAGGCGAAATTTGGTTTGACGTCCTCCACTGTTCAGGGCTTCCAGAACCAGGGCCATTTTTTCCCGGGCATCGGCAGAGGTGCGTCCATCAAAATCTTCAGAATGACAAAGAATGCCCTCTCCGGTGAAGGCGGCATCGGTGGGGGCTTCTCCCGTGACTGGGCGAATCACGGTTTTCGAGGGCAACCCGTGGTCGCGCGCAAATTCATAATCACGCTGATCGTGGGCAGGTACCGCCATGACGGCCCCTTCTCCATAAGTCATCAGGACGTAATTGGCCACCCAGATGGGGAGGAGGTGTCCGGTCAGGGGATGAATGGCCTGTAACGAAGTGGGGAAGCCCTTTTTTTCCTGGGTGGCCAGGTCGGCCTCAGCCACACTGCCCTGGCGACATTCCAGAAGGAAAGCCGCCAATCGGGGGTCTTGCCGGGCGCATTCCTGAGCCAGGGGATGTTCGGCCGCAATGGCTAAATAAGTGACGCCATAAAGGGTGTCGGCACGGGTGGTAAAAACCTTCAAGTCGGTGGCGCGGTCAGCCAATTTGAAACCAAGGGTGACGCCTTCCGAACGTCCGATCCAGTGACGTTGCATGGTTTTGACCTGTTCCGGCCAGGAATCAAGGCGTTCCAGATCCTGCAGCAACTCTTCGGCATAAGCCGTGATGCGCAGGTAGTACATGGGGATATCGCGCTTTTCCACCAAGGCCCCCGAGCGCCAGCCGCGTCCTTCAATGACTTGTTCATTGGCCAAAACCGTTTGATCCACAGGATCCCAGTTGACGGTACCGGTTTTTTGATAGATCAATCCTTTTTTAAACAGCCGGGTAAACAGCCATTGTTCCCAACGATAATAATTCGGGCGGCAGGTGGTGATTTCCCGTTCCCAGTCGATGGCCAGTCCCAGGGCCTGCAACTGACCTTTCATGGTTTCGATGTTTTGATAAGTCCACTCTGCAGGGGCCACGCCTTGCTTGAGTGCGGCATTTTCGGCGGGCAGGCCAAAGGCATCCCATCCCATGGGTTGCAGTACATTGAACCCCTTCATGCGGTGGTAGCGGGCCAACACATCTCCCAGGGTGTAGTTGCGCACATGCCCCATGTGCAACTTCCCTGAGGGGTAAGGAAACATGGACAGGCAATAATATTTCGGACGGTTCGGCAACTCGAGGGCGCGGTACCGTTGTGAGCGGGTCCATGCCTCCTGACAGTGACGTTCGAGGGTGTGGGGATCGTAAAAATCTTCCATGGCAGCACAGGTCAGGCAAAGGGGTGATTATACTCGTGCACGGGTGATGAAGGGGACTCCCGTATAATGCAGGAAATCAAGTAGGCGGCGATGGCGATACCCATGGAAAATTTACTGGAAGGATTGAACCCGCAACAACGGGAAGCCGTGACCTGGGATCAGGGGTCGGCTCTGATTCTGGCGGGAGCCGGGAGTGGCAAGACCCGGGTTTTGACCACCCGGATGGCCTGGTTGATGACGACGGGAAAGAATCGCCCTGAGGAGTTGCTGGCGGTCACTTTTACCAACAAAGCAGCGCGCGAGATGATGACACGGATATCGTCCATGGGGAACTGGCCCCTTCGCTCTCTTTGGGTGGGGACGTTTCATGGATTGTGCCACCGTTTTTTGCGTCTGCACGCCCTGGACGCAGGGTTGACACCTCAATTTCAGATCATCGATGGGCAGGAGCAGTTGGCGGCGCTCAAACGGGTCATGAAAGCCCTGAATTTTGACGAAGAGAGGGTGAACCCTCGTCAGTTGCAGCACTTTGTCAATGGGCACAAGGAACAGGGGATTCGCGCGGAGAATGCCGTGGTTTCCCATTCTGCACAGCGGCCTTTGCAGGAGGCTTATCTGGCCTACGAGGCACAGTGTCAACGAGAAGGAACCGTGGACTTTGCCGAGTTGTTGTTGCGTTGTGTGGAATTATGGCAACACCACCCTGTACTGCGCGAACATTACCAGGCACGCTTCAAAACCCTTCTGGTCGATGAGTTTCAGGATACCAATCCGCTTCAGTATCGCTGGTTACGCCTGTTGTGTGGACCGGCAAGTACGGTATTTGCGGTGGGGGATGATGACCAGTCCATCTATTCCTTTCGTGGCGCGGAAATCGAGAATATGCGTCATTTTGAACGGGATTATGGAGTGACCCGAGTCCTGCGCCTGGAACAGAATTACCGTTCTCAGGGGACCATTCTGGAAGCAGCCAATGCCTTGATTCAAAACAACGCCGGGCGCTTTGGCAAGACACTCTGGACGGAGGGCGCACAGGGAGAACCGATCCGGGTCTATGAAGGGGAAACGGATGGAGATGAAGCCCGTTTCATTGCGCATACCGTGATACAGTTGCGCGATCAAGGAATTCGCTTGTCGGACATGGTACTGCTGTATCGATCCAATGCTCAGTCCCGTGCCCTCGAGCAGGCCTTGTTTTCGCTTAACTTGCCCTATCGGGTGCATGGCGGGTTGCGTTTCTTCGAGCGCCAGGAAATTCGTCATGCCTTGGCCTATTTGAGGCTGGCGGTTTCGACAGAGGATGACGCTGCGTTTTTGCGTGTGGTTAATTTCCCACCCCGGGGGATCGGGGCGCGCTCCCTGGAAAATCTTCAAGTCGAAGCGCAGACTCTTCGATCCAGTCTCTTCCAGGCAACGCGTGTCAGTTCTTTGGCGGGCAAGGCAGGACAGGGCGTACAACGTTTTTTGCAGGGAATCGATCAACTGGCGGAGCGGATCCATCAGGGGCAGGACTTGCCCAGGGTGATCGAGGCAGTGCTGGAGGTCAGCGGACTTCTGGAGCATTATCGTCAGGACAAGGAGGGTGCCGACCGGATCGCCAATCTGGAAGAATTGGTAGCCGCTGCCATGGCATTTACCCGGGAAGAAGGTTCAGGGGATGTTCTGTCATTCCTGGCTCATGCCACGCTGGAGGCCGGAGAGCACGAAGCTGCGCCAGGGAGCGAGGCGATCCAGATGATGACGGTGCATGGGGCCAAGGGGCTGGAATTTGAAGTGGTATTCGTGGCCGGACTGGAGGATGGTTTGTTTCCCCATGAAAATGCCCTGCAGGAAACCCGCGGTCTGGAAGAAGAACGCCGTCTGGCCTACGTTGCCCTTACCCGAGCCCGGAGTCAACTGTATCTGACACATGCCCAGAGCCGCGTGCTCCATGGGCAGATGCGTTACGGCGTGCGTTCCCGTTTTCTTGAAGAAATCCCTGAATCCCTCTGTCATATTTTGAATCCGCGCGGCAAAAGACCTGAACTTTCCTTTGGATCAAGGGCTCTCAACCCCATGCGTTCTTCGGTTACTCCCACAGAATCCGTCAAAACCGGAAAGTTTCACATCGGACAGCGGGTTCGGCACGACAAATTTGGGGAGGGCGTGGTTTTGGCACGGGAAGGTCAGGGTAACGAGGGAAGAGTTCAGGTGAATTTCAGGGATGTGGGAATGAAATGGTTGGCGCTGGCTTTTGCCCGGCTGACTTCCCTGTGAGTCGCAGATTTGACCGGGTGCTTAATTTTTGGCGGGGGCGCATGATAGAATGGGCCGATCAGTTTCCCGTATCCTTCTCTGGCGAGTGATTTCAAGGAAATGACACCATGAATAAATGGATGACTGGACTCCTGCTGAGTCTGCTGGTTCTTCCCGCTTATGCACAACCGGGTAATCCGGAAAAAGGCAAGGTCATTGCGAGTTCCATCTGCTATGCCTGTCATGGTCTGGATGGAGTCAGTCCGATCCCGACCCAACCCCACCTGGCGGCACAAATTCCGGATTATGTGGTTAAACAGTTGAACGATATGAAATCGGTGAATGGGGCTCCGCCCGCTCGGGATAATCCCATCATGGCCGGCATCGTATCCATGCTCAGTGCGGAGGACATGCGCAATGTGGCGGCTTGGTATGCCATTCAACCTCCCCATTTGACCCGCGCCAATGATCCAAAACTGGTGTCCATCGGACAGAAAATTTGGCGGGGTGGGGATGCAGATCGGGACGTCCCTGCATGTTCCAGTTGTCACGGTCCCACGGGCGCGGGGGTCCCTGCGCCTTATCCCCGTCTCTCAGGACAGTATCAGGAATATACCGAACTTCAGTTGCAACATTTCAAAGAGGGCACGCGCAGTAATGATCCTGCTGCCGTGATGCGCACCATTGCGCATCGCCTGACCAATGAAGAAATCAAGGCTCTTTCGGACTACGCTGCGGGCGTGTATTGATTTTGACCTTTTTACTTAACAGAGTTGTTGCTTGATTCAAGGAGTTCACGGATGTTGGGTTTTCGGCAGTGGGGCATGTTGGCCCTTTTGGTCTGGGCTGTGGCTACATTTCTGGTTCTGCACCGAGGGCCCTATGGAATAGAGGAAGAAGCCGCCAAAGCATTGCTGCTGGATTGGTCGGTGGCCGACCATGTGGCCAACTCCATTGTGACTCTGGGAGTCCCGGACTTTCGCGATCTTCTCTGGCTTCCCCTGGGATTCCTGTGGCCAGGGCAGGTCATGGCCGCCAAAGGGGTGATGATCGCCCTGGCTGCGCTCACGGCATGGGGGTTATACCGCTGGCAGTCCCAGGAAGCACAGGACGAGGCGGCTCTGTTGGCCACGGGATTATGGCTGCTGACGCCGCTCACTCTGTTGCAAATCGATCACCTTTCCCCTGGACTGGGGATACTGGCCGTGTTCATGGGAGGATACTGGCTGGACCGTTCCTACCGGCAACGACCACACGCCCTGGGGGGACTGTATTTCGGGCAATTGGGACTGACGGCTTTTGCCGTTAGTCTGCATCCGGTGGGGCTGGTTTACCCTCTGCTTCTGGCTTGGGAGTGGCATAAAAACCCGGTGAATTCCTTGCAGAAAAAATCTTTCTTCATTGGATTGACGATTTTTTCAGGTATCTCGATTCTTCTGCGCTGGGGTTGGAGCGGTATCATCTGGTTTCAGAACCCACTGCGCGACTGGACCCCCTTGTGGCGTCATTTTCCCGGTTTTGAACCCGAACTAACGGCGGTTGATTGGAGCGTGGGGATTTTAATTCTCCTCCTGTTGCTTTGGGTATGGTGGCAAAAGCGGCAAATGCTCTGGAATACCTTGTTGGGACGGTGCCTCTGGTGGGGTGTGCTGGTGTCAGCCCTGAATGGGGATGCCACCTTTGCTTTGCTGGGCATGATCACGCTACTTTATGCAGGGATTCCTGCACTGCTCCAATGGGGTGCCGGAAAAATTGGTTTTCTGGCTCAACGGGGCTGGGTTCTTCTGGGGGTCTTTCTGATTTCCACCCTCAGCATGCAGGATGATCGTGCCTGGTTTGAGTTGGGACAGATGCGCCAATTGACCGAACAGGATCAACTGATAATGACACTCACCCAGACGGTGGATCACTATCGTACCGATGCGGAAAGCCGTCATTTGCCGGATCCGCGTTTACGGGTAGCGAGCCAATGGCCAGCACGAACCATGCTGGCTTGTCGGTGCGATGCCTTGCCTCTTCCTCCCGCTGCCAAGGATCCCGCTGCTCAACTGGTGATGATGAAAGGATTGACCCATCTGATCATGGCACCAAAAACCCCGGCCAATCTGGGGTTGACACAGAACTTGTCCCTGTTGGGGAATGAAGTGGAGACCCTTTCCCTGCAAGCCGGAGGGGTGGTTTTGCAGATCCGTACGCCCAACCTGGCTCCTGCGACACCGCCCCCGGTCATCGATGAGCCTCCGCCTCCAGCTCCGGGAGATCCCATCAAATGAAAATCAGTCCTCGAGAAGCCTTGGTTTACGTGGTGGTGACCCTGAGTTCGCTATTTCTGACCGCCTACACCGTGCATATGCTGGTGGGCGGTTTGATTCCGGCAGACAGGGAATATCACTATATGGGACTGGCCTGCTCAGGAGTCGCGATAGTGATCGGATTCATGGCCTGGGATGTGGTGCGTCGCCGCCGCTAGCCCCAGAGGTTCAGGGAAGGGGTGCCTTCTTCTTGGCAAAGAAATCCTGAAGGGATTGGTAGTCTCTTTCCAGAGAAAACTGTCCTTTGTGAAAAACGAATTGCAGACGTTTGCCTGCCGCATCCTGTCCGGTCAATCCAATAGAACGACCGGAATAATCACGATATACGTGGATATCCTTGAGTAGTTCGATTTTCGTTCCGTTTTTTAGATGGACACGCACACAGGGAGCCTGGGGATCGGCTTCCAGTCGAACAGGTGCGGAGGGAAGACACATCAGACGAGTCTTCAGCACCCGATTGGCCCCTGCAAACAGGAAGAAACTGGCCATGAACAGGAGCAAATAGGCAAGATTCGGGTTTGCCCCGTACCAGGCATTGGCGGCAAAGGCCCCCAAAGCAGAAACCGTGGGAATGTAAAGCAACAGATCCCAAGTCATGCCTCGAGGATCTTTTTTCAATTCAAAGGAGCGCAGCATAGGGATCTCACGGGACTGACAAAGGTAAGGGGATCGGCAGACTTAGGGAAGGGAAGCCTGATGAGGATGGGGCAGAACGGCTTGAATGGCCGCATCCATTTCTTGGTAAAGCATGGGGCCCGCTTCTTGATAGCGAACGATACCATGCGCATCGATCACGAAGGTCCAAGGATCGCCCATCACGCGATAGGTTTTGAATGCTTCGGGGTTTTCATACTGATCCATGTGCAGAAACAGTACATTCGGCTGATATTTATCGAGCATGGCCTTGGTGATCTGCAGTTGCCGATCGCAGACAGAACAATGACCGGGAGTGGCAAATTCAAGCAGAATGGGTTTACCCGTGGCCAGTGCCTGGTCCAGTGAATATTGGTACATGCGCGGATCAGGCTGGCGATAGGTGGTCATGCGACTGAGGTCTCCACCCACATCGGCCAGAGTCTTGGTGGCCAGTCGCGGGGCCTGGGTACCCAGTGACAGCCCCAAGCCCTGTCGACCGCAACTCCCCACGGCTAAGGAAAGGAGAATGAGAAGAGAAAACCCCAGTTTTGATTTCATGAGAAGTCAGGCTCCTTGCTTACCAGTCTTGAAGATATTATAGCCCCAGATGATGTTGGCAAGCAGAACCAAGGTTCCGAAGAAACCCACCCCAGCCATCAAATGGGTAACGGTTTTTTCTATTTCCGGACCGGGGTCATAGCCTCCAATGCTGCCTGCTATGGAAAACAGCACCACCATGCCCATCAGGCCGATGTTGTGCATCCAAAAATGGATCTTGACCAGTTTTAGACTGTAGATCGGGCGATTGACCAGACGTGGTACAAAGTAGTAAATGGCACCGAAAATCGCCATTTCAACCCAGCCAAGCAGATTGATGTGCCCGTGTGCCAGCAAAATGAGGTGACCATGGGGCGCCGAATCCACAAACATGCGAAAGGCAGGAATTCCCCCCATCAGGGCACCCCAGGAAAAACCAATAATGGCGTAGGTAATACAGGCATACACAAACAACAGGGTAAAGGTTGTGTATTCCGGGTCATTGATGCGTTGATCGAAAGGGGCGGGGGAAGACATGCTCAGGGTTTCTCCTTCTGATTTTGACCTGCGTCTTCGCGCAGGTCGTGATATTCGGTTTTCCAGGAACTGGGCGCCCAAACCTTGACCATTTCATCCACAAATCCGGAGCGTTCCGGCATGGGCAGACGGGCATCTGCGGAGCCTTGCGTTGCTTTCAATTCCGATAAAAATATGGCTATGGAATGGAGTTCATTATCCGGTAAGGCAGCCACATACGCCGCCTGCTTGTTCAGACCGTGGTCGATGGTTTTGGTTTCATAGGTGGACTCGGGTTTTTTCAAGAACGATTCGAGGTAATCCAGAGTATGTCGCGAGCCGATGCCGTCCAGACTCACGCCGTGATTGGTTCCGTTACGCAGGGCACGATGACAGTCGGTGCATCCCTTTTCACGAAACAGTTGGGACCCCACTTTGCCTTCTGGCGTGAAGTCAAAATGAGTGGTATTGGGGTACATGGGGTGATTGAGGTGGGAGCGATAAATTTCCAGCATCACAAAACTGGACACGGCAAAAACCACAAGAATTCCAAAGATGCCAAATAAAATCTTTTCGCCCAGCTTCAACGTGTTGAATCTCATCAGTCAGTTTCCTGTCAGGTAAAATGGAAAACCCGCGCGCTAAGCACGCGGGTTTCGATCATACTTCCCCGCTTCGCTGACTTAAGCCGACGTTACCGGGTCGTATTTGGGACGCGTGTGTTCCCTTCTGTGGTGCGAGGTGCTGTAGCCAGATAAGTTGCGGCATCGAGAATGTCCTCGTCGCTCAACTTTTTGGCAATGGCGCGCATCATGCCGTAGGGATCGTTGGTGCGACTTTCATCCCGCCAGTTATGCAACTGATTGACCAGATAAGTGTACTTTTGTTCCCCGATGACTGGAAAAACAGGAGCGGCACCGCGCCCATTGTACCCATGGCAAGACATGCAGGCCGAAACCTTGCCGCTTACGCCAAATTTGACCAGGATTTCTCCCTTGTAACGGGTTCCAATGGGTTGCCCCCCATCCTTGATGGCCTGCATGTCCGACAAGTCTTTCGGATCAAGAGGAAGGGAATTGACGTAAGCCGAAACATCCCGCCGATCCTGGGGGGTAAGTTGTTGTGCAAACAGGGGCATAACTGCCCCTGCACCCGATGGGGTTCTCCGGCCTTCAGCCAGATCCGTCAATTGCTTGACGATATAAGGAAACCCGAGATTGTTGAGACGGGGTGCCCCCATGGCTTCCATTCCCCATCCTGTGGCTCCATGGCAGGTCATGCACGCCGGAGCGGCGCCTTTCCCTTCCGTGAAGATCTTTTTGCCGTTGGCCGGGTCGCCGTTCATGACCCCTTCTTCTTCAGCCAGAGCCGTCATGCTCACCAGAGCCGCGGCCACAGCCAGCCCGGATGTGATCTTAGTGAATGACTTACGCATTTACCCCCCTCCAGAATGACATTGAATGACAGGACAGCAGACAGGACCTACTGTCCATGAACCCGTACTGCTTTTTTAATTGAACGGGCTACAAAGATTCCCAAACACAGCATGGTTCGTTGGTTTCACCGCAAAATCTTGCGCTGCCAGCGTTTCCACGTCGCATCGTAGCGGACTATATCATGGGCAAAACAGGCTTCGCAACAGATTTTTGAGACCTGCTTGCCGAAGTCTCAGAGATGGCTGAAAAAGGTGAAAGAATAGACCCACTTGACAGTCGGTTTCAGGGGCGCTACGCTAGGCACATGGTCAGTCTGAGGAAGACGCTTTTCTTTCGGCCATGAATTGTCGTATCACAATAATAAAATATGTTTTTTGTTGGTATAACCTAAAAACTATTTAATCGATCTGGAGGGGTTACAACATGGAAAATGGTATTAAACACTCACGCCGTCAGTTGCTCAAGATGGGCACCATCGCTATCGTGGCAGCGCCGATGGCTGGCTTTACCACTTCGGCCTTCGCAAAGAAGAACACCGCAGTGCGCACAGCCTTGCATTACCAGGAACATCCCAACGGGGAAAAGCAGTGCAACCGTTGCATGAACTTCATCCCTAACAAGGACAAGCCTACCGATCCAGGTGCCGTGCACGGGTGTAAGCTTTACCCCGGGGACGATGAAATTTGCCCGACCTGTTATTGCAACGGCTTCGTCGCAAAACCCAAATAACTCAATAGTTCCAAGTCGTATTCGAAAAGGTGCCAAAGGCACCTTTTCGTTTCTGTTTCCGATCCGAACTTGGGGGAAGAGCATTTTTTCTGACCCTTTTGTTTTGGTTTGGGATGCGTGTGCGTACCGACTTCTTGACAGTTCCGGCATTCCTCCGCGGGTGGTAGCAGGGAGGGTGTCGTTTTCGGATTTCAAGTGGGTGCGTGGATGTCAATAAGGGATTGACCGTCAAGATCTTCGTCAGTTGGGGCGATGTCGCGGGTGAGTTTTTTCTGGGCAGGATTATTGAATGAATTACGGAAAAAGAATTTTTCTCTGGATCGTGCTGTTCTGGATCGGGAGTGCGCAGGTTTTTGCGGAGCCTTTTGTTCAGGGGGGCCCCATCGGTTCACAAACCAGTGACGGGTATGATGCCCTGGGCCCGGTGGTGGAGCAACCCATCGAGTTTCCACACAATACCCATGCCGGACGCATGCAGATCAACTGCATGTACTGTCATACCTATGCGCGGCGCAGCAATGTATCCGGGATTCCCCGTCTCGACAAATGCATGGGGTGTCACAATTTGATTGAAGGCGTCAAGGATCGTCCGCGCATCAAGAAACTGTTTGAATATTGGGAAAACAAGCAGCCCATTCCCTGGAAAAAGGTGCATGACTTGCCTGATTTCGTTCGTTTCAACCATGAGCGCCATATTCAACGTTTTTACTTCCAGGAAAAACGACCGGTTCGTGAAGTCTGTGGGTACTGCCATGGCGATATCGCTTCCATGACCACGGCGCGGCGGGTTAAAGCCTTGTCCATGGGGTGGTGTGTCAGTTGTCACCAAAAAGATCATTTGGAAAAGGCGGGGAGCACGGTGACCAGTCATGGTCCCAACGATTGCTGGCTCTGTCATAAATAAAACGGCGACCAAACAGGAGACGATGAAATGACAACGAGTAATTTGGATCGCCGAGATTTTCTCAAGGTATTGGGAATCAGTGGAGCGGCTGCCACGCTGGCAGGATGTGGTCATACTTCTATCGAGTCAGGCGTAGAAGAGGTCATGTCATACGTTCATCCCCAGGACTTTGTGGTGCCCGGCATCGGAGTTTTTTATGCTTCAACCTGTGCCCAGTGTGGTTCAGGCTGTGGAATCATGGGTAAGGTTCGCGAAGGACGGGTTCTTAAACTGGAAGGAAATCCTGAGTCCGGAATCAGCGGCGGAAAGATCTGTGGACTGGGACAGGCAGGTGTGCAAGCCCACTACAACCCGGATCGGCTGCGTACGCCCATGTATCAGGGAGAAGGAGGGTTGATCCCCGTATCCTGGGAGAAGGCTCACCAGATTCTGGAACAACGTCTGGGACCGAACAGTTCTTTGAAGGGCGAACAGATTGCTTTTCTGACGGATAGGGTCAGTGGGCACCAACGGGTGCTTCTGGAAAACTTCTTGGAAACTTTTGATTCTACCCATCATGTGACCTACGATGCGCTTTCCACTGCCACGGGGAGAGCCGCCACCAAGGCTATTCTGGGCGCAGAGCAGCCTCTCTGGAATATCCACGAGGCGCGCTTGATTCTCTCCTTTGGCAATGATTTTCTGGGCAGCGGCATTTCGCCGGTTTACATGGCCCGTCAGTACGCACTGTTCCGTAAGGCACCGCGCGGTACCTTGATTCAAATCGAGCCGCGCATGACCTTGACGGGAGGGAATGCAGATCGTTGGTATCCCATCAAACCAGGGACCGAAGGGATTCTGGCTTTGGGCATTGCCCATGACCTGTTGCAGCACGAAGAATTTTCCAGGGGAGTTCCGCAGGAAGTTCTCGATCTGGTCAAAAATTACGATCGGGATGCCGTGAGTGATATCACGGGAATCGGTTCCGATGCGGTGCGACTGATTGCGGCTCAACTGTGGAACAATTCCCCTTCATTGGTGATTGCCGGCCCTTCAGTGGAAGGACATTCCTATGGGTTCAGCAATGCCGCCGCCGTACAACTGCTCAACGTGATTCTGGGCAATCGGGGTAAAACGATGGAGGGACAGTCCGAACATCCTTTCCCCCAACTGACGCCCACCTTGGGAAGTTACCAGGCATTGGCCGAGTTGAATCAAAAAATGGCCGCAGGACAAACCCAGGCCCTGTTGATTTACGGTACCAATCCGGTATTCACGGCACCCTCCCATCTGCCCTTTGCAGAATCCATGAGTAAGGTCCCTTTCAAAGTGGCTTTTGTGACGCATATGGATGAAACGGCGGGACAATGTGATCTGATTCTCCCCTTGCTGTCCGCACTGGAAGATTTTGGTACCCATGTGGCCGAATATCAGCCGAATGGCGTGGAGGTGATGCTTCAGCAACCCTTGATGGAAAAACTCTATCCCGAGTCCAAAGGGTATGGCGATATCCTTCTGGAGGTACTGAAAAAACGCAAACCCGAGGCCTATGCAGCGTTCCCTGACTATTACAGTTATCTCAAAACCGCCATGGTCAAGGCCAAACCGGTTTTCAAGGTCAGTGACAGCGATGATCATTTCTGGGAAGACGCTTTGCGCAATGGTCTTGTCAAGTGGGACGGAAAACCCACGACTCTGGAGGCCAAGTTACCGGCCCTGACCATGCCGAAGCCGGCAGAATTGACCACGGATTATCCTTTTTACTTTGTTCCCTCCATCCGTGCGGATATGCGGGACGGACGTCATGCCTACTTGCCCTGGCTGCAGGAGTCTCCGGAAACCATGACCACGGTGGTCTGGGACAGTTGGGTCGAGATTCATCCTAAAACTGCAGAGGCCATGCAGATCAAGGAAGGAGACATCCTGCAAATTCAGTCTGCCACCGGATCCGTGCGCGCCAAGGCCTATCTGTTTCCCGGCATCCAGCCGGATACGGTATCCATGCCCCTGGGGCAAGGACATACCCAACTCGGACGGTTTGCCACGGGGGTCGGTGTGAATCCCTACAAGATTCTTGATCCGATTTTCGATGGTCATACCGGGGAACTGGCCATGCACGCCACGCGCGTGGCCTTGAGAAAGACAGGCGAACATCAAATGGTCGTGAAGGATGAGGGTCCCACCACACTCCAGAACGGACAAAAACTTGTAGCCACCCTGTCTGCTGACCAAGCCAAATTGTCCAAGGAGATCTAGCATGTCACTGAGTAATCTGATTCAGAACTGGAACTCGTTTCGGACCCGTCGTCCCTATGAAGGTCAGTACGATGATGCTCCCTACAAGTGGGCCATGGTCATCGATCTGGATGCCTGTATTGGGTGTAACGCCTGTACCGTGGCGTGTTATGCGGAAAATAATTTGCCTGTGGTGGGGAAGGAACGCTTCGGCAAGGGCCAAGCCATGCACTGGATTCGCATCGAGCGTTACTGGGGGGAAGGGGAGGCCATGCAATCCGAATTCCCCGATCACGGGGCACAATACCTGCCCATGCTCTGCCAGCAATGTGAGGCGGCCCCTTGTGAACCCGTCTGCCCCGTGGGCGCCACACACCATTCACCGGATGGTCTCAATACCCAGGTGTATAACCGGTGCGTGGGATCCCGCTATTGTTCGGCCAACTGTCCCTACAAGGTCCGTTACTTCAACTGGTGGAATTACCCTGATCGAGCCTGGCCCAATCCGCTGGAACTGCAATTGAATCCGGACGTGACGGTACGGAGCAAGGGGGTCATGGAGAAGTGTACGTTCTGCATGCAACGGTTGCGTGCCGGGATGGATAAGGCCAAAACCGAAGGACGTATCCTGGCCGATGGTGAAGTGCTCACAGCCTGCGCACAAGCCTGTCCTACCTCGGCCATTACTTTTGGAAACCTGTCCGATAAAAAGTCCAAGGTGGCCAGAACATGGAAAAATCAGCAGGTAGATCTGTCCAAGAACGTTCAGGAAAAGTCCGAGGAAGGGATTCGCGGTTACCGGATTCTGGAAGATTTGAATACCTATCCGTCCATCGTGTATCTCGAGCGCGTACGTAATCTTGAGGCTTGAGTTGACCCGCGCGTTCACGAATACCAACATTCAGGGAAAAAACCATGAGTCATAGTGTTCCTAGCCGTCCCCAGATGGATGTGCAAGTTGAAAGAAAGTTCGTTCCCAAGCAGAAGGATCTGGGGGCAGACGTTACCTGGGCCAAGATCAACAAAGATGTACTGAGAAGTCTGGAAAAGCCGCGCCCCGTTTTCTGGGTAATTTTCTTTTCCGCCCTGGCCCTGTTCTCCTTTGGCGTTTACTGTGAGGTTTATCAGTATCAAAACGGAATGGGGGTATCGGATTTGAACAACCCGCAGGTATGGGGGTTGTACATTGCCACCTTCATTTTCTGGATCGGGATGGGCCACTCCGGCACCTTGCTGTCCGCTCTGCTTCATATCATCCATGCGGACTGGCGAAAACCGATCTACCGTTATTCGGAAGCCATGACCACCTTTACCTTGCTCACCGCAGCCCTGTTCGTGTTGGTGCACATGGGACGGCTCTGGCAGTTTTACTATGTGGTGGCCTACCCCAACGAACGCTGGACCTGGCCTAACTTCACCTCGCCGCTGGTCTGGGATGCCACAGCCATCGGAACCTACCTGACTTCGTCACTTCTGTTCCTCTATATGGGGATGATTCCTGATCTGGCGATCTGTCGTGACAATGCTCGGGGGGCACGGCGGGCACTTTACCGCTTTCTCTCCATGGGTTGGCAAGGAACTGACCGCCAGTGGGCCAATTTCAAGGTGGCCTACATGACCATGGCCTGCTTTTTGATGCCGCTGGCAGTTTCCGTGCACTCCATCGTGTCCACCGACTTTGCCGTGTCCCAAAACCCTGGCTGGCATGTGACGTCCTTCCCCCCCTACTTCGTGCTGGGTGCGCTGTATTCAGGATGTTCTGGCATCATCACCCTGTTCATCGTCCTGCGTTATGTGTTCCGTTTCGAAGCCTACATGACCCAGCCCATTCTCAACAAATTGATCAAGATGACCTTTGCCATTGCCATGGTTTGGACCTATCTGGATCTGATCGAGTATGCCACCACCTGGTATGGCAGCGATGAAGTGGCCAAGGCGGATCTGGTTTACCGTGCCACTGGGGACTATGCCCTGCAGTTCTGGGGAATGATTTTCTGTGCCATGGTGATGCCCTTCACTCTGTTGATCCGTTTCGTACGTCACAACTATACGACTTTGCTGATCATTTCATTGATCCTCAATGTAGGGATGTGGCTGGAACGTTTCCAGATCATTACGCCTACCTTTGCGAAATCCCACTATCCATGGACATGGACGGCGGGCTGGTGGCCCAGTTGGGTACAGTGGGGCATCGTGGCCGGGAGTTTTGGCTGGTTCACCATGCTCTTTATGTTGTACTGCAAGATTTTCCCCAGCGTGTCCATGTATGAAGTCAAGGAAATGGTGCACGAACAAAACATGGAAGAAAAGGCTCATGCGACGCAGGTGGAGGTTCATGAAGCCGGTCTGCTGCCAGAAATGAAGGGAGGGCAAGCGTGATGAAAAAATCTCATACTCTGGCACTGTACGCTGACATGGATGAAGCGGCCAATGCGATCAGGGAACTCAAGTCATCGGGTGTGTCGGGCTTCAGGATGGAGGATGTGGTGGTCAAGTCCCCCATCGATCATCCCGAACTGAGTGAGTTGCTGGGTCCACGTCCCGTCTATATCCAGTGGTTTACCCTGCTGGGGGTCCTGCTGGGGCCCACCACCGGGCTGGTGTTGATCGCCTCTGCCCAGGCCAGTTTCATTTATCAGATACGGGGTGGGCGACCTGTGGTTCCCCTTCCCCCGGACATGGTGCTGACCTATGAACTGTTCATTTTGTCCGGGGTGCTCATGACGGTTTTGGCTACCTTCGTGGCCATGAAACTGCCGGGTAACCGGAGCCCGCTCTATAACGCCAGTGTGTCCGCAGACAAGATTGGTATCCTGGTGAAGGCCGACCCGCAAAGCATTCCGCAAATCAACGAAATTCTGGGGCGTCACAAGCCTCTCGAAATCATGGGAGACCAAGCACGATGAAATCCCTTACTCGCTGGATACCCGTTCTGGCCCTGGTTCCCTCCCTCGCCATGGCTTGGCCGTGGAGCAAGGACATGGCCAATCAGATCAGCGTCAAACCCCAGGAAGGTCCGGATGCCGTGCGACCTTTCCCGGAAAATTCCGTGCCGATGACAGGAACACCCACTACGCCTTATGTGCATGACGGGGATGCAGCCATGACCTTGGCCAACCCCAATCCCCCCACTGAAAAGTCGGTGGCCTTTGGGCGCGAGATGTTCAAGATCTACTGTGTGCCCTGTCATGGAGATTCGGGCACCGGAGATGGTCTGGTGGGCGAGAAACTGATTGTACGCCCCTTTGACCTCACGGCCCCCCGAGTTCAGAAAGAAGTTCCCGAAGGCTATATCTGGGGACATATCACCTTTGGTGGGGCACTCATGCCTTCCTACGGGAATGATATGTCACCTTCCGAGCGCTGGGATGTGGTGAATTATGTGCGACATGGTCTGCTGACTGACCCTACCGCCAAAAAACGCGACATGACCACCACCGAAAATAAATAATCATAAGGAGCCGCGCCGTGATTCCATTTGCAAGTTGGTCAGTATTGACCGTGGACTTTCTGATCGTGTTGCACCTATGCCTGGCAGGAGTTGCTCTGCCTTGCCTGCTGCATCTGGTCAATGCCAAGTGGCGCTATGAAGTTCGCCACATTTCCGTTGCTTTCTTTGCCTTGTATCCCCTCGCTGTGATACTTCTGCTCATCTTGCTGTTTGGGGGGGAAATGACTTTTCCCTGGGCGGGCACCTTCGAGCATCTGCCCAAGTGGAACAACCTGAAGTTTTTACGGGTGCGCGAGATTGCCGGCATCATCATCGTGGGACTGGCTTATGGTTCATTTGTTCGCTTGCAGCGCACCTCTGAAGACTCTCCGGAAAATCTGTCCCGCTTCAAGGCACTCGCTGCGGCCATTCCCTTTATTCATGTGTTGTACTGCACCATGGTGGCCTGGGATTTCGAGATGACCCTCTTGCCTCATTGGGAAAGTTCCATGTTTTCCGTGAACTATATCGTCAGTGTCTCGGGTATGTTTCTGGCATCCTTCGTAATTCTGCTCACCATTCTCCAGAATACCGGGGTGATCCAGCAAAAGATTCGCCTACAGATCTTCAATTATCTGGCGCAAATGATGCTGGGATTTACTATTTTATGGATCTATACTTTCTTCGGGCAATACCTCATCATATGGTACGGAAACATTACGGAAGAAACGGGCCGTATCTACCAGATGCAGTATGGTGTCTACAGTCCTCTATTCTGGATGTTCTTTGTGATGAAGTTCATCATCCCCTTTGTGACCCTGGTTTTTCCCTTCAGCCGGCACAATCCCAGGGTGATTTTTTTCATTGCCTGTGACATTGTTCTGGGTAGCTGGGTGGAGCGTTATACCTGGATTTCTGGAACCTACCCCACGCCACACTTTCCCATGACCGGCAGTTTTGACATTGGCGTGACGGTGGTGGTGATGGTCACTGCTTTCCTGATTGTACGCAGCCGCTTGAGAAACACTCAGGTGATCAAGTAAGAAAGAAGAATTTCCAGTGCGGATGGGTTGAAAACCGCACTGGATGCTGGTATAAAGTGGCATGAGAGGTTGAAACCGTAGGAAAACAACCCAAAGTTGGGACAAGAGAGATAATCAGCAAAATAAAAAGTTTTGTAACTTGCTGAATATCATTAATTTCAGTGAAAACGAAAGAGAGGGGGGAGGAATGCAAAAAAAATCCATCATGTCGCGCGGCTTTTGGTGCATGATCGTCGGCGGAATGCTGACGGGTATGGGCAATGGCAGTGTGTTCGGTGCAGCCTTGATGTGTTTCCTGGGGCGCGGTGACTTCAATAACTGGGGAGGATGGAACGGTCAAGCCTATGATCCTCATACCTTCATCGGGTTTATCGACTGGTGTATGCTCGTCTTCGGTTTCGCCTATATCGGTATTCTTGCTATTGCTTTTCAACGGCATGACGCCATTGAAAACGCCGCTTGAGCCTCATCCAACCATTTTCGCGCCATTCGCGTCAAGGAGACATTGAAATGATCGGTACCATTGCTGCAGTTCTGGGGATTTCTCTTGCCTTCTCCAGCATGCTTCTTTCCTGGTATGTCCTGATGCCCCGCAAGCGTCACGGTCACCATTAATTCAATCCAATAACACAATTCATTTACTTACGTAATCTGATATAGAAAACAACAGGGGGGGTTCAAGATGTTCAAGTACCTATTTGCGCGTAGCGAGGATATTCCGGAGGGATCGGCTGCGGTTTATTTCGGTTTCTCCGCGATTACCTGGTTTGTGATTGGGACCGGGCTGGGTGCCTTCAATGCATCAAAGTTGGCATTTCCTGATTTTGTCACGGGTCTGGAATTCGTTTCATTTGGTCACATGCGTCAAGTACACGTCCATGCCGTGATTTTTGGCTGGATTTCCATGGCGTTTGCCATGGCCATGATGTACATGACCTCGGCATTGGGTAACACCAAGTTGTGGTCGGAAAAGTTGGGCATCTGGAATGCATTTCTCTGGAATGTCGGGCTGTCTCTGGGGTTGACGCTGTTGTGGTCCGGGATGACCTCTGGGCGGGAGTATTCTGACTTCCCCTGGTTCATCGATCTGTACATTGCCACCTTCATGACCATTCCCTTGGGTATCAATGTCTGGATGACCGTCATTAACCGCAAGACACAGGGGATCTATACCACTAACTGGTTTTTTGCTTCTGCCGTGTTCATGGTCAGTATCGTGTTCATCGTGGGTAACCTGCCCGAGTGGTTCCATCTGACCGGGTTGACCGAAGCCTACCTGACCTGGTGGTTTGCGCACAATGTGCTGGGTTTGTGGATCACGCCGGTAGCAGCAGCCATTGCCTACTACACCATTCCCAAGGTGACGGGTAATCCGCTCTATTCTCACCGGATCGGTCACTTGCACTTTTGGTCAGTGGTGGTGTTCTACTCCACGCCCGCAGCCCATCACCTGATGTCTGCACCCTTGCCTGAATGGCTCAAATCCTTCGCTTCCGTGGAAGGGGTGTTGATTCTGGTGCCCGCCGTTGCCTTCGTGTCCAACATTCTGTTGACCATGCAAGGGAAATGGAACATGTTTGTGGAAAACTTGGAGATTCGTTTCACGGTAACGGGCTGTCTGATGGCCATTCCGCTGAACATGCAAGGGGGCTTCCAACAAACCCGTGCCATCAACTGGTACATTCACGGGACAGGCTGGATCGTGGCCCACGCTCACTTGGCTCTCTTAGGTTTTTCGACCTTCCTGGAAGCTGCCGCTGTTTACCTGGGTCTGCAAACGTTGATGAAACGCAAGTTGTATTCGCTGACCCTGGGAAATCTGCATTTCTGGTTTCTGTTGATCGGGTTTACGACCTACTGGGTGTCCATGACCATTGCCGGATTGATTCAAGGGGCGGGCAAGATTTACGAAGTCCCCTACATCGACGTGGTTATGGCAGAGCATCCCTACATGATTGCACGCTGGATCGGTGGTTCCCTAGTGTTTGTAGGAAACTGCTTCTGGCTCTACAACATGTGGATGACTGCACGCGCTGGAACAGTGATTCCAGAGGGACGCATGGCCCACGAACTGGCCTACGAACGTTAATCGGCCACTGATCGCAGAATTGGAGGAGAATATCAAATGGTCAATTTTAGAGAGTACAAGATCGGAGCGCGTTTTTTCGGTCTTGCCCTAGGTGGTTCGATGACGATCACCTTGTTTATGCCAAGTTTTGATTTGCGCAATGTAAACGCCACCGAGGTGGCTCTGGACAAGCAACTTTGGGCTGGTCATGAATCAGGGTTCAGTCTGGATGATCCTTTCCTGACGGGGGAGCATCGTCCGGTACGGGTGACCTTGAAAACAGACCCGAAAACGGGTCAACCCATGGCCTCTACAGTCGCTTATGTTTATCCGGCGGGGACACCTCTTCCCAATGGTGTGGACCACCCCGATAACCTCGGGAACATTGTGGAACAGTTGAGCCGGGACAAGGGTCGGATCGGTGAAGCCACCAAGTCCCAAGGTGCCGTTTTCCTGCTCTCTTCCGAGCCTCAGGGAGATGGATCCAAGCAGTTCTACATTGAAAATGCTTCGGCCACCAAGGGCTGGAATCCAGAAGAAGTCATGAAAGCGGCCGGAGACGAAAATACTTACCATGCTTCCTATGGAAAAGCTATTTTCGTCCGTGAAGGCTGCTGGTGGTGTCATACCCTTCTGCCGGAAGAAACCCAGGATTGGCAAGTATTTGGTGCCCCTCCCATGTTGGGTGACTTCAATGGTGAATCCCCCACTGCCTTTGGTTCTGACCGCAAGGCACCGGATATTCTCCATGTAGGGTCACGGAACTCGTCCCGTGAATGGATGATGCTGCACTTTTTCAACCCGCGTCTGGTTCAGCCCCATTCCATCATGCCCCGTTTCGATTATCTTTGGGGACCCATCGATGACAAGGGTCAGAAGATCGATTTTGACAAGTGGCGTGCAGAATATAACGAGTATGTGGACGGAAAGCGGGTTACACCGCCTGAAGTTCCCATGTATGCCAGCAATTCTGATGCCCGCGCGTTGATCGACTTCGTTTTGTCGCTCAAGTAAATCTGATACAAAACTGACTGTTCCTTTCCTTTCAGGGGGATGGAACAGTCGATAATAAGTGGAGGTCTCTATGAGTAATTGGTCCTTTGATTCGCCCCTGCGTACCCTTTCTGACGAAGAAAAGATCCGTAAGGACGAAAAATTGTGGGAAGATGACAATCTGGGTGGAGTGCACGAAGACAATAACCCGGTTCCCGCTCCTGTGGTGTGGTTGGTTGCTTTGACGGTGGTTACGGCATTCGCCATTACCTTCCCTCTGTGGGGTCAACGTCCGACGGCGGCTCTGTACGAGCCCTACGTCAATTCCATGGACAAGCCTGAAGTGTTGGCTGCCAAGGATGACAAGGAAGCCATGGCCAAGATCGTGGAAATGAACAAAGGAACGCCCAATGATGCATTGTTGGAACGGCATCCTTTGAGCATGGACGATCTGCGCATGATTGCCCCCCAAATCAAGGCATTGGAAGCCAAGGGTGCGCATATGCATGATTTCGAAGTGGTGGGAGATCAGGTGGTCACTGCCAACTTTGAAGGAAACTATCGTCCAGACGGCTCCCGTATCCGCCAGCAGCCTTGGTGGGATAAGGGATACACCATCGATGTTTTTTATCTGAGCTATTTCTTTTTAGCAGTATTTACCATGATCAAGCGGTTGCCCCCCACTTCGTGGCAACCCAAGCATGATCACTGAGCACGCCTATATTAAGGAGATGAGATCATGATCGACTTTGATTACGGCCCCTTGGCCCTTGCCCTGCCCATCAGTATTGCTTTTATTTGTCCTTTTCTCTATAGTTTCTTCATAGATAACATCGACAAAAAATAACGAGTTTTGGTGGCAAGATGAAACCATAACCTGTTAATTGACTCCCAGTGCCATACCTGACGGTATGGCACTTTTTTTTGACCTCATTCGAAACTCTAACTCATGATCAATGAAATCTCGCATCTCGTGACTGCAACGACCTCTGGCAAAATCGATATGAGTATCGAAGGAATGAGGAGTCAACGGTTCAGCGTCTATATTTTTGTATTTCTGATGATCGGCATTGCCGTGTTTTCCGGAATCATCTATTCCCTGCTCAAGGGAAAATATGCGCCCACCAAGATGCGTATCGGGGAACGCCTGATGTTCATCGCCATTATCCTGGGCGTGGTGGTGGCCACCGGTTTCGGTGCTACACAACTACTGACTGGTTATCTGTTTTAATTGTGGTGGAAAGGGGTTGGGAATTTTGAACCTTTGCAGGAATGACAACTCCAACATCGTTGAGAGAGTGTTAGAATAACCACAACCTTTATACAGGAGTTTGGCATGGGCAATTACCTTGATACCTTACCCGACGGGTGGACCATCTACCTGTGGCTCGTTGCCGGAGGACTTATCATTGCCGTGAGTATTTATGGGATACGCTGGGGCTCAAAAAACGAACAGTTCGATGAGGATATCAAGTACTTGGTGTTCAAAGAAAGCGACAAGGATAAGATGAGTCCGGAAGAATATGCCAAAAGTCGTGAAGTCCTGGCGAAACAGGAAGCCAGAAGGGCTGAGGTTTTGGCGGACCAAGCGGCGGCAGTCAGGAAAACCAAGACGACATGAAACGGGGTGAGTGGGTCGTGCTGGGCCTAGTCGGGGCCCTGGCGGTGGCGGGTGTTGTGCAAAACATTATCCATCACGAAAAAGGTGATCAGAACGTTGACCGTGGGGTGCCTTTTTACACCACTGCCACACCTGAATTGGCGCGGGAAGGGTCTGATCTGATTCGGCAGAATGACTGTCGTCAATGCCATTCCCTTTGGTCCGTTCGTAACATCATGCAGTCGGTTCCTTCCCCTTCACTGGACGGGATGGGCGATTTGCGGAGCGAGGCATGGCTTTACCAGTATTTATCGTCTCCCCATCCCCAGACCCTGCTGCCCAGTCGCCTCAAGCCCGAATACCGCATGCCTTCCTTTGCCATGCTTCCCGAGCAGGAAAGAAGAACCTTGGCTCATTATCTGGCCAGTTTGCATGTCAAGGATTGGTATCTTGAAGAAACCAAAAAAAGTGAATATGAAAAACTCACGGGGAAGGACGACTACAAAAAATGACGGAAGTAGTTCCACAGGAAAAAGATACGGGTAAGTGGGGGCGGGCGCTGATCGGATTGGGCGTCGCCTCTGCCATCAATCACTTTGGGGACCGTCTGCTGGGCGTCACCATCGAAGTCTTTACCAATGCATTGGATTATTTTTCTTTTCGCTGGATGCTGGATGTCTTTCTCGTCCCCCTGATTGCGAACTTTTTTTTGGCGTTGATTTTTGGCAAGGGAAGTAAATGGCTGTGTTATGCCACCCCCTTGATTGTCCGGGGCATCAGTTATTTCAATGTCGCGGAAATAACCGGGGTTCCGGAGTACGGTCATCTGATTCCCATGGGATGGTGGGGTTTCTTCATCATCCTGGCCATGGAAACTGGGATGGTGGGCGCAGTGATCGGCGAATCCGTGATCAAACGTTACTATGGGCGAAAGACCCTCGAGATGATCTATCAGGAACGTTTGGCAAGAGAAGAACGTCAGCGTCAACGTCGTCAACGCGCGCAGAAACCCGGGGAGTAAACGGTGGCACTTTCTCCTAAAACACCCTCTACGCCAGAGGAACGGCTCAAGCGCAAAAAAATCCTGTCAGCCACCCTGGTGACCTGTATTGGCATCGTCATGATTGGCAGTTCGTTACATGTCATCAAATTGGGACAAGGGCGCATGGAGGATATGCGCAATCTGGTGTCCTACAATATCAAGGATTCCGATAGCCATATTCGCGCAGCGGGTGAGGATATCCAGATACACGCACAGCACGAGAGTGGTCAAGTCAAGGGCGGCTACACGGTGGAGGAGGCGGATCGATTGCTGACCCGCGAACAATGGGAAGATCTGAACACCATGGTGACCATTCCCGCGGGTCCTTTTCGGATGGGCACCAATCTCGATCGTGCTGATCCTCCCGACAAGCCGGAGCATACGGTGGATCTTCCCGCCTATGCCATCGACAAATACCCCGTCACCAATGCGCAATATGCCCGCTTTGTGGCAGCCACCGGACATCGTCCGCCGCTCAACTGGAAGGGGGGAAAGATTCCCCAGGGCGCGTTGCTGCTGCCGGTGACTCTGGTGACCTGGTATGATGCCAAAGCTTATGCCCAATGGGCACATAAGCGCTTGCCCACGGAAGCTGAATTTGAAAAAGCCGGGCGGGGCAAGGACGGACGCCGTTGGCCCTGGGGAAATATCATGGACCCGACCAAATTGAATACTTACTACAACCGCAATTCTTCGACGCCGGTAACCGATTATCCCCAGGGAGCCAGTTCCTACGGTGTCTTTGATTTATCAGGTAACGTGGATGAATGGACCGACAGCGATTTTGCCCCTTACCCTGGATCCATTGCGCCCACCATCGTGTTTCAAGGCAAGGTGTCCGTTCAGGAATCCTCCCAGGATCGCAACTTGGGGATTTCTGATCAAAAACTGATCAAACGCAGTTACAAGGTGCTGCGGGGCGGATCCTGGAAAAGTGATCCCTTTTCTACCTCACTTTTTCACCGCGATAATGCCTTTGCCAACATGACTTCTGACTTTTATGGGTTTCGCTGTGCCAGTTCCCTTCCCTCCTCTCACTGAGTATTGACCCATGTTGCGTCAACTTCGTATTCCAGCCTTGCTGGCGCAGTGTCTATGGATTTCTAACGCCCATGCCGTAGATAGTTATCGTTATCTGCATGTGACCGTGGATACCCCGTGGAATATTTTCCTCTTTTTGCTGATTGGCATATTCGCCCCTTTTATCCTGATGGGTGTGCTGGCCTGGTATTTTTCTTTCAAAAAGAAACCAACGCCCCCCAATCCCCCCTCTTCTCCAGAGGATCATCCATGAAATCCCACGGCTTTCTGGGATATCGTGGGGGGTGGTCTCTTTTGACCTGGATGATATTTATCCTGGGATTGGCGCTTTTTCGGCCTGCACTGGCGGCTCCGGACGCCCCCCAAAATCCTAATGCCGTTCAGATGATGGAGGCATTTCAGAAGCAGCAGGGAGACAAGGACGATGGGGTGACGCCGGTAGATGACCACAAGAAAAAAATCATCATGTTCATCATGGGTGTCCCGCTCATCCTGATGGTTCTGGTGACGGGAGTTTTGGGCATCGGCATGGGCATCTATGGCAAACCCTGGTTTGTACCTCACATGATCATGGCAGGATTGACCATGACCCTGGCCCTGGTTCATGCCATCGTGGGGGTGGCCTGGTTCTTCCCCTTTTGAACTCCTTTTTGATTCCGGCCCTGTACGGCTTGTCGGGTCTGGTGGGGCTGGCCTACGAGGTCCTTTGGGTCCGCATGGTGACCCTTCAGTTTGGTCTGAGTGTCTTTGGGGTGGTCATTACGGTGGCCGCATTTATGGCGGGACTGGGGTTGGGTGCGCTGGCCTTGTCCGGTTACACCTTTCGCCGCCCCCTCCGCCTGCTTGCCTTTCTGGAGGTGAGCGTAGCTCTCTTCTCCGCCCTTTTACCCTTTCTGGCCCCCCTTGAAGAACGTGCCCTTTGGGCGGGGTTTTCCCATCAAGGCGTTCTGAACTGGCATTTGGGATTGGCTCTGGTGTCTTTTCTCCTCCTGACCCTGCCTGCCGTGGCCCTGGGGGCCGGATTCCCCTTGGTTCTGTCGCTTGGTCAACACGTATCCGGACGGTTGGGACTGCTTTATGGAGTCAATACGTTGGGTGCCGTATTGGGCGCCTTGCTTCCCCTGGTTCTGCTCCCGATGTTTGGTTGGGTCCACGCTCTGCGGGGGGTTGCACTGCTGGGTGCAGCGTTGGGGGTTGGGTGGTGGATACTGGATCGTTACGCAGGAACCCTAACCTCTGTTCAGGACCAGGGGTCGACGGCACCCACTGATAAATCAGGAAGAACCGATTCGATGCTCCTCCTTTTTTATGGGATTCTGGGGATGGCCAGTCTTTCCCTGGAAATCGCCTGGACTCGCCTCTTCGGACTATTGTTTCTGCGTACCGAGTATGTCCTGGCATTGATTCTGGCTTCCTTTCTGGTGGGGATCGGATTGGGAAGTCTGGTGGCGACCCGCTGGCAGTCCACACTCCGACGATTCAAAACCGCGTTCCCATGGATGGCTGCGGGTGGCGTCCTGGCAGGACTGGCAGTATTGCCCGTGGTGGCGGGCTGGGTCGAACACCCGCTGGGTCAAACCCTGACTCAGGCGCTTCTGTTGCAAGGCCTGATTTTGACCTTGCTCACTTTTCCGGTGACTTTTGTCCTCGGGTTATGGCTTCCTCTTCTGAGTGAAGAACAGGGCAGTCTCCGTACTGGGGTAAAACTGTACGGGGCCAATTCCCTGGGCGGTGCATTGGGGGCTCTGCTGACGGGTTTTGTCTGGCTGCCCTGGCTGGGAACCACTGGAACTTTGGTCTGGAGCGCTTTTTTGATCCTGGGTGCCAGTCTGACCTGGACCCGTCCCTGGACGTTGCTGCAGGGGGGCTTGATGGTGGGCTTTGTGGGGTTAGGTGCAGGACTCTGGACTTTTCCCCCTGCACAGAAATTACTGCCGGAAACACTGGCCGGAAGTCGCGATATTTATCGCTATGAAGATGCCGTGGCCATGACGCAAGTGGTGGAGCAACCCGATGGGCAGAGAATTCTCCTCACCGACCTGCAACGTCACGATGCCTCCTCTGACCCCACCGCAGCATTTGTGCAACGGAACCAGGGACGTCTGGCCCTGTTGTTGCAGGGCCAGCCCCAACGGGTGTTGTTTTTGGGACTGGGTACCGGGTTGTCGCTGGCCGGTAGTTCGGCGTATCCCAACGTACGGCGGGTAGCCGTGGAATTGTCGCAGGGGTCCATCGAAGCAGCACGTCGCTACTTTACTCCCGTGGATGGTCCGATCCTGAGTGAAACTGAACTGATTCAGGATGATGCACGGCATTTCATGAGTTCCACAGAAAACCATTATGACGTTATCGTGGGGGATCTCTACCATCCTGACCTGGCCGGGGTGGGGGCATTGCTCTCTCTGGAACAGTTTGAGCGGGTGAGGGATCATTTGTCGGCCCGTGGAGTATTCGTTCAATGGCTGGCCTTGAACCAATTTGATCCTGCCGCTCTCCAAGTGGAGTTGAGAACCTTTCGGCGAGTTTTTCCCGATGCCTATCTGTTTCTGGATGGCATGCATCTGGCATTGGTGGGGTTTCGCCAAACCTGGGCAGGCTGGTCTTTGGTGGAAGCCGGTCAGGAGCGTCTCGGTCCGGATCAACGGTTTGAAGCCACGGGCGGTGAGGGGGTGATGACCTGGATGGGACGCTACTGGGGTAAAATTCCTGATACGCCGGGACCTGTTCAGAAAGAATGGGCGCCCGTCATTGATTTTTCATTGCCCCGACTGAAATATTCCGGCAGCGCATTGGACGCCACCCTGGCGGCTCTGTGGCATCAACGGCCTTCCCTGGAGCAGGCGGAACAGGATTTGAATCTGCCCGAACGCCAGCGTCCGGAATTTGCTTCAGCCTGGCATGCCACCCAATATCTGGTGCAAAGTTGGCAGGATCGTATGACGGGGCGCGACGGCGAAGCCGAACGTCTGATTCGCCTTGCCTTCGAGGCCAATCCTCGGGATCGCTGGGTGGGCTATGCGCTGGCCGATGAGGTTTTGGCTCAGTTGACCCGTGCGCCGTTGTCCGCTGCTCAAAAGGAAGTTGTGCTGGACAAACTGGCACTCCGTTTCCCCTGGCATGTGGAGGTACAAAGGGCGCTTTGGAAAATTCAAAGGGAGCGCCATGAATTTGCAGAAGCAGAAAAGACCCGCCTGAACCTGTTGCAGGAAGCCCCCCTTGACCGGGAGGCCAGAATGGCGAAGAATGAAAGTTTTCAGTAAATTTTAGGGAGGTGCAGGGCTAAATGAATGGGGCAATGGCACAGGTCTCGCGCTTTCATCTGCACCGTCGTGTAGTGCAGGGAGTCACCCTTTTGTTGGTTATTTTGGTCCCTGCTCTGGGACTATTTCGTATTGACCCGCGCGCCGGTGCCTTGGTTGTGCTGGATCGTCAGATCTGGTTCGCCGACTTCTTTCTGATCGCCGGACTGTGGGTCACCCTGCTCAGTCTTCTGGTGATGCTCTATTCTGTGGCTGGCACCGTATTTTGTGGGTGGGTATGTCCGCAGAATATTTTTTCCGAATGGGCCAATTACATGACCCACCTACTGCTGGGGAAGCGGGCCGAAGTCAGTCTGGATGGTCAGGCACTGGTCATCTCTCCAGCCAAAAATCGTGTGTGGAACTGGGGGTTACTGGGCCTCGCCTTCCTGTTGGCCTCCATGTTTCTGGGCGTGATTCCCCTATTTTATTTTTATGACCCTTCCACGATCCTGGCTTTTCTTCTCTGGCGTTCGGATCCCGCCTTGGCCAGTTCCCTGCATTGGATTTATGCGGTTTTTGTATTGATCATTCTGGTGGATATTGCTGTGATTCGCCACTTCTGGTGCCGTTTTGCCTGCGTGTATCGGGTTTGGCAACACAGTTTTCGGACCCGTGAAACCCTTCATGTGCGTTATGACGCCAGTCGCGCCAGTGCCTGCGAAAAGTGTAACTATTGTGTGACCTCCTGTTTCATCGACATCGATCCACGCAAGACGGATATCTATGACAGTTGTATCAATTGCGGCGAGTGTATCGATGCCTGTAACCGTCTTCAGGCCAAGAAAGGGAACCCGGGGTTGCTGAGTTTTGAATTTGGCGAACGTAAAACCAAGCAGGAAGCACGGATTCACTTTCGCAACAATGCCATCGGCCTGACCGCGCGCACCCGTTGGATGACGGTCGTCATGGCCCTGGGGTTAAGTTTTTTTGCCTGGGGATTGTGGACCTGGGAACCTCTCCATCTGGCGGCATACCGGGCCGAGGTGCAAGATGCCGCAAACGATCTGGATTATCGTATCGAAATCGCCAATAAACGTTACCGTCCTGAAAGGGTGGAATTATCGGTGCAGGGATTGAAACCGGGAGAGTATCATTTATCCCAGACCCTGCTGACGATTCCTGCGGCAGGGCGACTGTCCGCGATCTTGTCCATCTCGCCAACCCTGTCCCATGGCGTGCATTCCTTCCGCATCCAGGCCCATGCCTTGCAGGAGGACTGGAAAGACCAGTTTGCCATTCAGCATTTCTCAGAAGCCCCCAAGGGAGGTACCCCATGAATCAAACCCGTGAACCTGAGCCACCCCTGAGCGAGATCCAACCCGAATGGGGGCGCCGAGACAAAGAGCATTTTGGCTATGCCTCCGATGACGAACGCAAGGCCAAACGGGGACTGGAGGACTGGGAATTGCTGGAGAGTGTTCCTTTATCCCAGAAACCCGTGCCTTACTGGTTTTTTGCCGTGATCGTGGTGGTTCTGCTGGTGGCGGTGGGACTGGCCTTCCCTTTTTGGGGGGTTCGTCCTGGCCACCAGAAGCACTGGCTGGACTGGGGGTTTTTGTTGGCGCTGGTGTATATTGCGGGCGCTGGAACCTTTGTATACTACATGGTCCGGATGTACGGGGTCGCCCATCCTGGGCCGCAGGAAGCCGATTCTCAAAACGGTAGGGACTCTGCCAGTTCTCAATCCAACAAAACTACCGATGAACCCCGTTAAAAAGTCCTTTTGGGTCATCCTCGGAGGGGGTACGCTGTTCTTTCTGTCCGCTTGCGGAAAAACAGAACCATCCCTGCCGGATACGACCTCCCAAACCTGGAATGACTGGACCGTACGCGTGGAATCCCGCCCCAGTCCCCCCCGGGATGGCATGAATGAGTTTCTGGTCATGGTCACCGGGGCCCATGATCGACCCGGTTCCCACTGTCTGGTGGATATCCGGACGGCCCAGTCTGATCCCTGGAAACAGGCCATTCAGGATGGGCGGGTGGGAGTGTACCGGCGGGCCGCTCTGGTCGAGCCAGGGGAACGTCGTACGGTGCAGGTTCGCCTGAACTGCGCGGACGAAGCGCAGAACAGCGTTTTGTTTTTCCCGCTGCATGTTCCCAATTAGGCGCTTGCCGGACTTTCTCATTCCCGGGTGAGGGTGAGACTCAATCCTCGGCGCGGGTACTTTCCACCGGACCCATCAAGGTCAGGACGATATTGGAGAAGTAGACCATGAATCCCACCGCCATGCAGGTCCCCGCCACGGCCACAATAGGGCCGTAGAAATGGTGTGCATGAGTCATGGCCGAGCGGTCATGGAGCATCAGATATCCCTCCCAGATGCCAAAGACCATTTGGGTGGTATAAAACCCGTAGACCCCGATAAATAGCCACCAGAAGGAATGCTGAACCAGCCTTTGGGAGTAGATGCGTTTGCCACTCAAACGGGGGAGCAAGTAATAGGTGGTGCCCATGGCCAGAGTGACGACGCCGCCCACTAAATTCATGTGGGCATGGGCCAAGGGGTCGATCATATGTCCCGGGCCGCCGTAGGGGCTCCCAATGGAATCGAGCCAGGCCCGAATGGGGGGAAACACCTGCAACATCCCGTGCATGGCTCCAATGAAGAGAGACGTGGCAGAAACAATGAAAAATTTGACTAAACGGCGGAGGTCTGAGAGCGAATGCATGCGCCAACCTGTATAAAGAGAGTCCGTAAAAAGGGAGGCTTAAAAACAAAGCACCCGGTGAACAGACACCGGGTGTTTGAAGAATTTCCCTCTGATCAGCAAGTACCCAGGGATAAATCCGGATTATTTACCTTTCTTTTGATCATTGGCCAGAATGTCGACGCCCATGCCACCGAGGGACAAGGACACCAGAATACCTCCAACGAACAGGATCACGGGAATGATCATGTACCCTTTATCCATAATTTCCATATTTCTCTCCCCTGTTAAAATTTTAAGTGGACGACGTCAAGATCCATCAGACATGACACTGGGATGGTAACAAAAGTCTTGGGTTCTTGGCAAACTTTTTTAATTTTCCAGGATAGCCTGGGTTTCGTGGAACAACTGGTCAGGGGTCTGAGGCACCTGAAAGGATGCCTGCAGGCGACCCGAGGGATTGAACAGGAAAATCGTGCTGCTGTGATCCACCGCATAGTTTCCCCGCCCATCCCGTTCCTGGTTATGAAGGACGGCATAGACTCCCAAACTCTGGGTGAAGGGGCTGAGTTGGGCCGTGGTGGCCTGAGCTCCAATGAAAGAGGGGTCAAAGGCGGGGATATACCGTCCCAGAACGGACAGGGAATCGCGCTGAGGGTCAACGGAAACAAACAGGACCTGGGGTGCGGGATGACCGCTCCTTTTGAAGGATCGGGATACCGAGGCCAATAGGGCAAGATCGGTGGGGCAGACATCGGGACAGTGGGTATAGCCAAAGAGCAGAAATGTCCAGTGCCCTGATAAGGACTCCTGGGTCAAGGTGCCCTGGGTGGAGGGCAGGGAGAAGGGAGGCAAAGAAGGTCCCTGAGCCAGCCACTGGGTTCGATCCCCCAGTCCTTGGGGCGGTGCGGGTTGGTGCCAAAAGAAAAATCCCAGCCCCCCCAGAACGAGAAGCGCCGCGCTGAACAGAAAAATGACGGACAGAGAGGATCGGGGTCCAGTCCTCATTGATCCCGAACCACACGGAATCCGATGGTATTGACGCGCACGGTGGGGTCATCGGCAGTGCGTCTGCTCAGGGCGAGATCGTGGGTATCATTGTTCCATGACCCCCCCCGTACCACCCGCGACAGACATTCTCCATCCTGTTCAGCGGCATCGCCTTCCCAGGCTGCACCGTTATCTGGAACGCTACGCTGATCATCCTGATTGATCCGACGGGTGCTCTGGTAGCAATCTTCCGTCCATTCCCATAGATTACCACTCATGTCATACAGTCCCCAGGCATTGGGTGCCTTGGTGGCCACGGGATGAGGGTGATTGGCACTGTTCTCTCCATACCAGGCGATGGGATCGAGAGTGTCGCCCCCACAGTAGGGACTGGCAAGACCGGCCCGACAGGCATAGCCCCATTCGCTTTCGGAGGGCAAGCGATAATGCCGCCCGGTCTTGGCGTTGAGGCGCAGAATATAAACCTGAGCATCTTCCCAACTGACGCGGTCCACGGGGCAGTTATCGCCACAGAGAGGAAAGGCGCTGGGATTGCGGCGCATGAGTGCGCGCCATTGTCCCTGGGTGATCAGGGTGGTGCTCATCATGAAGGGTTTGGAAAAAGTAACCCTTCCCCCCCCGCTGAGAACAAAACTTCCTGCCGGAATCAAGGTCATTTCCGGACATTCAGGGCAATCCTGTACCTTGGTGGGTTTGGAAGGGGAAGCTGCGCTGGTGAGGGCAAGGACGAGCATCAGTCCCCCCAATGCTTTGGAACTCAGACTGACCATAGGACTTCTCCCAAAAAGAACCGCACTTGTGAATCCGTTCCGTGGAAAGTCCCAGTTTATCCCACTCCCGTTTAGATGAAAAGGGGGAGGAAACGTAAAGGGGACCGGGGGTGAATCATGGAGTAATGGGGGGAAGTGGAGCCTCATGGAAAACATCGCGATAGGAAGCATAGACGCTGGCGATGATGAGGGCCACCATGAAAAATCCGATCAAACCGCTGATCCAGGGGAGGGCAAAACTGAGAAAAGTGGCGATGGCCAGCAGGATTCCCATGATCAGGGTGAATAGAAGAAAGGCAGGGAGATTGACAAGACACCCCTGGGTACTGAGGGTCAGAGCCTCCAGCGTGGACAAAGCGGTAAAACGCAGGAGCGCCGGGGCAAACCAGCCCATCATGAGCAGGGCCAGTTGAAGAAGAACAAGGGTGATGAACAGGGGGGTCAGAGAGAACATGGCCACCCGTAATTGTTCCAGATTCTCTGCGCCGTCCAGGGACAAATTCTGCAGATCCATCATTTGTTGCCCTCCCCATAGGACCAATACCAGGGTCAGCAGGGTTTCGCCCGCGATATTGACCATGCCCAACTGGAATAATCGTCTGGAACTGCTTTTGAAACCACTGAGCAGATGCGGGATCTTGAGGGAGCGTCCTTGTTCCACGGCAGCACAGCCCGCCATCATACCGGCAAACAAGGCGGGGAGCGACAGAGAAAAAAAGACAGGACCCAGCATTGGGAACAGACTGCATACCAGGATGAAGGCAAACCACAGGACCAGACTGGTCATCCAGCCAATGGGGCTGTGCAGGACTGTGTGGGCCCCTTGACGAATCCATAAAGCGCCGTGCCACAACGGCACCTGGCGAGGGGTCAGAGGGGCCATGGGCAGGGTTGCTCGAGGTGATGGCTGAGGATATGCTCAAACCAGGTGGGGTCATGGGGATTGAGGAGCGAACCGGTACGGGGCTGGAATCGATCGTTCAGACGCGAAAGCCAGAAGCGCAAAGCGGCCGTCACCAGCATTCGGGGCCAGTGTTTAATTTCCGCCGCAGTGAGGGGGCGCTTCTCGTGATAGGCGACCAGCAGGGCAGAGAGCCGGGTAGGGTCGAGGCACGCTTGCGGGGTCACGCACCAGTCATTGGCCACAATGGCCAGATCGTAGACCCAGTTATCGGTTCCGGCAAAATAGAAATCGATGAGGCCGCTGATACGCTCTTCTTCGAACAGGACATTATCCCGGAACAGGTCAGCGTGAATGGGGCCCTGCGGGAGAGAGGGGTCGAAAGAGGACGCCTGTGCCAAGGCGTGGTTCAGCAGAGACTGCTGAGAGGCCGTTAGAAAAGGGCGAATCTCCTGCGCTGTCTGGATGCGCCAGTGCTGCCCCCTGGGGTTGACCTGTGTTCCTTCAAAAGTGAGCGCAGCCTGGTGCATGCGGGCAATCATGTGCCCCAAGGCAGCGCAGTGATGGACAGTGGGTTGGGTCCGGGATTGTCCGCTCAAACGCGTCACCAAACTGGTGGGTTTGTCTTTGAGCAGGGCGTGGAACTGACCTTTCCGGTTTGGTAGAGGGGCGGGGCAAGGCAGACCCTGGACGGCCAGATGGTTCATCAGACCCAGATAGTAGGGTAGTTCCTGCGCCTGGAGTTTTTCGAAAAGCGTCAGGACGTAATGTCCCGTGGTGGTATGAACGAAATAATTGGTATTTTCAATACCCGCAGCAATGGGAACGAGATCCTGCAGTGTCCCCACCGGATAGTGTTCGAGCCAAAGTGAAAGTTCCTCTGGAGAAACCGTGGTAAAGACAGCCATGAAGCGATGATCCGTGCTTAGAATTCAAAAATGACCCACTGAGGGGGCTGAACATAGTCTTCAATCACATCGCGCTGGTGCCAGATTCCGCTGCCATCCTCATCGATCAGGTAGTAGGGAGGGCCGACTTTGGGGGTGACTTTTATTTTATACAGACGTCCGCGAATTCGATATTCCTCGAAAGTTGCGCTGTCCCGTTCCACGATGGTGACCTGAGCATTGGTATCATTGGCATCGGCTGAACCGCTCTGGGGGGGGGAAGGACTTTTCTGGGTCGGAGGCGCTGAAGGAGTCGCCTGAACGGGGCCGGAAGAACTCTCCTTGGGGGGGGCTTCCGGCGCATCGACGGAAGAATCGTCCAGCGTGGGGGGCAAAGGGGTGTCTGATCCCAGAGGGGGCAAAGGCTCTTCGGCAAAGGAACTCTGCACACCCAGAGCCACAAGCCCAATCAAAAATAGCAGGCGAAAGAAAGAAGTCATGGGTGAATTCTAACAGGAGTTGGGCACTTGGTATATCCTGTTCTCCATTCATTAGTACGGGACTCGATGAATTGGCATGGATGCACGCACGCGCGGATTGCGTACTTTTCTTGATAAAGGAGGGCTCGTCGCCTACCCCACCCGGGCCGTCTACGGTTTGGGTTGTGATCCGGAAAATCACCTTGCCTTGCGCGCCCTGTTGCGTCTCAAGTCCCGTCCGGTCCACAAGGGTTTGATCGTAGTTGCGGACCGCCGCGATCTTCTCCGTCGTTTCCATGCGCCTTTGAGTGCGGAGGAAGAGGCGCGTCTGCAGGCCCGGTGGCCCGGCGGTCACACCTGGCTGGTGCCCGCCCGGCAGCCCCTGACAACCTGGTTGCGGGGACGCAAGCGGGGGGGGGAGGGGGATTTGCGACCGCGCATTGCCTTGCGTCAGGATGACTATGCGCCTCTGGCCCGGTTGTGCCGACGCCTCAACATGGCGCTCGTCTCCACCAGCGCCAATCGCAGCGGAGGGAAACCCTTGAAAACAACACGGGCGTGCCGCCAAGCATTTGGTTCCCGGGTACGGGTCATCTGGGGGCGTTGTCAGGCCAACGCCCGTCCTTCCACGGTGGCTGATTTGATCACTGGCCGGGTTACTCGGGTTTAGGAAGGGCCGTGGGGTTTCAGCGCGCGCCAGCCGATGTCCTGTCGGTATTGCATGCCGTCGAAGTGCAGGAGCCGGATTCGTTCATAAACCTGATGGCGGGCGGCTTTCAGGGTATCGCCGAGGGCCGTGACACATACGACCCGTCCTCCTTGAGTCACCCACTGTTTTCCCTCCCGGCGCGTTCCGGCATGAAAGAGATGGGTATCCGGCAAGGACGCATCCAGCCCCGTGATGGGAGAACCCACCACCGGATGTTCGGGGTAACCTGGGGCAGCCAACACCACGCCAAGTGCGGGACGACGGTCCCAATCGGCCACGGCATCCTGCAGGCGACCTTCCAGAGCGGTTTCAATCAGATCCACCAGGTCGGTTTTGAGACGCATGAGAAGGGGTTGAGTTTCTGGGTCTCCCAGGCGACAGTTATATTCCAGTACCTTGATGGTTCCCTGGGGAGAGATCATCAGTCCGGCATATAAAAAGCCCGTATAGGGGTGTCCCTCCTGGATCATGCCTTGCAGCGTCGGTTGAATGATCTCGCGCATGATGCGTCCATGCAGGGTGGGGGTGATGACGGGAGCCGGGGAATAGGCGCCCATACCGCCGGTATTGGGGCCTTCATCATTGTCGCGCAGACGCTTGTGATCCTGACTGGTGGCCAGAGGCAACACTTGTTCGCCGTCCGCCATGACGATGAAACTGGCTTCTTCCCCCGTCAAGAATTCTTCAATCACCACCCGCCGTCCTGCCTCCCCCAAACCTCCGCCCAGCATGGCAGTGACGGCATGGTGGGCTTCTTCCAGAGTCTGGGCGACCACGACTCCTTTGCCCGCCGCCAGTCCGTCGGCTTTGATGACGATGGGTGCTCCCACCTGCTCGAGATAGGCGTGGGCCAGTGCCGGATCTTCAAAGGTGGAAAAATGCGCGGTGGGAATGCCATGCCGGTGCATGAAGCGTTTGGCATAATCCTTGGATATTTCCAGTTGAGCGGCTTCTAGGGTGGGGCCAAAAATGGCTTGTCCAGCGTCCCGGAACCGATTCACGATTCCTGCGGCCATGGGGGCTTCAGGACCCACCACGGTAAACGCCACCTGCTCCCGGCGCGCCAGGTCCAGCCAGGCCTCGACTCCTTGCACAGGAATGCAGTGGACGCCTTCCTCATGTCCGGCACCATCGTTACCAGGGGATAAAAATACGTGGGAAACCCGGGGGGACTGGGCCAGTCGCCATGCCAGCGCATGTTCCCGTCCCCCGCTACCGATGACCAAAATCTTCATGATTCAGTGTGCTCAATGACGAAAATGACGAATGCCGGTCAGCACCATGGCGACTCCTTGCTCGTCCGCAGCGGCAATGACTTCGCCATCGCGCAGACTGCCACCGGGTTGGATGATGGCAAGGGCTCCGGCGCGTGCCAGAACATCGAGGCCATCCCGAAAAGGAAAGAAAGCATCGGAGGCAGCCACACTACCCTGCAGTGAGAGTCCCGCATCTTCGGCCTTGCGTTGGGCAATGCGGGTACTGTCCACACGGCTCATCTGCCCTGCGCCAATCCCCAGCGTTCGACCCTGTCCACAGAACACCACGGCATTGGATTTGACGTAATGGGCGACGTGGAAAGCCAGACGCAGATCGGTCCATTGTTCCTCGGTGGGGGCGGCCTGCGTAACCACCTTGAGTGCGTCTTCGTTCAACCCGCCGGAGTCAGAGGTTTGAACCAGCAGTCCTCCTCCTACGCGTTTCATGTCCCACCGGTTCAATCCTTTGTCATCGGGCAGTTGCAGGACGCGTACATTGGCTTTTTGAGAGAGGCGTTCCAGAGCGGCAGAGGTAAACTCGGGGGCAATCAGCACTTCCACGAACTGACGTTGCAGGGCTTCCACCGTGGCTTCGTCCACGGTTCGGTTGAAGGCGATGATGCCGCCATAAGCCGAAGTGGGGTCGGTGGCGTAGGCTCGTTGGTAGGCATCCAGTGCCTGGTTGCCCAGGGCTACGCCGCAGGGGTTGGCATGCTTCACGATGACGCAGGCGGGAGCATCGAGAAAACGCACACAATCCCAAGCGGTATCTGCATCCGCGATATTGTTGTAAGACAGGGGTTTTCCCTGCAGTTGACGGTAATGAGACAACACGCCTGAGGGGGCAGCGGGATCGCGGTAGAACGCGGCTCCCTGGTGCGGATTTTCACCATAACGCAGTGATTGGTGTTTGACGAAGGACAGATGCAGTCGTTCCGGGTACCCATCGGCCTGGGACTCGGTATTCAAGCCGGACAGGTAGGTGGCGATGGCTCCATCATATTCCGCCGTATGGGAGAAAGCCTTGACGGCTAGATCGAAGCGGGTGGCGGCACTGATCGAGCCCCGGTTCTTTTCCAGTTCCTGGAGCAGGCGGGGGTAATCGGCGGGGTCCGTGAGCACGGCGACATGGGCATGGTTCTTGGCCGCGGAGCGGACCATGGCGGGGCCGCCGATGTCGATGTTCTCGATGGCTTCTTCCAGCGTGACGCCGGGTTGGGCGATGGTTTCCCGAAACGGGTACAAATTGACCACCACCAGGTCGATGGGGTCGATTCCATGACGGGTCATGGCTTCCTGATGGCTGGGAATATCCCGGTTGCCCAGCAAACCCCCATGAATCTTGGGGTGCAGGGTTTTGACCCGCCCGTCGAGCATTTCCGGAAAGCCGGTAAAGTTGGAAACTTCCCGTACGGGAATTTTGGCATCGCGCAGAACTTGCGCCGTTCCGCCCGTGGAAAGCAATTCGATGTGGAGACGGTGTAAAGCCTGAGCCAGTTCGATCAGACCGGTTTTGTCAGAAACACTGAGGAGGGCGCGTTGAAGAGTCATAGGAGTTGATATCGTTGCATTTTTTTGCGAAGGGTCGTGCGGTTGAGACCGAGTAACTCGGCAGCGCGGGTCTGGTTCTGGGCGCAGTGCGCCAGAACGACTTCGAGCAGGGGTTTTTCGACGCTGTGGATGACCAGGTCATGGAGCGCGGAGCATCGCTCTCCCTCCAGATGCTGGAAGTACATTTCCACCATGCGCCGGATACAGGCGGACAATTCGGTTTCTACAGGCTTCATGCCGCGAGTTCCTCGGGCGCTGTATTTTCTTCATAACACAGGGTGGGGTTGTGAAGGGCGTGTCCTTCAAAGAAATCAGTGACGGCACGACGTTGCTCTTCCACGTTCTGGAGTCGGTTCATGGTGTGCCGGAAGTTGGCGGAATTCGCCAGTCCTCGGGTATACCAACTGATATGCTTGCGTGCCACGCGCATGCCCAGTTCGGTGCCGTAGAAATGATAGAGATCTTCCAGATGGGTCAGCAGGATCTGGTGAATTTCGAGGACATCGGGGGGAGGTAACAGGGTCCCGGTATCGAGGTAATGCTGAATTTCCCGGAAGATCCAGGGGCGTCCCTGAGCTGCCCGCCCGATCATAACTCCATCGGCACCGGTTTGATGAAGCACGGCCTGGGCTTTTTGGGGACTGGTGATGTCGCCATTGGCGATGACGGGGATCGTTACGGCGTCTTTTACGGCGGTAATGGTATCGTATTCAGCCTCTCCGGAGTAGCCGCAGGCCCGTGTCCGGCCATGAATGGCCAGGGACTGGATTCCGGAATTCTGAGCCAGTCGCGCCACACTCAGGGCGTTCCGATGTTCGCGGTCCCAACCCGTGCGGATCTTGAGGGTGACCGGTACCGACACGGCGCAGACCACCGCTTCGAGAATGCGTGCCACCAGAGGTTCGTCCTGGAGCAGCGCCGAACCTGCCATGACATTGCACACCTTTTTGGCGGGGCAGCCCATGTTGAGGTCGATGATCTGAGCTCCCTGGTCCACATTGTAGCGTGCGGCCTCCGCCATCATGCGCGGGTCGGCACCGGCAATCTGTACGGTGCGAGGCTCTACTTCCCCCTCGTGGTTGGCCCGGCGGCGGGTTTTTTCCGAACCCCAGAGCAGGGAGTTGGAAGAAACCATTTCTGACACGGCCAGACCGGCTCCCATTCGTTTGCACAATTGGCGGAAAGGACGGTCGGTTACGCCTGCCATGGGGGCGACCACGAGGGAATTTTTGAGCCGGTAAGGTCCGATCTGCATTGCACGGGTTCAATGGGGATGGGAAAGCCGCCATTATACCCCTGCCATGGTTTTAGTGGGCTTCATCCCAGTTCTTTCCTGTCCCCACCTCTACGCTCAAAGGCACCCGCAGGGAGGCGACCCCCTCCATGAGGCGGGTGAGGTGGATCCGCAGCAGGGAAACTTCATCCTCAGGGACTTCCAGAATCAATTCGTCGTGAACCTGTAGGATCAGACGGCTCTGGCTCCGGGTTTCATCCAGCCAGTTCTGTACTGCCAGCATGGCGCGCTTGATCAGATCGGCAGCGGTCCCCTGAAGAGGGGCGTTGATGGCGGCTCGTTCGGCGGCTTGACGCCGTCCGGCTCCCGAGTTTTTGAGTTCGGGCAAGAACAAGCGGCGTCCGAAAAGGGTTTCCACGTACCCTTTTTCCCGTGCCTGCTCACGAGTTTTCTCCATGTACCGGGCCACCCCAGGATAGCGTTGAAAATAGCGTTCCATGTAATGTTGGGCGGCGGAGCGGGTGAGGTTGAGCTGCCGGGCCAGACCGAAGGCTGACATCCCGTAGATCAGCCCAAAGTTAATGGCTTTGGCGGCGCGGCGCTGATCTGCGCTGACTTGATCCACCGCCACGGCAAAGAGTTCGGCGGCGGTGGATCGATGCACGTCCAGTCCTTGGGCAAAGGCATTCAGCAGTCCGGAATCCTCGGACAGATGGGCCATGAGGCGCAATTCGATCTGGGAATAATCCGCCGCCATGAGTACATGCCCGGGGGGGGCAATGAAAGCGGCCCGGATGCGTCGTCCGGCGGCTGTGCGAATGGGGATGTTTTGCAAATTGGGATCACTGCTGGAGAGGCGTCCGGTCACCGCTACCGCTTGGGCAAAATGGGTATGCACTCGCCCCGTTCGGGGGTTGATCCGTTTGGGCAGAGCATCGGTGTAGGTGGACTTGAGTTTGGCCAGGGTTCGATAGTCCAGCAGCAACTTGGGGAGGGGAAAATCGAGCGCCAGTTGCTCCAGCACACTTTCATCAGAGGAAGGCTGCCCTCCGGGAGTTTTCTTGAGCACAGGCAATCCAAGAGTCTCGAACAGCAGGGTTTGAACCTGTTTGGAGGAGTTGAGATTGAAGGGTTGTCCTGCCAGGAGATGGGCCTGATTTTCGAGCGCAATGAGTTGCCCGGATAACTCGGCACTCTGCTCAATCAAAACAGCCGCGTCCAGCAGCACTCCATACCGCTCCATGCGCCACAGGACTTGCTGTACCGGCAGTTCCAGTGTTTCATACAACTCGAGGAGACGGGGTTCGGCACAGAGTTGAGGATACAGAACCTTGTGCACCGCCAGAGTGACTTCCGCATCTTCTGCAGCATAGATCGTGGCCTGATCCAGCGCGACCTGTGCGAAGCCGATGGCATTGGCCCCCTTGCCGGTCACCGTCTCATAAGACAGGGTCTCCCGGCCCAGGTGGCGGCGTGCCAGACTTTCCAGGCCATGGGGTTGGTGGGCCTCGAGCAGATAGGACTGAAGCAGGGTGTCGTGGCGGATGCCGCGCAGGGCAATGCCATGATTGGCCAGAATGTGGGTGTCGTATTTGAGGTGTTGTCCCACCTTGGCCGCCGCCGGGTTTTCAAGCCAGGGGCGCAGACGCTGGAGGGTTTCTTCGAAAGGAAGTTGGGGAGAGGCATCCAAAGTCTGGTGGGCCAGGGGCAAATAAGCAGCATGGAGGCCGTCGCAACAGAAAGAGAGGCCCACTAAAGTGTCCTGTAGCGGATCGAGTCCGGTGGTTTCCGTATCGAAGGCAGTCAGTTCGGCGCATTCCAGTTGGTTCAGCCAATGCTCCAGTTGCGCGGAAGTCAGCAGGGTTTCGTAATGCACTTCAGGACGTGGTTCCAGGACGGGCGCAGGTGGGGGAAGCGGGGCAAGGGTGTCGGTCCTGATCCGGGGGGCAGGGTTTTTCCAGCGTTTGAGGTCATAGCGCTCTGCCAGAACCGCCAGTGCGGTCTCATCGGGCGTTTGCCACACCAGGGTTTCCGGGGATTCGGAGAGTGGGACTGCGGACTTGAGGGTGATCAGAAAGCGGGCCTGGGGCAACCAGTCGAGGCTTTGACGCAGATGATTGCCCACAACGCCACCGATTTCCTCGGCGTGGGCCATCAGGTCCTCCAGTGTGCCGAACTGCTGGATCCATTTGGCGGCGGTTTTGGGACCGACTTTGGGTACGCCGGGAACATTGTCCGCCGTATCGCCCACCAAGGTCAGGTAATCCACGAATTGGGCAGGGGTCACCCCATACTTTTCAGTGGCCCGGGCTACATCCAGACGTTCGTTGGAGAGGGTATTGATCAGGGCAACCCCCTCCGCCAGTAACTGAATCAAATCTTTGTCGCCGCTGGAAATGGTCACCTCCCAGCCCAATACTCGGGCCTGGTGGGTGAGGGTGGCAATGACATCGTCCGCTTCCACCCCGGATTCCTGAAGGAGAGGCCAACCCAGGGCGCGGATGGCCTGATGCAGGGGAGCGATTTGGCTAACCAGGTCGGTTGGCATGGCGGGGCGCTGTGCCTTGTAGTCCGGAAAGGCCTGATGGCGGAAGGTGGGGCCGGGAGCGTCGAACACGCAGGCCACATGATCCGGCTTATAATCCTCCTTCAGTCGGGCCAGCATGTTCAGTACGCCGTATAACGCGCCGGTGGGTTCTCCCTGGCGGTTGCGCAGGTCGGGCAAGGCATGAAAGGCGCGGTAAAGGTACGATGACCCGTCCACCAGCACCAGATGGGGGCGTTTTTCTTCACTCATGGATGACATTATGGCAGAACAGACCCTCCCCCATTCTTCTTTCGATCCCGTACGTTTGAAAGCCTATCTAATGGACCTGCAGGAACGTATCGTCACGGCCCTGGAAAAAGCCGATGGCCATGCCTTCCGGCGGGATGCCTGGACCCGTCCGGAGGGCGGGGGGGGACTCAGTGCGCTTGTGGAAGAAGGCGCTCTTTTCGAGCGCGGGGGGGTGAACTTCTCCCATGTCATGGGCCCCGGTTTGCCCCCCTCGGCCAGCGCCCATCGTCCCGAGTTGGCCGGACGCCGCTTCGAGGCCATGGGGGTCTCTCTGGTACTGCACCCCCGCAATCCTTATGTTCCCACCGTCCATATGAACATCCGCTTCTTTGCGGCCTTTGCCGAGGATGCGGCACCGGTTTGGTGGTTCGGGGGAGGCATGGACCTCACGCCTTATTACGGTTTCGAGGAAGATGCCCGCCATTTTCATCAAACCTGTCAGGCTGCTCTGGCCCCCTTCGGAGCGGATTACTATCCCCGCTTCAAACGTTGGTGTGACGAGTATTTCTTTCTCAAACATCGGCAAGAACCGCGCGGCGTGGGCGGTATTTTCTTTGATGACTTCAACGAGTTGCCGCTGCCCCAGGCCGAGGCTCTCTGGCGCAGTGTGGGTGATCATTTTCTGGCGGCCTATCTGCCCATTGTCGAACGTCGCCGCTCCCTGCCCTACGGCGAACGGGAAAGAGATTTTCAGGCCTATCGGCGGGGCCGTTATGTGGAATTCAATCTGGTCTATGATCGGGGGACGCTGTTTGGTCTTCAGTCCGGGGGGCGTACCGAGTCGATCCTGATGTCCCTGCCTCCGATCGTGCGCTGGCGTTACGACTGGCATCCCGAAGCAGGGTCGCCTGAAGCCGCGCTACTCGAAGGATTCATCAACGGGCAGGACTGGTTGTGAGGTCAGGACGTTTTTTCCTCACATGGTGACATTCCTGCAACAAGTGCTCAATGGTTTGACCCTGGGGTGCATCTATGCCCTGGTTGCCTTGGGGTACACCCTGGTGTACGGGATCCTTGAACTGATCAACTTTGCCCATGGGGATCTGGTCATGATCGGTGCCCTGGTTTCCCTTTCCCTGGTACGTGCCCTGCAGGACTGGGGGGCCCCCCTTCCCGTGGCCCTGGCGGGCGGCCTGGTGGGGGCCATGGGGGTCTGTGTTCTGGTGGGGGTAGCCTTGGAACGGTTGGCTTATCGTCCCCTGCGCCATGCCCCCAAACTGGCTCCCCTGATCACGGCCATCGGGATGTCGATGGTGCTGGAGCAGGGTTCGGCCTTGATCTGGGGGCGAGGCTATCGCTCTTTCCCGGATTTGGGGCTGACCCATTCTCTGACCTTGGGAGGCGTGGTCATCAGCCCTCTTCAGGGGGTGATCGTGCTGGGAAGCCTCAGTCTGTTGGGCGGTCTGCTTTGGCTCATCCAGCGTTCGGCGCTCGGGCGCGCCATGCGAGCAACGGCGCAAAACCCCGTGGCGGCCCAGTTGCTGGGGGTGGATACGGAACGGGTCATTACCCTGGCCTTTGTGATTGGTGCCGCGCTTGCGGCCATTGCCGGATTGATGGTGGGGGCTTACTATCAGGTGGCCCACTACACCATGGGGTTCATGCTGGGGCTCAAGGCGTTTACGGCCGCCGTGCTGGGAGGGATTGGCAATTTGTCCGGTGCGGTGCTGGGCGGGATTCTGCTGGGTTTGCTGGAAGCCTTGGGGGCCGGATATCTGGGGGATTGGACGGGAAACTTGTTTGGCAGCAACTACAAGGATGTTTTTTCCTTTGCTACCCTGATTCTGGTTCTGCTGTTTCACCCCTCCGGTTTGTTGGGGCGCCATGCCCCGGAAAAGGTATGATTGCCTGCCCTCCGCGTTTCAAATTTCCGTGGATGCTCCTGGGCACCCTGATCCTGCCCTGGGTGATTGAAGGACTATTGGGGCGGGGGTGGGTGCGCATCCTGGATTTCGCTCTGCTGTCCGTTTTACTGGCCATTGGTCTGAACATCGTGGTGGGCTATGCCGGGTTGCTGGACCTGGGGTTCATCGCCTTCTTTGGGGTGGGGGCTTATGCCTATGCCCTGTTGGCGTCGCCCCAATTCGGGGTGCATTGGCCGCTTTGGGCCATTCTGCCCACGGGTATTCTGGTGGCCGCCAGTTTTGGCGTGGCCCTGGGTTGGCCGACCCTGGGTCTGCGGGGAGATTATCTGGCCATCGTGACCATGGGGTTTGGCGAGATCATCCGGGTCTTTCTCAACAATCTGACCGCACCGATCAATATCACCAATGGCCCTCAGGGGATTACGATGATCGACGCCCTTCATCTGGGAACCTGGTCCTTTGCCCGTCCTCATCGGCTGTGGGGTATCCCGTTGCCTGCCTTGGTGGGGACCTATTACCTGTTCCTCCTGTTTGTCCTGCTGGCACTTTTCCTTTCCCGACGGTTGGAATATTCCCGGATCGGGCGGGCCTGGATGGCCATTCGCGAAGACGAGATTGCGGCGGCCAGCATGGGGCTGGATACGCGCCGTCTCAAATTGCTGGCCTATGCTTTGGGGGCTGCCTTTGGCGGCGTATCCGGTGGCCTGTTCGCGGGGTTTCAGGGTTTTGTCAGCCCGGAGAGTTTTACCTTGCAGGAATCCGTCATGATTTTGTGCATGGTGGTACTGGGCGGGATGGGTAACCTGCGCGGTGTGGTGGCAGGCGCTCTTCTGCTCGCTTTTCTGCCCGAGGTGTTGCGACCCCTGGGGGGTTGGCAACAGCATTGGTTTCATCGCGTCCTGATCGATCCATCCACCCTGCGCCTGCTCCTCTTTGGGGTCACTCTGGTTGTCCTGATGCGCTGGCGACCTGAAGGGTTGTTGCCGTCCCGGGCACGGGCACGGGAATGGCATACGTCATGAATTTGCTGGAAGCCAAGGGCATCAGCAAATGTTTTGGTGGGGTTCAGGCTTTGCACAATGTTTCCCTGACGGTGGAGCCAGCCAGCATCGTGGGCTTGATCGGCCCGAATGGTGCCGGAAAAACCACTTTTTTTAATGTGTTGACCGGGGTTTACAGACCCGATGAGGGGACGTTGACTTTTGCCGGTCAGCCTTTGCCCGCAGGTCAACCCCATCGGATTGCTCGAGCGGGCCTGGTACGAACTTTCCAGAACATTCGGGTATTCCCTCAGATGAGTGCCCTGGAAAACGTCATGGTGGGGTTTCATGGACGGACGCGCTGTGGATTGCTGGGGGCCTGGCTCAACAGTTCGGCCGTGCGGCGGGAAGAGCGGGAGATTCGGGAAGGGGCTCAGGAACTGTTGAAATGGGTGGGGTTGCAGGAAATGGCGCAACGGGTGGCCGGTACCCTGTCCTATGGGGCGCAACGCCGTCTGGAAATTGCTCGCGCCCTGGCCACGGGCCCTCGTCTGTTGGCGCTGGATGAACCGGTGGCCGGTATGAATGGAACGGAACGGGGGCACATGGCCGAGTTGATCTTGCGCATTCGCGCTGCGGGGATTGCCCTGCTGGTGATCGAACATGATGTACGCTGGATCGCGCAATTGTGTGAACGCATCACCGTTCTGAATTATGGGCAAGGTTTGGCCGAGGGAACGCCTGCTGAAATTCAGGCCAACCCACAAGTCATCGAAGCCTACCTGGGGCACCCCTCCCATGGCTGAACCTCTTCTGGAAGTAAGCCATTTGGCAGTGCACTACGGGGGCATCGAGGCCCTCTGTGATTTTTCCCTGCAACTCGAAGAGGGGGAAAAGGTGGCTTTGATCGGCGCCAATGGTGCGGGCAAGAGCAGTACCCTGAAGGCTCTGGCCGGAGTGGTGCCCTTCGCACAGGGGAGCCTGAGATATGACGGCATGGACTGGACCCATCAACCGGCCTGGAAACGGGCGCGCGCTGGCCTGATTCTGGTGCCTGAAGGGCGGGGCGTTTTTCCCCGTTTGTCCATCGCGGAAAACCTGCAAATGGGACAGATGGGCCGTTCCGATCCGGCGGCGATGGAGAAGGTCTACGTCCGTTTCCCTCGTCTATACGAGCGACGGACCCAGGCTGCGGGCACGCTCTCCGGTGGGGAGCAGCAGTTGCTGGCCCTGGGGCGTGCCCTATTGACTCGGCCCCGTCTCCTGATGCTGGACGAACCCAGCATGGGGCTGGCTCCTCAACGAGTGGATGAGGTTTTCGGGGTCATCGCGGAAATGGTGCAGGCCGGAACGACCTTGCTGTTGGTGGAACAGAATGCCCGGCGAGCCCTGGAACTGTGTGATCGTGCCCTGATTCTGGAGTCGGGGCGCGTGGTGTTTTCCGACCGTGCGGCGGTATGTCTGGCCAGCCCCGCGTTGCGGGCGGCCTATCTGGGAGAATGAATGTCGTTGCTAAACCGATATTACTGGGGAATTCTGGGGCTGGTACTGGCCACCTACGGGTTTTCTCTGTTTCATGCCTATGTGGGTGAGGAGGCCAATTACACCATCATGTCCATGGAAATGTGGCAGCGCCAGATCTTTCGCAGTGTGGTGGCGCTGGGGAGCGTAGGCGGTCGTCCCCCTTTGTATAACTGGGTGATGATTCCCGTGGCACGTCTGGTGGGCTGGTCTCAGGTGTTGCTGGCAGCGCGCCTGGTGACCCTGGGGGCAACCCTGGGTACTGCGCTCATACTGGGCTGGTGGGCGCGTAGCCTTTGGCCGGGAACGGGCGCAGGAAAATTGGCCGGGCTGCTTTATCTGATGACCGCCGATGTGCTGTTTTACCGGGGTTGGCTGGCCTATGCGGACCCACTTTTTGCATTCTTCATGGTGCTGTCGGCTTTTTTGTTATGGAGTGCGGTTCAGCGGCGCAGCCTGCTCTGGCTTTTACTGTCGTTATGGGTGATTTTTGCCTCCTATCTGACCAAGGTGGTGACGGCCTACGCTTATTTTGGTGGCATCTGGCTGGTGCTGCTGAGTCAGCGCTCCCCTCGGGCGTTTCTGTGCTCCCCTCGGGCGATGGGTATCTACGTCCTGGGCTTGCTGCCCATGGGGCTCTGGCTGGGTACCGTGGGGCACCAGGATCCCCTGCAAGTGACCGGGCAATTGGCCGATGTGAGCGATAAACTGTTGTCCCCCGATGCGTTGGAGCCCTGGCTCCTGAAATTGGGCGAATTCCCTCTTTCCATTCTGGTGGGGCTCCTGCCTTCTTCCCTGTGGGTGCTCCGGGGGATGATCTCCCAGCACAGTCGGGGTATTTCCTGGCCCCTCCCGGTCAAAATATTGGCCGGCATGGCACTGCTCAATTTTTTCCCCTACTGGATTGCGCCACACAGTTCCCCACGCTACGTTTTGCCCGAATATGGTCTGGTGGTATTGGTGGCAACCTATTATCTGATCCACGAACCTGCCTTGTTTCAAAATGGAATTCTGCGTCCGGAACGCTGGGTGGTGGGACTGGTCCTGCTGGGACTCGGCGTCTCGGCGGTGGGGTACCCCGTCTATCAACAGCGTGTGCGCGGGGACAACTATGCGCGCATGGCAAACCAAATCGAAGCGCTGGCGGGCCCTTATCCCATTTATACTTTGAACTGGTCCTCCGTGGGATTGTCGGTGGTGGCGCTCATCGATAGCCGGCATTTTGATCGACCGGCCATTGTCAGTCCGCCTTCCCGTTTTACAGACGGGCTGGTCATTGCCTTTACCCCCCGTGATCTGCCGGGCAATGGGTGGGCAGAACTCGAGGGGCAGGCAGAGCAACTGATGCTGATTTGTCGGGGGAAAGTTTGTGCGGATCCGTTCTTTCATTCAGGGAGACCATGATGGCTGTGGATTTGGCGGGAAAATTGAGGGTGGGGATATCATCACGGGCATTGTTTGAACTGGGAGAAAGTCACGCCCTGTTTGAAACGCGCGGGGTAGAGGAATACAGCAGTTATCAGATCGCCCATGAAAACGAACCCCTGGGCGAAGGGGTGGCCTTCGGACTGGTGAAAAAATTGCTGGCTCTCAAGAATCAGCACGAAGAATCCAGTGTGGAGGTCATTCTGCTGTCCCGGAACAGTGCCGATACGGGATTGCGCATCTTTAATGCCATTGAACATCACGGGTTGAACATCACCCGGGCGGTTTTTTCGCGGGGGGAAACCCCCTGGAAGTATGCCGAAGCTCTGGGTGTCCATCTGTTTTTGTCAGCAGATGCGGGGGATGTGCGCCTGGCATTGGGAGCCGGAATTGCCGCTGCAACCATTCTGCCCTCCACGGTAGGAGACAATCCCTCCCCGCAGTTACGGATTGCTTTCGATGGGGATGCCGTGGTGTTTTCTGATGAGGCGGAATTGATCTACAAGACGCGCGGGCTGGAAGCGTTCATCGAGCATGAACGGTCCAAGGCCAACACGCCTTTGGCCAGTGGCCCTTTCCGACCCTTTCTGGAGGCACTGCATCGCATTCAACGGAACACCAACCCGCAGGATAGCCCCATTCGTACCGCTCTGGTGACGGCACGCAATGCGCCGACCCATAAGCGCGTGATTCATACCCTACGTGCCTGGGGCGTGCGTATCGACGAAGCCGTGTTTCTGGGTGGGGTGGAAAAAGGCCCGGTGCTGAAGGCCTTCGGCGCAGACATATTCTTTGATGATCAGGCGGCTCATTGCGACTCGGCGCGTCAACATGTGGCCACGGGGCATGTTCCGGTCACTTCGGTTCAGCGTGCTTGATCAGTGTTCATTCAGGCGTTGTTGCAAGGCTCTGGCATTGTCCATCAGGCCCTGATAACCATCGCGCAACTGATCGGGCAAAGCGGGGTCGCCCAGCAGGACTCCCAGGGTTTCCGTCAAACCATACAATAATCCCCTGGCTGCTCCGCCCGTCAGGTGTCCCTGATCAAGGGCTTGCTGGATATGCGTCAGCCCCGCATCGAGGTGTTCGTGTTCTGGGTATTGACGTGGCGAATTCATGGGAGATCTCTCAGTGACGGGGGTGCCGAAAACGCCAGGCCATATGCCACATACCCACGGCACAGGCCCAGGAAATCACTTTGGCGAGGTTGGAATCGATGGTCAACAAGTCCATCTGCACGGCAAGCGCAAAAACCGTCAGGTTCAGCGCCAGGATGGCGAAAACCGCAAAGAGAACATTGAAGGAACTGAACATGAGGGCTCCGTGTCTAGTCGCCATAATACTATAGAATGACCGAACCACGGTTGTAATGCAAGTGTCATGAAGGGGAGCGGAGGAAAGAATGTCAGAGGGGAGTAAAGTTCGGGAGGCCCAGAAGTGAAGCCCTACCATGTCAAACGCCGGGTCGTGCAATGGGGGGTTCTGATTTTTCTATGTGCGATTCCCCTCCTGGGCGTGTTCAGGATCGATCTGGCTTCGGCCAGTTTTGTGTTTTTCGGGCGCCCGGTCTGGTGGGACAATTACCGGTTCTTGAGCGGGATGGTGCTGGTGATTCTCAGTGCGCCCCTGCTGACCTACGTTACCATCGGTTCTCTGTGGTGTGGCTGGGCCTGTCCGCAGAATCTTCTCACCGAATGGGCTGATGCCCTGACCTTCAAATGGTTGGGGAAACGCGCCGATGTGCGGGTGGACGGTCAGGGACTGGTGGTGGCACCGGCCAAAAATCGCTGGTTGAACTGGTTCAAATTGGGGGCCACCTTGCTGGCAGCCTCCTTCCTTCTCGGTTTGGTCGTGCTCAAGTTGTATTACCCGGCGCAGGACGTCTGGGGGTTTCTGTGGGGAACCACGACCCGTCAGGCCAATTTTGCCATCATGCTGACATTTGTCGTTTTTTTTGTATTCATCGATCTCTCGGTGGTCCGTTATTTTCTTTGCGACTATGCCTGCTTCTATCGCATGGGACAGCGCCTGTTCCAGACCCGGGCGGCTCTTCATGTCGAGCATGACGGGGCACGGGGGGCGGATTGCGAGAAATGCCATTATTGTGCCACCGTTTGCCCGACCCGGATCGAACCCAACCGTATTCAAAAACATGATATTTGCATTGATTGCGGAGAATGTATCGATGCTTGTGACCGTTTGCATTTCAAGGACGGGACGGTTGGGCTGTTGACTTTTTCCACCCGTTCCTCCGTGCCCGAAACAACCCGGCAACGTTCCGGATTGCGCTTGATATTGTTGCGCAGTGGCGCTGGTTTTTTGTTTCTGAGTGGCTGCGCACTCATGGGGTGGGGAGCCTGGACCCAAAAGACGGTGGATTTCCAGAAAATGGAGGCAGACCAGGCGCGGCTCCAGGTGATATCCCATCATTGTCAGCCTCGCTGCGCGCCCTTGCAGGCCCAATGTCGTGGCGATCATCTGGCGGCGTGTTATCAGGCAGCCGCCTGTACCTGTGCCTGTTCTCTGGAGCAGGACCCCACCAACCCCCAGCGGGACACTTGGCAACAGTGTGTGCGCCTGAACCAGAAACACTTGCAGGCGCTGGAAACCGCTTCTTTTCCTCGAGTCAAACCATGAGCGATTTTCCGGTGCCTGAAAAGTCCACTTGGGCCGATTTTTTTATCCGCCATTTTGGTTCGGGCCGGCTCGATCAGGATCACTTGCGACCACTCAAAGGGGTTTCTTTTGGGACGGTGCGTCGCCGTCTTTACTTTTACGGGCGCTCCTTTTGGGATGCCGAGGTGCGTTTGGCCTCCACGGGCCATGCCTGGAGCGAACGGGAGGGGCGACGTCCCCATTGGCATGAGGGGGTTCTTTACCTGCCGGAAACCTTCGAGTCGCAGGGGGCAGTGCCCGGCGGTGAAGTTTATCGTGCGGCCTTGGCCCATGCCCTCTGTCACCTGAAATATGGCCTTCCCCTGGTGCAGAGCGGACTGGATGCCTGGACCCGACGCGTGGTGGAAACGGTGGAAGATGCCCGCGTCGAAGCACTGGCTCTGCGCACTTGGCCGGGATTGTTGCGGCTGTGGCAGGGATTGCATACCATCACCCCGGCCGCGCGGAATTCGGCGGGTCATTATCTGGAACGCCTGGCCCGCGCCTTGCTGGATTCCACCTATGAAGACGAGGATGAGTGGATCCGGCAAGGAAAGAGCCTGTTTGGTTCGATGCCCCTCGATCAGGAAGATTTTTCTGTTCGGGTGGGCCGTGCGTTGGCACAGTCTTTTCGGACCAAAAAAATTCCCGTCAGGATTCAGAGCGACCAGGTTCTTCTGACGTATCGGGACGATAACCGACAGTGTTGGGCTGCGCATTCCGAGGGAAACGGGACCGCTGGGCCCGTATCAAGGAAAGTGGTCAGGAATCGTCGTTTCAAATTTTTTGGACTCAATTTTAAGGTGGTGGATGAGTCCGATAACCCATCAGCCAAACAGTTTTCCCTGCTTGCAGCACTTTTCAATTTCAAACTGGATATTGGGGTTTCCGTCGAGGACAAGGATACCGATGCTCTGGGCGTGTACCGTTACCCGGAATGGGACTATAAAGGGCAAATCGAGCGCCCTTCCTGGGTCCGTATCCTGGAAAAGTTACCCAAAAGCGGGGATTCCCAATGGGTGGACGATATCATTGCCGAGCACAAACCTCTGATTTCGCGCATGCGCTTCGTGCTGGATGCGCTTCAACCTGCAGAAAACCAGCGTTTGCGCAAGTTGGAGGAGGGGGATGAGATGGATCTCAATGCGGCCATTCGGGCGTACTGTGATATACGCATGGGAATTCCCCCCGATACCCGCATCATGATGCGCACTCTTCGCCAGGAACGGGACATTGCCGTACTGGTGTTGCTCGACCTGTCCCGTTCCACCAACGAAAAGGTTCCCGGTCAGAACCACAGCATATTGCACTTGACCCAACAAGCCTGCGTGTTGTTGGCCGATGCCATCGGCAAGGTGGGGGACCCCTTTGCCATCCATGGTTTTTGCTCGGACAGTCGACACAATGTCAGTTATTACTGTTTCAAGAATTTCGACCAACCCTATGACCAGTTGGCCAAGGCTCGTCTGGCGGGGATGCAGGGTCAGTTATCGACGCGCATGGGAGCCGCCATCCGGCATGCCACGACGCATCTGGAGTGGCAAAAGAAAGGGCGCAAGTTGCTGATACTGCTGACCGATGGAGAGCCCGCCGATGTGGATGTGCGAGACCGTAAATATTTGCGTTACGATACCCGCAAGGCGGTGGAAGATGCGGTTCGGGAGGGCGTACAAGTCTATTGCCTGACTCTGGATCCCCGTGCCGATCAATATGTTTCAACGATTTTCGGGGCGCGCAACTACCTGGTGGTGGACCACGTGGCCCGCCTTCCAGAGAAACTGCCCCTGCTCTACGCCGGGTTGACCCGATCCTAGATGTTCACGGAGATTGAAGGATGCGAACGTATATTTCCGCCAAAGATTACCGGTCTCTCCTGACTCTCATCAATCAACTTTATACCCTTCCGGACCAGGAGACGATCATCCGTGCGGTGATCGAAGAACTCGGAAAACTGGTGCCCTTCTCAAGTGCGATCTTTATTGCGATGGAGGCCTCCGGTCTGTTCCGTCCGGATGGCTATTTTTCTGTAGCCATCCCTCCAAAGGCATTATCGGAATTCACAAACCACTATGCGGCCGTTCATCCTTTCACCCTGACCGGGTGGATCCGGCATACAAACGAGTCGGCCCGGATTACTGACTTTGTTCCCGCCTACCGTCTGCAGGATACGGAATATGGGCGGGATTTTCTTCCGTTGACCCCCTGTTTTTACGAACTCGGCGTGATCATGGGAGCCCAGGGCGATCACGTGGGCGCTTTCTGTCTTCACCGCCAAAAAATGGACCGGGATTTTTCCGACCGGGAAGTTCAGATCCTCAACTATCTGGTGCCGCACATGGCCCGGGCGATCAACTGTCTCCAACTGCTTGAGCGACTCAATGCCGGAGGGTTTTCTTCCGAAACCGGCGTTGTGAGAATGCTGGTGGACGGAGGGGTCACGATGAACGAGGCCGCTCGAAAAATTTCCCTCGAGCACCTGGACCGTGTTATCCCCAATCGTTTTACAGAGTCGGGGGCCTCAATCCTCGAATCACCCAAAGGCCGTTACCGAATTCAGACGACAAGCAGCAATCAGGGATCGGAGCGTATTCTTCTTTTCGAGCCCCTGCCCTTTACGGAGACATTATTCCAGCGGCTGTGCCGGTGGGATTTTACCGATCGTCAGGCTGAAATCGTTCTGAAAGTCATCCGGGGCGCATCGAATCGGGAAATTGCCGTGGCCTTGTCGGTGTCGGAACAAACCGTCAAGGAGCACCTGCGAAATATTTTCGAGAAGGTCAAGGTCCGTCGCCGGAGCGAACTGATCTCAAGAATCCTTTCCGATTCATAGCCTGAAACGCTCTCTTTGCCCATGGATCTCCAGGACGCTCTCTTGCTGTCCGGAAAAATGATCTCATCCCGTAAAACTTGCCCCCCAAGACCCACCTTTCGTCTAATTGTTGTCCATCCTGTCAAAGACATAGAATCCCTACACATAAAAGACGAGTTCACACCTTGAAAAATTGCACTTCAATTTCGAATCTGCGTGGTGTTTTGAACTTCGAAACTTGAGTTAAAAAGGAGAGTTACCATGGCCAGTTATTTCTTTCTCATGAACAAACTCAGCGGGGACGCGATCAGCATTGCGGGGATGTCCACGGCGCCTGGGACGGCTTTGCTTTCCTGGCCACAGAAAGCGACCGGGAATAATGACCAACTCTGGGGGTATACCCCGGATCCTGCGGGTTCCGGCTACTTTTTCATCGAAACCTTGCTTGACGGGAACGCGATCAGCATTGCGGGGATGTCCACGGCGTCTGGGGCGGGTCTGGTTTCCTGGCCGCAGAAGCAGAGCGGGTACGACGACCAACTCTGGCAATTTGTTCCAGATCCTTTGGGTTCGGGGTACTTTTTCATCAAGACCAAACTGAACGGGAATGTCATCAGCGTTGCGGGGATGTCCACGGCGCCTGGGGCGGGTCTGGTTTCCTGGCCACAGAAGCAGAGCGGGTACGACGACCAACTCTGGAAAATAGTTTCTGGTGCCCCTGTCTCCGTAGCCCCGCAGGCCCCGGTCATTGACTCCATAAATCCAGCGAAGGCAAGTCCGGGAAACCTCATTGTTCTTAACGGGCAAAATTTCGGACCCCAACAGGGGATCGGTTACGTGCTTTTTTCCAACAACGAAGTGAACTGGGGACAACCAGGGGATGTGGCCCCGTTTACTATCCAACATTGGAGCGACACGCAGATCAGTTTTCCCGTTCCGGTTAAAGGACACTCAGTCTATCAGGTAACGCCTGGCACGACCGCTTCCGTGAGCGTTACAAATAGCAATGGCCTCACATCCAACGCAGTGGAATTGGCGCTCTGCTCTGCAGCCATATGGCCCTTGACCGCAGACAGCGGCCAAACTCAAATAGGAAAGACCGGCAATGGTTTCATGGATACTACGGTCACAATCGACCAAGCCGGAAACTTGACCGCGAACACAAAAGTTTGGGATACCAGTATCTGGGGGCCATTGACAGGCTTCCATGGGGCTACGGTGGTTTGTCTGTATGACACTTTCGGTAATTTGCTCGATACCTTCCCGGCCGGGCCCTTCGGTGTCGAAGGCGGGCAGACCAACGAGAACCCTTGGTCTGCCACCGTTCCCTCCGGGAAGATGTGTGAGGTGTTTTCGGTGGCTGTTGTCAATTTCTACGATCCACAGTACACCGTCCCGGGTGAGATCTTGAATTGGGCTGCAGCGAACCAGTCGACAATTTCCGCGGCTGCAAAAGTAATCGTCTCGGTTTTCTGAGTAGTGGGATAGCCGGGGGCCAAGATTGATCCCCGGCAACCAAGGTAGCCTTCGAAAAGGAGATGACATGAAATACATCAGATATTCCATGGTCCTTATTCTGTCAGGACTGAGTATCCTTCTCGCTTCGGAGCAGGAGGCCTTTGCGACCATCGACTATTATACTGCGGCTGGTGGGGTATCAGAAGGTAGCATAATGGGCAGCAACGGATTTCCGAAGGGGGTTTATGGGAGTTTTGACAAACAGGGAAAACAGCAAATCAGTACAGGAACGATTTCAAACCAGGTGGGAGCAGCTGGTGCCACTGCCGATACTACAGGCAATTCGTTAAGTGCTTATGCCGAAGCAAATTCTCCCTGCTCAAAATCTAATTGCGATGGAACAATTGCAAATGGCGGGGCATACATATCTGATACATTGATATTCAAGAACTTACCCACTACCCCTACCTTGATTACTCTTGATCTCGCCATTAACTGGATTCTGAGTGGAAGCGAATCCAAAGGAAACAACGCAGGCATATTTGCGCTTCTGAGCGCGACTCCGTATGGCGATGCCTACGGGGGGGCGTATACATTATTTTCCTACAATAAAGCCGGCAGCAGTTCAAAGATATTATCCGTTGCAGTTGCGATGTCCCAGGATCCATATTCGAATCAAGTTCCCTATTTGAACTTTTTTGCGCAGGTCGATGCTCTCACAGGTTCAATTCCCGGTAATTCGGCAGGTGACTCCGCATTCGTGGACCCCAGCATCACCGTCCTTGCTCCTCCTGGTGTCACCTTTACTTCGGCAAGCGGAGCGACCTACAGCGGAACACCCGTAGTCGCCGTTCCTGAACCTTCTACCCGGCTCCTGTTCGGCATCGGGCTGCTGGGATTGATGGCAGGACTGCGGCGGCATCGGAGCTTCGGGTGATTTGACTCTTGCGGAGGTGCAGGGGGCGGTCGCCCGCTGTGGACTTGTCGAGAAATCTTACATTTGATTGATGGCGCGCTTCGGCGCCGGTTACCTTACACATTCGGCCCCTTGTGTTCGCATATGAACGTTGGAGTCATTGACAACATCCAACATTGTTGGCATAATCTCCAACATGAAGGCCGCAGAACTCGTTCGCACACGCATCATCTACTCCGAATCAGCTTTCGCCGAGTTGGTGCTGTGGCGGCTCCCGAAGGCAGTTGAAGGGTCGCCGCATCGATACAAGTATAGGCTTGCGTTTGTCGTTCACGGAAAATGCGTTCTGCGCTACGACAACGAGGTCGGAAAAGGAGATCACCGGCACTTCGATGGAAAGGAAAGCCCTTATATATTCTCTACGCCAGAGCAATTGATTGCCGACTTTCAACATGACATCGCGAGGTGGAACCATGAAAACCGTAACTCTTGATGTACGTGCCCCCGCCGATTCAATGGCGGATTTTACGCACGCCTGGGAAACAGGAAAGCCTCAGAAAAAAACTACGCGCATCAGTTTTGCTACTCCTGAGCTGCTTTGGCGGGTACTCACTGAAAAACGATGGGAACTGCTCAAGGTACTCTGCGGTGCGGGGCCAGTGTCCATTCGCGAAGCCGCCCGCCGCGCTGGGCGCGACGTAAAAGCCGTACATGGCGACATTACTGCACTGCTTAACGCCGGGGTGCTCGACCGCACAGAGGATGGTCGCATTGTCTTTCCATTTGAGGCTGTAAAAGTTGAGTTTCTATTGCAGGCCGCATAGCATCGCTGCGTTCCAAGAGTGAAACCACACTGGGTTACAGATTTCCTCGAATGATTTTATCGGCGGCTTCCTGGGCAGTGTCTACCTCTTTGCGTTTCACGGAGATTGAAGGATGAGAACGTACTGGCTGGATGAGGATTTGACTGGACAGAAGCATTTGCCAAGAACTGGATAGGAATGTTGCTGCCAAACATCGAAAGGGCCAGTATTGATGTCACGAAACTGACAGGCTACGTGCTGAATTCCACCCATCCAGAGGGGAGGCACAAGGCTCGCGTGTTCCTCTCGGCGCTGGGAGTTACGGCAGCAGACGGGGAATGGTTGGCTAACACAATTTTGTCTAGCCTTTGGAAATCTGACGCGCTGTTGCAGAACGATACGAATTGGGGGGCAATCTACCGTGTCGACATGGAGGTTGTTCGCGGGCATCGGTGTGCGAAGGTCAGGACGGGATGGCTATGCACGGACGAAATGGCTAAACTTGTTACATGCTTTGTAATCGGAGAATGCAATGAAACTACTTGATGTCGTTGCGACACTAGAAGATGTTCCGGCAGCGCACCTCGCCAAAGGACAGGTTGGCACTATTGTGGATGAGTTGAGCGATGAAGTCGTGCTGGTCGAATTCGCTGACCTTAACGGCGTAGCGTATGCCGTCGAACCCATTTCTGTCGGCAAGCTTATCGAGCTTCGCCATGCTCCGGCAATGGCCGCCTAACGACTGGCTGGTATCAACCAACTCTGGACATTCAGGGATGGATTCCTGAGTGACGCCGAATTTCGAGAGCGTCTTGAAATTCTGGCGAAGTTTAGAAGTTGTGACCTCAACCCCACACCGCGAGAATCCCCTCGCTTTAGCCATGGGGAGGAAAGCGGGAAGTTGGTTTTGACTTAGATTTGTCTTGCATTATATATCTAGCATCTGTATAATTAGTACATGAGCGATTACA
>NZ_JPOQ01000075.1 GCF_000735045.1 Ferrovum myxofaciens
GAGGAACGAAAAAACTGATCAGTTAAACCAAAATTACGAGCATGTAGTGCCACTCCGATTTTTTTGTGGTCGTAACAAACTGATAGTTAAAGAAATTAAATTCTCTGCGTTAAACATGGGTTAACATTGGTCATCGTTCCTGAAAAAGTGGTTCTCACCACTTCGGTTTCCAGCCCACGCATCCCGCTGCCAAGTTGCAGGGATATTTGAGGTGGAGTGGATTGGTGATCTACTTTGATCAAAGCCTAGGTCGCTGTGGTTCGGTGTCCTGCCTTGAGATGTTTGGAATCAAGGTTGGAGTGGCAATGACTTTGATGGAGGATTGTTCGTAGAAGCCAGAGCGTTTCCAGGGAACCTCTATGATGACCATACTTTGAATGAGCAACGGGAGCAAGCGACGATCCTGATACAGGACATGAAGGTGGCCCCCAAGACGGTGTATGCGGACTTGGGTTGCCGGGGAGTAGATGCAGAGAATTCTGGTTACTTCCTTGTTTTTTCAGCCATCATCCCGAACCTCCAGGAAAGCCCTGAAGCAACCCTGGCACCAAACAGCAACGTTCGTTGTGCCTGTAGTCTCAGCCAAGAAGAGGAGTCATTGGCAGCACTTTGTGATCGCCAGTAGGTTACCCCATCACCACTGAATTGCTCAGCATCACTCGCTGTATAATAATAAATTGCAACCGACTGTCGATTCTTGCTAGATACTGGCGTTGTGAATCCATGCATGGAATCATTGTCGGTCTGAAACAGAACACAAGTGCCTAATGTTGGGAGAACGATTTTTTCTATTCGATCTTGATTCTTGTGCCATAATTCCAGCATTCCGCCGTTTTCTTCAGTCCAGTCCGAGTTCAGGTAGAAAAGTAAATTTAGTCGGCGAAAAAGAGGCAACCCTTTGACGACATGAAAATCCGTATGTGGCGTAAGTGTTCCACCAGGCCCAGTTGAATGCAATCCACCTCCAAACAAGTGGGGATCAGGCAGAATCTGAGGAATACCTGTTACTTTCGAAAGCCAGTTAAGAAACGGTCCCGAGTTCAGCTCGTATATTAAGGTTCTTAACGGGTCTGGTATTATGCTGATATCATTACAAACCTGCTTCAGGTGCTGGTGTTCATGACTAACATTTTCCCACCCTGACCAACTCGACTCTGGAAATGCTTTTAGAAGAGGAATCAGCGAATCCTTTTCAACAAGTTCATCTATCACCAGGTGACGGAATGGGTGTGCTTTCTGAAATGAGTCCTGAAGACGATCAACATTGGCGTCTAAAATATCCTTGGCAATCCATTGAAACATGGTTTATCCTCTTGCAATGTTGTAGACTTACGCGGTGAAAAAGTTTTTAATAGGGCTGGTTTTTCATGTTCTCTGTTCCAGAATGCATACTACATTGAGAATTCACAGAAAATTAAGTGTCGAAACCTCCCATTACGGAATCATACCTCTTTTAACAGGCTGTTGAAAAATAGCTTTTATAAGAAATTTCCATACTATAGTGTTTTGTACAACATATAGTGGTGATCGTTTTGAAAATAGGTGTTTTTCAACAGCCTGCTAGGAAACCTCACTTCCATATGCTTTTTCCTTACTCTCGGTTGTCTCTACTGGTTACAAATCGTGTATGCCCAATAAAGATCACACCGCATCCCTCCCTGCCCCATACCCCCCGAACTTTCTGAGCAGTCGCCGATGAGCAAGGTCAGAAAGTCCATCCTGTTTTCCCTTGGTCAAAGTTATGCCAGTTTTGTCCTGCAGTTCGTCGTCTCTATCATTCTGGCCCGACTTCTCAAGCCCTCCGAAATCGGTTTGTATTCCATCGCCGTCGTATTGATAGGATTTGCCAGTTCCATGCGCGATTTTGGCATTTCCAGTTACATCATTCAGGAAAGGGACCTGACCTCGGACAAGATACGCGCTGCTTTTACGCTCACCCTGTTCACGGCCTGGACCCTCGCCCTTGTCATCCTGCTGGGAAGCAAATACGCGGCAGAGTTTTACCACCAACCTGGCGTTCGCTCCGTCATGCAGATCTTGGCTCTCAACTTCGTGCTAATTCCTTTTGGCACCGTACCCATGGCCTACATGTACAAGAAGATGGAGTTCAAGTACATAGCCCTCATCAAATTTTTCACCAACCTTACTGGAGCTGTTGCCACCGTCAGCCTCGCTTATCTAGGTTACAGTTACCTCTCCATGGCCTGGGGATCCGTTGCCAGCATTCTCTGTACCTTCGCCCTTGTCCAACTGTGGCGTTCTAAAGACATCCCTTTCACCCCAGGCATCAAAGACATAGGGAAGGTATTCTCGTTTGGATCACTGTCCAGTCTAATTACCATTTTGATTGATATTGGACAATCAGAGGCTGATTTGATACTGGGACGACTATCCGGAATGGCGACAGTCGGTTTTTTTGGACGCGCCATGGGCTTGGTTTCAACCTTTGATACGCTCGTCATGAGAGCACTTTGGGATGTGGCTGCTCCCCACTTTTCAGAGCAATCAAGAAACAACCATCCAATGAAACAAAGTTTTGAGGAGTCACTTGCCCTACTCACCGTGGTTGCGTGGCCATTTTTTATCAACTTGGCCATCATGGCAGAACCCATCATCATTGGGCTATATGGCAAGCAATGGACAGCATCCATCATCCCGTTACAATTGCTCTGTATATTTACTTTGGCAAAATCTCCGTTCATGCTCATGGGATCCCTGATGCCTGCGGTTGGAAGAATTGAACAAAACCTCTATCAACTGTTGATGCGAATCCCCATAAGAGGAGCCCTTATTTTCTATGCTGCCCCCAAAGGACTACTGGCAGTGGGAATCGCATTCATAATATCCGGAATCATAGAATCTATCACCGACTTCATTCAGTGTCGGAAGGTCATTGGGATAGACATCAAAGGAATGATTCAGTCACTCCACAAAAGTTTCTGGGTCACGGTCATATCCTGTATTCCTTCAGTGGCAATCATCACAATCGGAAAAAGAATGTTTGAAGGAAAACCCTTGACAGAAATAACCTTGGACATATTATCCTGCTCGGCAATATGGATGTTAATCATATACATTACAAAACACCCAATTGAAAAACAAATATATGGCATGATTGGCAAAACAACATAAACGAAACATACATCAATTAAAAATGTCAAACGAAACAATAGTAATTGCGTTTAATTTAACGAAATTCCACTCAATTCCAGAAAACAATAAATGGTTGAGATTATGAACCTTTATAAATTGGAAAAAAAAAGAGTTCTTGTATCGATATTAAACTGGAACGGCGGAGATGAATCAGTTGCCTGTCTTTATTCGCTTTTTGAGTCGAATTACAAATCTTTTTCTGTTGTCGTAATAGACAATGCATCCACAGATAATTCACCAGAAAATATTAAATGTCTATTCCCCCAAGTCACATTGATTAGGAACTCAGAAAACCGTGGTTTTGCTTCCGCACAGAACCAAGGGATACGGTATGCCATAGAAAAACATTTCGAATACATATGGATACTAAATAACGACACTATAATCGATGCTAATGCGCTTGGTTTGCTAGTTTATTCTTTAGATTCGGACGCATCAATTGGTGCTGTATCACCTATCCTTCTAGATAATGATAACTCCAATTCTAATCGCATTCAGTTCTGTGGTTGTTCAATTAATAGGAAGTTACGTTATTTTGAGCAACACAAGTTTTTAGATGAGGGACTTAAAGCTCAGTCAGAAAATCCAAAAGACTTTTGTCTATGGGGGACAGCCTTACTTACTCGAACAACTATTCTAAAGAAAATTGGCGGATTTGATGACAAACTATTTGCATATTTCGAAGACATGGATTTATCCATAAGGATTATAAAATTAGGATTTTATAATCGCATAGTTGAACAGTCAATTGTATTCCATGCTGGCGTCAACGACCCTAACAGTCGCCCACCTCATTATGTATATTTAAACACTAGAAACAGATATCTATTTTGGATAAACTATCTTCCTTGGCATCAGCAGGTTAACTACACACGGCAATATTTGGCAGGTTCTTTATTGCTTGCTGCATCCTGGCATGATGTTGGAGATAGCCAAAGGGAAACCGCCACGTTACTCGGGATTTGGGATGCACTACGTCGTCGTGGAGGAGGATGGGTCAAGGAACGGAGTTTGCCAAAATGGGTTCCCTCGATATTGCTCACACATCCTTACATCTTTGTAAATATTCTTAGGGGGGATATTCTCGGAGTTACCAAAAAAGTTTTTAAACGACAGTCAGCACCATCCAGAAAGGATTGATCTTGAACAGCAAGCCCATCTACTATTCATGACTTTCCGAGACCATGTCATTTCATGTAGAAAACCTCATGGAAATACATTACTTGATGATATTGAATTGCTCAAAGATAAAAAAACGTATTCATAAAACCATGGAACGAATAGGCAGAAGGTAATCATCTGGAACTGGATTTTAAATTTTGGTCAGAATATCCAGAGGTAATAAAATATTAATTGGAAAACTTTTCTGATAAACATAGGACAACTTTTCAATGGAATTCGACAGACCGAAATATGAAGATATTGATAGACTACCCCTTGTTTTATTGATCCCAAAAAATACCAAAAAGATTCTTGATATTGGGTGCAATCAGGGAGGATTTGGGTTATCCCTAAAGAATCTTATGGATATCGAGGTGTGGGGGGTCGAACCAGATGAACAAGCAGCCACAGTAGCCAAAGAAAGACTGGACAATGTCATTGTGGATTTTTTCCACTCAGGAAATCCCATACCCGACAATTACTTCGACGTAATCACCTTCAATGATTCTCTTGAACACATGCCAGACCCCGCATCTGCTCTTGAATTGTGCAAAAAGAAACTAAAAACGGGTGGACGCATTCATTGTTGCGTCCCCAATATGCGTCATATAGATAATCTAGAACACCTGTTCCTAGAGAAGGATTGGCGATATGAAGAATTCGGTATCCGGGACAAAATACACCTGCGATTTTTTACTCTAAAAAGCATCGTTCGTTTATTTGAAAATCTAGAATTAAATGTCGTACAGACCATGTTTATCAATGAGAAATGGTGGGATTCAAAAAAACTATTGCGCAGATTACTTTATCGATTCTTTCCTGAATTAATGAGCGATACAAAACATATTCAAATCGTCGTTATCGCTGAACCAAAAAAATAGTTTCAATCCATATTCACCGCGTGGATCATCGCCGTTGCATGTCCCTCGGCACTCTTCTTCCAGTCAAACCGGGCTACGCGTTGGAGGCCAGCAGTGATTAAACTTTGACTGATGCCATGAGTTTGGTCAATGAGTTGTTCCATGGCGTTTTGTAATGCTTGAACATTTCTTGGATCAATGATTATTGCGGCTTCCCCCGCCACTTCTGGACACGCGCTGACGTTGGAGGTAATGACCGGGCAACCACAGGCCATGGCCTCCAGTATGGGCATACCGAACCCTTCATAGAGGGAGGGAAAAACGAATCCGGATGCTTTTTGATAGAGCTCAACCAGATCTTCCGTACTCAACATCCCCTGGATCAACTCCACTCCCTTGATATTTTGATACTTGCCTCCTTCCGCACGGGGCAGTTTGAGTTTGAGTCGGACATCGTGTGTTTTTTTCAGTCGTTGGAATGCTTCCACAATACGCGCTACATTCTTGCGGGGTTCATTGTTCGAGATGTGAAGGAAATAGTTTTCTTTTGGCATCTGGGGTTCTTGAACCCCGAATTCCGGGCTAACGCCGTGGGGACAGACGACAATCTTATGTTCCGGCACCCCAGTCAGCCTCACGGCTTCCACTTTGGTGAATTGTGAGACCGCAATCATGGCTGCCACACCCTCCTTGAGTTCCTCCCACCGTTTCAATTTATCCCTGGCATATCTTTTGGATAAAAAGGCCCCCTTGATCGTCTGGAAATACTCCCATCCTGACAAACTGATGGGGGCAAAACCATGGACGGTCATCACCAGCGGGATCTTCGAGTCGAGCAGAAATTCCAGTGGAGGATTCCCACCCCCAGAACGGATATCCCACAATACATCCACTGTCTGAGGGATCGCTGTCTTACTGTCAAAGTGAACGGCTTCGATCCCCAGTTCCGGAAAATAACGTTCCACATTATCCGCATACACCCTGAAACTCTGGGGAAGTTCGGCAGGTCGGTAGATCCCGACGCGCAATACCCTATCGGTCATAACTACCCCCCAGTTTTTTGAGAATTTGGCTCAGCAGAGTGGAAAACCAAAAAGGGTCCAGTCGGGTATAGCGTGCCCAGTATTCCATGGGCAATCCTTCCCTGCGCCGCAAACGATGCAACAAACCAGCCACGAAATCCTGTCGGATCCTCTGAATATTCTCTCGACACAATTCAGGCAGGGCGACCTCATCAGGAAACAATTGAGGAAGAGACCGCCACTTCTGCAGATTCTCGAGCATCAACTTGAATGAGCGCAGTTCCCCCCAACCACCTCCCTGTGAAATGTTAACGCCTTCGCCCATTTCAACTTCCACCTGAAAACAGAAACCCGCAAGGCTGACTCTTCGTAGCGCTTTCAACCAGAAGACATCATCCTCCCCCAAGGTCAAATGTTCCGGGAACCGAATTTCAGGCAAAGCAGTCCGGCGGTAGACTACGCTGGATGTTTTGATCATTTGTTGCCCCATCACCGGCAGCAGAACATCGCCAACAAACCCATATAACTGTCTTTCAGCATCAAGACAGCGATGGGATTGAAGGTTCAGTTTCATCTGGGAAAACCGATCCTGAGGCCAGTCCGATCGCTGATAGTTGGAAAAAAAGAAATCATACCCTTGGGAAAGAACACGTAGGGCATGGTCCAGATGGTTTGGGGTCCATTCATCATCCGAATCAAGAAAGGCGACATATCGGGTCGATTCGGGCAAATGATCCAAAGCAGTATTCCGTGCTCCTGCAGCCCCCTTGTTTTTCTGTTCAATCAACTGGATGAATGATTCATGATCGGGGAAATGGTCATCCAGGATGGATCGAGCAGACCAGGGCGACTCATCATCCACGATCAAAACATGGGGGGAGTTAACCCCTTGCTGAGCCTTGATGGAACTTACAGCACGAACCAAAGGTTCGGGGGTCCTCTGGTAGAAGGGAATAACAACGGTCAAATCAGAATGTGACGTGGCACGTTCACCGTTTAACATGGGTCATCGTTCCGGAAAAAATAGTTCTCACCACTTTGGTTTCCAGCCCACCCATCCCGCTGCCAAGTAGCAGGGATATTTGAGGTGGAGTGGGTTGGTGAGCCAGGCTTTGATCAAAGACTGAGTTGCTGTGGTTCGGTGTCCTGCCTTGAGATGATAAAGTCCGAAGTCGGCATGGTAGGCCGCCAACTTCTTTTTGAAAACGGTTGTAGGCACGCATCGGCTGTCCTGACTGCATAGCCCCCACTGTTTCCGAGCCTGAGTAAGGAGTCGAGTTCGATAATCCACATCCCTGACCTTTCTGTTTCCCTGATGGGGATGTTGTCGGTACAGCGTGGATGCGTAGGTCAATTTGGTAAAGGGATACTTCCGGCAAATTCTCAGCCACAGTTCCCAGTCTTCACTGTAGGGTAATGTTTCATCAAATCCGCCACAGTTCTTGAAGACTTCGGCCCGGAACATGGCCGTGCTGGTGAGCACCCAGCAATCCAACAATAATTGGTGATAAATCCACCCGGAATAATCCGGGTCGATCTGATCTCCTGGGATTGCTTTGTGTAAAGTGTGGGGTTCAGGAAAATGTCCGTCCTTGGGAAACCACAGGGTGAAGTCTGTGTAGATGACGCCACTCTCCGGATATTTTTCCATGGCTTCGACCTGACGGGCCAGTTTATCTGAAAACCAGTAGTCGTCATGGTCGATAAGGCAGATGAACCGTCCCTTCGCTTCGCTGATGCCACGGTTTCTTGCCACACAGACCCCGGAATTCTGTTGGACGATGAGGCGAACACGGGGAGAATTGCGGGCGACGATGTCCTGGGTACGATCCGTGGAGCCATCGTCCACCACGATCAATTCAAAATCCTGAAAGGTTTGATTCAGAATCCCCTCCAGGGTCTGAGCAATGTAATCCGCGCAGTTGTAGGTCGGGATGATGACGGAAACCATGGGCTTATTCATACATCCTGCCCAAAAAGACGTCTTTCCACCCAGCGCACCGGTTTTCCGATCACCCAGGACCAGGAACGAAGAATGCGGTTGAAGGTGATCTGCAAACCACCGCGAATGACCCCGGACGAACGGATATGACTCACCAAAGCCTCTGGAAACCCCTGTTGAATCGTTTCCATGCGCGTCCACAATTCATTCAAGACAGGAATATTCAGAGGCAGTTCTTTCGTTGCGCTCACCAATTCACCATGAAGGTCCTGCGCCAATTTGAGAACAGGTTGTGTATCCTGAAGTTCCTGTTCTGCCGTGTGATGGCGCAAGTCACGGGACAGAAATGCGTCCAGACCGGATTTCGCCTCATTGACCGAAACCGGAAAGGTGAGGTTCAGTTCCCGCTCGATCCGCAGCAAGGATTCCACGGGTTCTTCAAGAAACCGGTCAAAATCGATAAAAGTTCGGGCATACCCACGACTGTATCGTTCCGCCTCCAGATAATGCAAGGTCCAAAGCAGAAAGGATTTTTCCCTGGGGAATCCATCCCGTTTTTCCAATGAACGGTGGACCGCGGCGGGAGAGCGCACCACAAAGAGGAAGTGGGGGGTGATCTGCAAAGAGGCGAAGATCTCCAGCCACCAGGGCAACAGACGACAAACCCGAGGATCTTTCACGGCCCACAAAGGGCTGCGAGAAAAGTCCTGCTGGATCAGTTTATTGACTTTCCTGACATAAAGCGCCAGATCATCACGTTTCCACCAATCATCGGGATGCAACAGGGGGTCATCCCACGAAGATCCCAGGGTAGCCAGCACTTCGTCGTTGGTATCGGCAATGCCGGCATGCTCGAAATACCCCTTGTCATTGATGCCCGCATGCCCCTGATACAACCGGTCTCCCAGATCCACGCCCAGGCAGCGCAGGGCCCCCGTCGAGGCTGAGGTACCACTGCGGTGCATGCCGATGATCACCAGCACTTGCTTTTTCATGCGTCAGACAACTCCTTTCAACACTTTCATGCCTGCCACCAGCAACAAAGTGGCCAGCAGTATCTGCATCCACCGCCCAGGAATACTTCGGCTCAAGAGGCTGCCCACCAGAACAGCAGGGAGTGACCCCGCCAACAGATCCAGCAATAGCGACCCATCCACCTTGCCGGCCCACAGGTACCCCAAGCCCGCCACCAACGCCAGGGGAATGGCGTGGGCGATGTCCGTGGCCACCAAACGGTGCGGGGTCATCCGGAGCGGGTACAAATACATTAATAACACACTGCCCAAGGCACCGGCACCGATGGAAGTCAGGGCCACGCAAAACCCCAGACCTGCACCTCCCACCACCGTCAGTACCGGTTGAACCGCCTTGAATCGTTCAGGGCGACCCAAACGACGCATGCGCCCAACCTTCAACAAATGGGGAGCCATCAATAACCCAAGACCCGTCACGATCACCAAAACCCCGACGGATGCAATCAAGTCCTCCGGTTTCCCCAGAGTTACCCCATGCCCCACCAGCAAAACGACCAGACAGGCGACCGGGACACTTCCCCACCAAAGCCGTCGCACCACCTGCCAATCCACCTGTCCTTCTCCATGATGCGCCTTGACCGCCACCAGTTTGGTCAGGACCGCAAACCACAGATCCGTGGCAATGGCGGACTGGGGTTCCACGCCAAACCAGAAAATCAATGCCGGA
>NZ_JPOQ01000076.1 GCF_000735045.1 Ferrovum myxofaciens
AACTTGACGCACCTTGCCACCGATGCGCTCCGTGCGCACGAGTCGATGGGTGAAGTAGGACTCCCCGGTGGCTTTGTTGTTGGTTCTGGTTTGGCGAATAAACATTCTACGATGCTACCAGAAAAGAAAGGGGTTTTAGTGAACATTGCAAAATATTATGGCACTACACAGAGATATCGTCAAAAACAAAAAACTCAAATACTTTATAATCAATGCATTATAGAAATTAATTCGGAAAAATTGTCGATATTTTCGCTTATTTCGTTAAAGGCGGGCTAATGAACAATTTGGGTTAAAATTGTTCTTCATAGGTAGAACTTTTGATACACTAAAGACCTTCGAGATGCGTGACCTTACTCAGGACGGAGGGTCGTACCCGCCTCCTTGGCCGGTTGGTTGCCCTTACCCAAAAATCTTGTTATTCATGGATGCCACCACGCGGGCGGTATGGCCTTCGGACAGGTGCGCGTACCGCTTCACCATTTGAAGGGTCTTGTGTCCCAGCACTTCGGCAATCTCGGCCAGTGACGCGCCATTCATGGCCAGGTAACTGGCGGCGGAATGTCTCAGGTCGTGAAACTTGAAGTCGTGTATTTCCGCTTTTTTCAGTGCGCTTTCCCAGGGTGTCCGCAAGTCCATGGGCTTCTGTGGCTTTTGTGGTGCGATTCCCTTATAGGCATTTTTGAAGATTATTTATTCAAAGAAGGGATTGCGTGCCAGGTTGGTTGTGTCACGCGGTAGCGATGCGTAAGGTCGAAAGTGGGGCGGCGGTCTGGTCTTGGTTGCTGGGTCTTGTTTTTTGCGAATGTCCCGCCAGTGCCCCGCGAATGAAAACGGCCTACGGTAAATTTCCGTAAGCCGTTTATTCTATTGGTGGCGAATCAGGGATTCGAACCCCGGACCTGCGGATTATGATTCCGTCGCTCTAACCGGCTGAGCTAATTCGCCACAAGCGGAGCATTTTAACTCCTGACCGGACTTTACTCAAGCCCCTGATTCAATATTTTTTGGTATGATGATCCCTGTCCCTTCATAACATCCAAGGATAGGCCCCATGATCAACCGCTTTCTGGTTCGTCTCTGGTTCGTACTACTCAGTTGTTGTTTTCCCATGCTGGTCAGTGCAGCACCTCCACAGGGAGAAGAAACTTTCGATCAGGACTCCATCGTCAAGGATGCCACCCAGTTTTTTGGCCAAACCACAGAAGGATTGGCCAAGTTGATTGAAAAAGCCTTTCGTGAGAAGGGACGCCCCAATGGCTACATCAAGGGGGAAGAGGTGGCCGGTGCCATCGCTATCGGACTGCGTTACGGAGATGGCGACCTGATCATGAAGGACGGAGTTGCGCGCAAAGTCTACTGGACCGGTCCGTCCGTTGGCTTTGACCTGGGCGGGGATGCCACCAAGGTGTTCGTTCTGGTCTATCATCTGCCCTCTGCCAACGCCATTTTCCAGCGCTACCCTGGAGTCGATGGCAGTCTCTATTTTGTCGGTGGCGCCGGCATCAACTACCAGCAACGGGGCGATATCATCCTGGCCCCGATCCGACTGGGCGTGGGTCTGCGTGAAGGTGCCAGTGTCGGTTACATGCATTACACCCCGGAAAAAACCTGGAACCCGTTCTGAACTCTCTCTTTTCCATAGGTCACGTCGCCGTTTCAATGAATTCCACTGTCCCGCTCACACCTCCGAGCCGAAAGGTCCATATCAAGACCTTCGGCTGTCAGATGAATGTTTATGACTCGGAGAAAATACTTGCGTTGCTCCAACAATCCCATGCCATGGAACCTACTGAGGACATGGCGAGCGCCGACCTGATCATTTTCAATACCTGTTCGGTACGGGAAAAAGCCGAGGAAAAGTTTTTTTCCGAACTGGGCCGAGCCAACGAATTCAAATTGGCCCAACCCAATGTGGTCATTGCCGTAGGAGGATGTGTGGCCAGCCAGGAAGGGCAGGCTTTGCTGGATCGCGCTCCCTATGTGGACGTCGTGTTCGGGCCTCAAACCCTCCATCGCCTACCCGAACTGATGCGCCAGCGCCAGCGCTCCGGACGGCACCAACTGGATATTTCTTTTCCGGAAATCGAAAAATTCGATGCCTTACCCCCTGCCCGGGTTGAAGGCCCCACGGCTTTCGTTTCCATCATGGAAGGGTGTAGCAAGTATTGCAGTTTTTGCGTTGTGCCCTATACGCGCGGAGAAGAGTTTTCTCGTCCGCTCGAGGCCGTTCTGGAGGAAATTCGTCTTTTGGCTCGCCAGGGGGTTCGGGAAGTTACCTTGCTTGGACAAAATGTCAATGCCTGGCTGCACCTGCAAAACTCCGGTGCGGATCTGGACTTCGCACACCTCTTAACAGAGGTCTGTGCCCTCGAAGGAATCGAACGAGTCCGCTACACCACCAGCCACCCGCTGGAAGTGACCTCTACCCTGATTGCTGCCCACGGACGGCTGCCCAAACTGGCCAGCCAGATCCATCTGCCCGTTCAGTCGGGTTCCAACCGCATTCTGGCGGCCATGAAACGGGGCTATACCGTGGAATCCTACAAAGAAACCGTGGCCTCTCTGCGTCAGGCCAAACCCGGTTTGTCACTGACCAGTGACTTCATCATCGGTTTTCCCGGCGAAACCGATGAGGATTTTGCCGCAACCCTTCAATTGATCGAAGAGGTGGAGTTTGATGGCAGTTATGGCTTCATGTACAGCCCTCGCCCCGGCACCCCGGCAGCCGACCGGCCGGATACCGTTCCCCTGGAGGTCAAACGGACACGACTCCAGGCCCTGCTGGCTCAAACCGATGCCCAAGCCTTCAAAATCAGCACCGCCATGGTAGGTACTCGTCAGCGCATTCTGGTGGATGGGCATGCGCGCCGTCATACAATGGAGCTGAGGGGACGAACGGATAACAACCGCGTTGTGAACTTTCCCGGAGGAGAGCGACTGATAGGGCATTTCGTGGACGTGCGCATCACGGCCGCCGCCCCTCACACCCTGCGCGGCGAGTTGGTTGACTTGCTCTGATGCCTGCCCCTGTCCCCGAACAATGCGAATTCATCCCCACGCCTCTGGACAATGTTCGACTGTCCAATCTATGTGGGGTACTCGATGAAAATCTGGCGCTTATGGCCCGCCATCTGGACATCGGCCTGCACCGACGGGGAGATGTCTTTACCCTGACCGGCCTTCCCCAGGACCTGGAACGGGCCAGAGCGGTATTGGACACGTTGTACCAGGAGGCCACCGTGCCCCTGGATCCCGCCCTTCTGTTCCGAAAACTGACCCATTTACGTTTACAACAGGCCGAAGAACCGGCTCTGGCCCCCACCAAACAGATACTGCAAACCCGCCGTGGTCAGGTGGAAGCCCGGTCCCCCCGCCAAATCCAGTACCTGCAACAAATGCGCGAACATATCCTGTGCTTCGGCGTAGGACCTGCCGGCACGGGTAAAACCTATCTGGCCGTGGCAGCCGCCGTGGATGCCCTGGAACGGGAAGAAGTCAAACGCATCATCTTGGTGCGGCCGGCCGTGGAAGCAGGGGAACGCCTGGGCTTTCTGCCGGGCGATCTTCACCAGAAGATCGATCCCTACCTGCGCCCCCTGTACGATGCGCTCTATGACCTCCTGGGTCATGAGCGGGTCGGTCGTCTCTTCGAGCGCGGCGTCATTGAAGTGGCGCCCCTCGCCTATATGCGGGGGCGCACCCTCAACCACAGTTTCATCATTCTGGACGAGGCACAAAATACGACGCCAAAGCAGATGAAAATGTTTCTCACCCGCATTGGTTTTGGTACCCGCGCCGTCATCACCGGCGATGTTACCCAGATCGACTTGCACCGCACCCAGAAAAGCGGACTGATCGATGCCCGAAATGTCTTGCAGCGGGTGGAAGGCGTTGCTTTTACCATCTTCCAGGCTGAGGATGTGGTTCGCCATCCTCTGGTTCAACGTATCGTCAATGCCTATGAAACCCAGAACTCCTCCCATGGCTGAGCCACACCGCTTCCACCTCCACCTGACGGTTCAGCGCGCCAGTCGCTCATCCCTCCAACCTTCCGAAGGGCAAATCCGCCAGTGGCTGCGTCATGCACTGCGCCGTTCCGCCATGATCACCGTGCGTCTGGTGGACCGCCCGGAGGGACGATCCCTGAATCAAACCTTTCGTCACAAGGATTATCCCACCAATGTTCTGACGTTCCCCTATCCCGACGAGAATCCACGCGCCTCCACGCGTCTGCACGGAGACCTGGTACTCTGTGCTCCCGTGATCAAGGCTGAAGCCCGGTTGCAACATAAACCGCTCTTGAATCATTATGCCCATCTGCTCATTCACGGAATACTCCATTTGCAGGGATACGATCACGAAAACGAGACGGAGGCCACCCTCATGGAAACCCTCGAAATCGACTTATTGACCCAACTTTCCATTCCTAATCCTTATCTGGACTGTCCTGCCCATGGTTGAAGAACCCCCCCACAAACCCTCGCTGCTCGAGCGTCTGACTCACTGGTTGCACCATGAACCCGAGAACCGCGAAGAACTCATCGCCATTTTGCATCAGGCATTGGAACGAAATTTGCTCGATACCGATGCCTTGAGCATGATGGAGGGCGTTCTGGGGGTAGCCGACATGCAGGTTCGGGATGTCATGATTCCCCGGGCCCAGATGGACGTCATCGATCTCCAATCCTCTCCGGAACAGATCATTCCGTTCCTCATCGAAACCACGCATTCCCGTTTTCCCGCCATCGAAGGCAACAAGGATAATGTGGTGGGCATTTTGCTGGCCAAGGACATGCTGCGCTTCACCGCCGGGTTGCCTTTTCAGATCCGCGACATGCTGCGTCCTGCCATTTTCGTGCCCGGATCCAAACGCCTCAATGTCCTGCTGCGCGAATTTCGCACCAACCGTAACCACATGGCGATGGTGGTGGATGAATACGGGGGGGTCTCGGGACTGGTCACCATCGAAGACGTGCTGGAACAGATCGTGGGCGACATCGAGGATGAATACGATTTTGACGAAACCGAGGACAATATCGTTCCGGAAGGAGAAGCCCAGTTTCGCGTCAAAGCCACCACCGAACTGGAAGATTTCAATAGTTTCATGGGCACACATCTCCATAGCAATGGCGTCGAAACCCTCGGGGGACTGGTCCTGAATCAGTTCGGACGCATGCCCAAGCGCGGCGAACAGATCATCTTTGCCGGGCTCAAGGTCAAAATCCTGCGTGCCGACAGCCGCCGCCTCCATTCCGTCTCGGTGACGAAACTGAATCCGGATTCCCCGTCTTCATGAAAGGAAAACTCTGGGCCGGCTTTTTTGCCCTCCTGGCCGGATCCCTGGCGGTCACCGGTTTTGCGCCTTACCATGTCTGGCCCGCTCCCCTCCTGTCCCTCTCGATTTTGGGATTGCTTTGGCATGGTTGCCATCATGGCCGGAGTGCTGGCTGGATTGGATGGTTTTGGGGTCTGGGTTTTTTTGAAACCGGGATTCACTGGATTGAAATCAGTTTGCACGAATTTGGTGGCATGCCCCTGTCCTTGGCCTACCTCCTCATTTTCCTCTTCAGCGCCTGCCTCGCACTTTTCCCTGCGTTGGTGGGACGCTGGAGTTGGCGCTTCCACGACCGTCCCACCAGTCGCTGGCTGCTGGTTACCCCGGCACTCTGGACGCTCTCCGAATGGGTACGCAGTTGGTTTCTGAGCGGATTTCCCTGGTTATCCCTGGGCTATGCCGCCACCCCCAAGGGCCCGCTGGCCGGGTTTACGCCTCTGCTCGGCGTATTTGGCGCCTCGGCAGCCACTGTTCTTGGGGCAGGACTGCTGACGCTCGCCCTCCTTTCCCTACGGCACCATCGTTCCTCCCTCGTCTCGCTCCTCGCCCTGGGGATACTCCTTGCCAGCGGACTGGCACTCCAACGACTGCCCTGGGTTCACCCCCTGGGTCAGCCCATCGCCGTCAATCTGTTACAGGGAAATATCCCTCAGGACATGAAGTTCGTGGCTGAAAGCCGGGGGCTGATCGTGCAACGCTACAACACTCTGCTCTTCAACAGCACCGGACGCCTGATTCTCCTGCCCGAAAGTGCCTTGCCCTACCTGCGCCAGCGAATGCCGGAAGGATATAGCGAAGCACTCGAAACCTTTGGCTATGAAAACAACAGCGACATTCTGGTGGGTCTGTTTTCCGAACCGGAGCGTGGCCAGTATTACAACAGCGTCTTCAGTTTCGGTCACTCCCCCATGCAGGCCTACCACAAGGTCCACCTCGTCCCCTTTGGCGAGTTCATCCCCTGGAGTGATCTGCTGGCCCCCCTGATCCATTCCGCACTGAATATTCCCCTGGACGACCAGCAGCGCGGAAATCCCAATCAACCGCCCTTGCGCGTGGGGGGGCAGTGGGTGGGAGTGGATATTTGCTATGAAGATGCCTTTGGCGATGAAATCCGTCAGGCCTTGCCCCAGGCCACCCTGTTGGCCAATTTCACCAATGATGCCTGGTTCGGTTCGTCCATCGGCCCCGAACAACACCTTCAAATGGCCCAGACTCGTGCCCTGGAAACAGGGCGCCCCATGCTGCGCGTGACCAATACGGGCGTCACCGCCCTGATCGGTGCCCATGGAGAGATTCTGGAACGGGCCCCCCGTGGGGAAATTTTCAACCTCGGCGGAAATATTTCCGGCTATGGCGGCGTGACACCTTTCGTGCTGGTGGGGAATTACGGTATCCTTGCGCTTTGCGCTCTTGCCCTGATTCTTTCCTTACGTTGGCGACCCTTGCGATGAATCTTCCACTTTCGCGCCGCCTCTGCCATGGTTTTGGTTTTATGGCAGCCAGCGGTCTGATCTTTTTTGCCCTCTATCTGCAACATGGTCTGGGGGAAGAACCCTGTCCTTTATGCATCCTTCAGCGCGTCCTGATGATGGGACTGGGCGTCATTTTCCTGGTGGCGGCTATTCATAACCCTACCCAGGGGTTTTTCGTGCGCGCCTATGCACGCCTGGGGGGAGCCCTGGCCCTTACGGGTGCGGCCATCGCAGCGCGCCAGGTTTGGCTGCAGCATCTCCCCCCCGATCAAGTTCCCAGTTGTGGCCCCGGTTTGAATTACATCATCAAAGCCCATCCTTTCTTCAACGCACTGGCCATCGTCCTCAAAGGTTCAGGCGAATGTGCCAGCGTGGGCTGGACCTTTGCGGGTCTGGCCATTTCCGAATGGTCTCTGCTCTGGTTCATCGTCCTCGGAGTATGGATTTCCCTGCAACCCCTGAACCAACGATTCTGACCCATGCTCACCTTCCAAGCCATGCTGCTGCGCTTGCAACACTACTGGAACGACCAGGGCTGTGCCCTGCTGCAACCCTTTGACATGGAAGTGGGTGCGGGCACTTCCCATCCCGCCACTTTCCTGCGCGCGCTCGGCCCCGAACCCTGGAAAGCCGCTTTCGTTCAGCCCTCGCGGCGCCCCAAGGATGGGCGTTATGGTGAAAACCCCAACCGTTTGCAACATTATTACCAGTTTCAGGTGGTCTTGAAACCCTCTCCGGAGGATATCCAGTCCCTTTACCTGAATTCTCTCATTGCTCTGGGCATCGATCCCCAAAACAATGACATCCGTTTTGTGGAAGACGATTGGGAAAATCCTACCTTGGGCGCCTGGGGACTGGGCTGGGAAGTCTGGCTCAACGGCATGGAAGTCACCCAGTTCACCTATTTTCAGGAAGTGGGAGGATTGACCTGCGCCCCCGTACTGGGTGAAATCACCTATGGAACGGAACGCCTCGCCATGTACCTGCAAGGCTGCGACAACGTCTACGACCTGATCTGGACGGAAGGCTTGCGGTACGGAGATATCTACCATCAAAATGAAGTGGAACAGTCCCGTTACAACTTTGAGGCCAGCAACCCCGCCTGGCTGTTTGAACAGTTTGCGGGTTTTGAACGGGAGTCCAAACGTCTGATCGAAGCGGGCTTACCCCTACCCGCCTATGACATGGCCCTCAAATGTTCGCACACCTTCAATCTGCTGGATGCCCGTGGCGCCATTTCAGTCACGGAACGGGCCGGTTATATCGGGCGCATCCGCACCCTGTCACGACAGGTGGCCCAGGCTTACTACGACACCCGGGCAGCCCTCGGCTTTCCCCTGCTGGGCGCGCAGCAAACCGGAGAATCCAAATGACCTCCGCACCTTTGCTGATCGAACTGCGCACCGAAGAACTGCCGCCCAAATCCCTGCTGAAGTTGTCCACCAGTTTTGCTCAGAGCGTACATCAGGGATTGGTGGCCCAACACCTTGCCCCGGCGCAGGCTGCCGTCCAGATCTTCGCAACGCCACGCCGTCTGGCGATGTTGATCGAGGACGTGGCTGGCGTACAACCCGAGCGTCTGGTGGAACGCAAGGGGCCCAGTCGCAAAGCCGGACAAACGGCAGATGGCACGGCCACCCCGGCCCTGCAGGGATTTGCCCGATCCTGTGGCGTCACCGTGGATGCTCTGGAACTGCGCAGGGATGACAAGGGACTGGAATACTATGTTCACCATTCCTTGCACCGTGGTATCCCTCTGGGGGAAGTGCTTCCTGCCCTGCTCGACCAGGCCCTGCGCCAACTGCCCGTGGCCAAGGTGATGCGCTGGGGCTCGGGTGACTCCGAATTTGTCCGCCCGGTCCATGGACTGATGGTTCTGCACGGAGATCAATTGATCTCTTTGAATCTGTTTGGACTCTCCAGCACTCGCCAGACCCTGGGGCATCGTTTTCTGGGCGCAGGTCTGCTCACCCTCGACCACGCTGCATCCTATGCCACACTTCTGGAACGGGAAGGCAAGGTGATCGCCTCCTTTGCCGAACGACGTCAGCGTATCCAGCAGGCCTTGAACGCCCTGGCTCTGCCCCACCACGTACTGGCCGGACCAGAACTGCTCGACGAAGTGACAGCACTGGTGGAATGGCCCACGGTCCTGGAAGGGCGGTTTGACCCTGCTTTCCTGGAAATTCCTCAGGAATGCCTGATTCTTTCCATGCAACAACACCAAAAGTATTTTCCTCTGGGCAATACCCAGAATCAGTTGCAGCCTCGCTTCCTGCTGGTCAGCAATCTGGAAACAGCCACGCCAGGGGCCATCATCCAAGGCAATGAGCGCGTCTTGCGCGCGCGCCTGGCGGATGCCCGTTTCTTCTACCAGCAGGATCGCAAGACCCCCCTGAGCGAGCGGCGCGCCCATCTGGATCAGGTGGTTTACCACCAGCGTCTGGGCAGTTTGGGCGCACGGGTCGAACGTCTGTCCCAACTGGCCGAAAGGATGGCCAGCGCCCTGCATTTGTCCGGCACGCAAGCCCGCCGGGCAGCGCAGTTGCTGAAGGCCGACCTGAGCACGGACATGGTGGGAGAATTCCCCGAACTGCAAGGCTTCATGGGACGGGACTATGCCCGCCACGATCAGGAAACAGAAGAGGTGGCATTGGCCATCGAAGCCCACTACCGTCCCCGTTTTGCCGGAGATGACTTACCCACCACCCCCCTGGGCACGGTCATGGCCCTGGCCGATAAACTGGAAACCCTGGTGGGCATTTACGGCATCGGCCAAATTCCCACAGGGGACCGGGATCCCTATGGATTACGCCGCGCCACCCTGGGGATCCTGCGCCTGCTGATGGACAAGGCGCCTGCACTGGAACTGCCTGCGCTCCTCGCCTGGACCGAGGCCACATTCCCTCAGGGCGTACTGGACAGCACGGCATTGAACTCTCTGCCCACCTTCATTCAGGATCGTTTGCGCGGTCTGTTGCGCGACCAGGGATTCGATCAGGCCTTGGTGGAAGCGGTGGTTTCCCCCTTACCCGCTCGTCTGGACCGGTTGCCCGCGCACCTCCAGGCGCTCGCCTCTTTCCGCACCTGCCCTGAAGCCATCGGCCTGAGTGCAGCCCATAAACGCATTCGCAACCTGCTCAAAAAGTCTGGCTCGACACAGTCCGTCCCCCCCGCGCCCCTGCGCGAACCGGCGGAACTCGACTTGCAGGAAAAACTGCAGGCCCTGCAACCCCGCATGGACACTTTCCTGCGCCAGGCCGACTTTTCCTCCGCCCTGAGCGCGCTGGCAGAGTTGCATGCCCCCGTGGACCGGTTTTTTACCGACCTCATGGTAATGTGTGAGGACCCCGGACTGCGAGCAGCACGCCTGGCCCTGTTGCAAGACCTGGAATCGCTCATGAATCAGGTAGGCGACCTGTCCTGCCTGAGTAGTTGAAGCCCCCTGGCAAGGAACCCTACGACCATGTCTCTTATCATCCTCGATCGTGATGGCGTTATCAATGCCGATAGCGACCGCTTCATCAAAAGCCCGGAAGAATGGCATCCCATACCTGGCAGTCTGGCGGCCATCGCCCGCCTCAACCATGCCGGTTATCAAGTTGTGATCGCGACCAATCAGTCAGGCATCGCGCGCGGACTATTCGATCTGACGACTCTCAATGCCATTCACCAGAAGATGATCGATGCCCTGGCTCAGCAGGGCGGGTTGATCGAAGCCATTTTCTTTTGCCCCCATGCCCGTGAATCGCGATGCCATTGTCGCAAGCCGGCACCCGGACTATTTGAAGAGATCGGACAACGTTACAACACCTCGCTCCAGGGCGTTCCCGCCATCGGCGATTCTTTGCGCGACCTGGTGGCTGCAGAACGGGCCGGGGCCCAGCCGATCCTGGTGCTCACGGGCAAAGGCCAAAAAACCCTCGAGACGGGCAACTTGCCGCCCGGAACCCTGATTCATGAAAACCTTCAGGAGGCCGTGCGCACCCTGCTGGCCAAACATTGATCATGCGCATCCTGCGCGCATTGATTTTCGTCCTAGCCCAAGGATTGGCTACCCCCGTGTACGCCCTGCTCATGATCCTGTCTGCGCCTTTCGGCGTGCGCGGACCCCGTTATTTTGCGGGAGCCTGGTCGCGTCTGATGCTGGTCCTGGCCCGCTGGATTTGTGGCATTCACCATGAAATCAGCGGCTGGGAGCACTTGCCCAGCGGCCCCTTCGTTCTGGTGGCCAAACATCAATCAGCCTGGGAGACGATTTTTTTTCCGGCTTTCCTCCCCCCGCATGTTTTCGTATTGAAACAGGAAATACTCTCCATTCCTTTTTTCGGATGGGGAATGAGACTGCTCGAACCCATCGCCATCGACCGCGAGCAACGGCGCGAAGCTTTCCAGCAAGTACTCAGTCAGGGACGGGAACGCCTGAGTCGGGGACTGATCGTGATTATTTTTCCGGAGGGGACCCGGGTTCCCTACGGTTATCGGGGTCGCTATGCCCCTGGCGGCGGCTTGCTGGCTGTGCAGGCAGGCGTTCCCGTGGTCCCCCTGGCCCATGATGCAGGTCGATTATGGCAAAAAGGAATGCTGGGCAAATATCCGGGTACCATTCATCTGTCCCTGGGCCCCGTCCTCTCCACCGAGGGACGGGAAGGGATCGAAGTCAATCAGGAAGCCGAAGCCTGGATCGAAGCCGAACTGGAACGTTGGAGCCACCAACCCGCCCACCCCTGGCGACGAAAGCACAAGAGGGGTTCTGTTATCCGATGAACCAGCCTGCCCTGCCCCAACCCCTGCTCACCTGCGCCGGACAGACCCTCCCTTACCGACTGGTGAGAAGTCCGCGTCGCCGGACCATTGGTCTCAAAATCGACGAGCAGGGGTTGACGGTGTTTGCCCCCCCCAACCTACCCGGCGCGCAACTGGAAACATTGATCCAGACCCGTGCCGCCTGGATTCGCACCAAATGGACCGAGTGCTGCCAAAAATCAGCGTTACGCGTCGTCCCTCGGGAAGGCGCCTTACTCCCTTATCTGGGACGCACTGTGCGCCTGTCCCTGGATTCCGGTCCCACCCACCTTGAAGGCGAAGTGTTGTACCTCAACCCTGGTCGAGGCGACATCACGGTAGCCCTCCAACGCTGGTACCAAGCCCAGGCCCTGCCTTTCTTTTTGCCCCGTGTCGCGCATTACGCCGGACAGTTGGGCGTGCCCCTGCCCGCCGTTGCCCTGTCCAATGCCCGCCGTCGCTGGGGTAGTTGCCATGCGCGCGGGATGATCCGCCTCAACTGGCGTTTGCTCAAGGCCAGTCTGGCAGAAATGGATTACGTCATTGCCCACGAAGTAGCCCATCTGCGGCATATGAATCATGGCCCGACATTCCGGGAAACCCTGCAATGCCTGTATCCCAATCACGCCGAAGCGCACCGCACGTTACGGGAACGGGGTTTCCTGTACCATGCCTTCTAATCCATAACAAACTGATTATTATCAATTTAATCAAAAATTTCGAGGTTTTTTGACAGCACACTCAAAGCATGCGATGATAACCTTTGGAGGTCTACTTTCAACTCTGTGAAGCCAAGGGAACGAGTCATCATTTCATGGAAACATCTTCACTCTTCCCCTCAGAATCTTGCTTCGAGTCCGCTTCCCTGGAAACCCTGGACCGCATGCTGGGGCGGGCCTGTCGTACCTTTGCGCAGCACGATGCCTTTCACTGTCTGGGGCAAACCTTCTCCTACGAAATGATCGAAGGGTGGGCCTTGCATTTCGCCAGTTGGTTACAGGATCAGGGCTTGACCGTTGGAACGCGGGTGGCCGTCATGTTGCCCAATTTGCCCCAGTATCCTGTTGTGGTGTATGGAATACTGCGCGCTGGCGGGGTGGTGGTCAATTGCAATCCGCTTTATACACCCCGAGAACTGGAGTTCCAGTTGCGCGATGCCGAGGCCGAATATCTCGTGGTTCTGGAAAATTTTGCCCATACGGTGGCTCAGGCTCGTGTCCCCAGTCTGCGCCACGTCATCGTAACCCAGGTGGGGGATCTGATGGGGCTACGGGGTACCGTCATAAATCTTGTTCTGCGCTACTGGAAAAAAGCCATTCCGGCCTGGCATATGGATGCGGTATTTTCTTTTCCAACTGTTTTGGAACAGGGGAAAAACCGACCTTTCACCTGCCCTTCACTGACGCCGGAACATCTGGCTTTTTTGCAATATACTGGCGGAACCACCGGGCGCGCAAAAGGGGCCATGCTCAGTCATCACAACATTATGGCCAATCTGGGCCAAGTGGGGATTTGGCATGGTCAGCACCTGGTCCCTGGACAGGAAAAGGTCGTCACGGCCTTGCCGCTCTATCACATCTTTGCCCTGACGGCCAATTGTCTGCTGTTTTGGAAATTAGGCGCCACCAACCTGCTGATTCCCAACCCCCGCGATATCCCCGGACTGGTTCGCGCCCTGAAACCCTACCCCATGAGTATCTTTACCGGGGTCAATACCCTGTTTGATGCTTTGCTGTCCAATCCAGCCTTTGCCCATCTGGATTTCTCTCATCTAAAATCCACCTTGGGCGGAGGCATGGCCGTCAAGCACGAAGTGGCTCACCATTGGCAAATCGTCACAGGATGTTGCATCAACCAGGCCTATGGATTGACCGAAACTTCGCCGGGGGTCTGTCTGAACCCCTTTGACGTTCAAACTTTTGACGGAAGTGTGGGGCAACCTTTACCGTACACCGAGATTTCTCTACGCAATGACGAGGGCAATGAAGTTCCCCCCGCAGCCAGCGGTGAAGTCTGTATCCGCGGACCTCAGGTAATGTCTGGCTACTGGCAACAACCAGAAGAAACCAGTCAGGCCTTTTGGCCCGATGGTTATTTTCGTAGCGGCGATATCGGGCATTGGAACCCGACGGGCACACTGACCCTGTTGGACCGCAAAAAGGATATGATCAAAGTCTCTGGATTCAATGTCTACCCCAACGAAATCGAAGAAATTCTCTCCCATCATCCCGGGATTGCCGAAGTCGCCGCCATCGGCGTCGAGGATGTCCATTCGGGTGAAGCCATTACGGTGTTTGTGGTGCGCCGCGACCCCAACCTGACAGAACAGGCACTCCTTGCCTGGTGCCACCAGGAATTGACGGGTTACAAGATTCCTCGCCACATCGAATTTCGTACCGAATTGCCCCATTCCACCGTGGGAAAGGTTCTGCGCCGTGCCCTCAAGGCAACGGCTTAACCCGCCGGGGTGACGCAGTTCTCCCCAGGGAAAACAGGCTCTTTCACACGGCTTACTTTAATGCCTTTCATTTTTTTTCGCTTTCTGTTATCATGCCGGCACTGCATGCGACAGGTAGTGCAGTGTCCCTGACCTTATCCATTCATTTCTGAATGTCTTTTGCCGGTTAGTGACTTACGCCGGCGGTTCTCCGCTGTTTTATTCATCTGAGGCTCGTGTGAACCCTCCCGGGTTCCCTTTACCTGTCGCTTCGCCCTCGAGGATTCGTACATTGACCACCCCCATGTTGTTTGAACACTTAAATCTGGACCCCCGCCTGCTCAGCGCTGTTACCGAAGCCGGCTATACCGTACCCACGCCTGTGCAGGCTCAGGCCATTCCGGCCTTGCTGACGGGCTCCGACCTGATGGTCACCTCACGCACCGGATCAGGCAAAACTGCCGCCTTCATGTTGCCGGCCCTGCATCGTCTGGCCACCCGCCCCTTGAGCGGGAAAGGCCCACGCCTGCTGATCCTTTCCCCCACCCGCGAATTGGCCAGCCAAATCACCGAAGCCGCCAAAATCTACGGCAAAAACCTGAAACAGGTTCGCACCGTGACCTTGCTGGGAGGAACCCCCTATCCGGTGCAGAACCGCAATCTGGCTCGCCCCTATGACATTTTAGTGGCAACGCCGGGACGTTTGCTCGACCAGATGGACAGTCGGCGGGTCGATTTATCCCAAGTTGAAATGTTGGTCCTGGATGAAGCCGATCGCATGCTCGACATGGGATTCATCGACGATGTCAAACGCATCGCCAGCGCCACCCCGATCACCCGTCAAACACTGATGTTTTCTGCCACCTTCGACAAACCCATTGCGCGTTTGGCTGAAACCCTCCTGCGGGAACCCGTACGCATCGAGGCCACTTCCCTCAAAGCCGCCCATGAAAACATCGATCAGCGCCTCCACTACGTGGACAATCTGGCCCACAAGAATCGTCTGCTGGCCCATCTGCTGGCCGATGTCGATCTCAACCAGGCCATTATTTTCACCGCCACCAAACGCGATGCCGATCTGCTGGCCGATGACCTGAGCGGACAGGGCCACTCTGCGGCCGCACTCCACGGTGACATGCATCAAGGTGCCCGTAACCGCACCCTGGACGGCTTGCGCCATGGACGTTTGCGCGTTCTGGTAGCCACCGATGTCGCTGCGCGCGGCATCGATGTTCCCGGCATCAGTCATGTCATCAACTATGACTTGCCCAAAGTGGCGGAGGACTACGTCCACCGGATAGGCCGTACCGGCCGTGCCGGTAACAAGGGAATCGCCATTTCCCTGGCCAGCAGTCGCGATTTGCAGCAACTGCAGCGCATTGAACGTTTCACCGGAAAATCCATCGATGTTCATACCATCGCCGGATTCGAACCGCGCATGCCGATTCGCCCGCCCTCACGGTCTGCCGCCCGCCCTGGTCCCTCCGGTGGTAAGGGTCGTAGTAACCCGGCGCAGGATCGACCCCAGCACCGCGAGGCCCATACCCCTTGGTCGGAGCAGCGTCAAACCAAGGCGCCCATTCGCAAACGGGCTGGCTAAAACTCTCTAAAGGTGGTTCATGTCTGACTTGGTGCGCAGACTGAAGGGCTTGTGGGTACTGGCGCTATTGACCACCTGGTTGGCCTTGGTCCAGTTACCCCTGTTTGACGAGGATGAAGGGGAGTACGGAGAAGTCGCTGTGGAAATGGCTCACAGCGGCGACTTTGTTACACCCACCCTGAACGGCCAACCTTTTTTTGAAAAACCCATCCTGGCTTTTTGGCTCGAGGCCCCGTTGGTCAAGGTCCTCGGTGTCCATGCCTGGGTTTTCCGTTTTCCTTCACTGCTGGCTTGTCTGCTCTGGATGCTCGTTCTGGGTCGCTTTGCTCGCCAACACTGGGGGCCTGAGGCCGGTGCACTGGCCACCCTGCTCTGCGCCACCTCTCTGGGCGTCACGGTATCGGCCCACGCCGCGGCAATGGACGGCGTTCTCTGTCTCCTCATCACCCTGGCTCAACTGGACATCTATCTGGCCTGGAAAACCCAGGACCCCTGGGCTGAACGGCGTACCTGGCTGTGGATGGCTCTGGGGTTTCTGGCCAAGGGGCCAGTGGCCGTGGTGGTCCCCGCACTCACCAGTTTCTTGTTCTACGGATTCCAGAAAGAATGGAGACGCTGGTTTCGGAGCGCCTTCAATGGCTGGGGATGGCTCATTTTTTGTGCGCTGGCCTTGCCCTGGTATGTCCTTCAATACCGCTTGATGGGGGCCCGCTTCATCGATTACTTTTTGTGGCGGGAAAACCTCGGACGTCTCACCGGCACCTTGCAAGGGCACGGGGGAAGCATTCTGTATTACCTGCCTGTACTGCTGGTGATTGCCTGGCCGCACACCCCTTTGTTATTGAAATCCCTGGGAGAAGGCTGGCGCGATCGCGCCACTCCCCTGACCCAGTTCCTGTTGCTTTGGTTTGTCACGGTTTTCATCCTGTTTTCCCTGGCGCACACTAAATTGCCACATTATCTGCTGATCGGATTACCCCCACTTTTCCTGCTCATGGCCCAATACCGCCATTCCCTCAAACATTCCTGGAGCCTCTGGCTCCCGTGGCTCATCATGCCCGCTCTGGTCGTCAGTTTACCCTTCGTGGTCCAGTATCAGGCTCAGTCCACCGCCAATCCTTACCTGCGCGCCCTGTTTCTGCAGGGTCCGGACATTTTTACCGGCGGGTGGTGGGCAAGCGTGGCTAGCCTGGTGATGCTCTGCGTCCTTCTGGGATTCGTGATCCTTCGGGTACGCCCGATACCCACCGATCTTTCTACGCGTAGCCTGGCTCTTGGGGTCACCGGCGTGATGAGTACCCTGATGCTGACCACGGTGTTCATGCCGGTGGCCGCCCGTCTGCAACAAACCCCGGTGCGCGTTCTGGCCCAGTGGGCCCGTCATCACCCGGTACCCATCGTTGCAGACGATCGGATGCCCAGTTTTGCCGTGTACAGTGGCAAAGCCACCATCAACCGACCGGCCCATGCCGGAGACTGGGTTTTTATCCGGGCAGACCACCTTTCCGAACTCCCCCCCTATGTCGTCCTGCACGCCATGGGAGGTCTCTATCTGGTTCAAATCCTACCCCAATGACTCCTCCGCTCTTCTCTTCTCGAACGCTTTGGCGTTGGACCTTCCCCCTGGTGTGTCTGGGACTGGCCGTCGAAGTCGCGCTAACCTGCACCAACTTGCCCCTATTCGAGGTATTGCATCGGCTTTTCTCTTTCCTGCCCCCCTTGATGTGGACCCACTGGACGGCGCTGGGAGACTCTGCGTTGCTCCCTCTGATTCTGTTTCCCTGGTGGCGACGCCGCCCGGATTTATTGTGGGCTGCCCTGTTGGCCTCCTTGCTGGCCTTCCTCTTTTCCCATGGCTTGAAGCATTGGATAGATGCGCCGCGCCCCCCCGCTGTTTTAACGGTGACGGTTATTGGCCCCCGCCTGTTGCATGGGTCCTTCCCCTCGGGACATACCACCGCCATCTTCACCCTGGTTGCCCTTCTCATCCATGGTCTCCCACTCCGCGCATCAGGTATGCGCTGGACTCTGATTCTCATGGGATTGGCCGTGGGTGCCTCCCGTATTGCCCTCGGAGTACACTGGCCCCTGGATGTGCTGGTGGGGGCAGCCGGGGGATGGCTCTGCGCCCTCGCCGGACTGGCCTGGGCACAACGCTGGACCTGGGGCACGAACCAAGGGCGCTGGCTACCGTTATTGGTGTTGCTCATGCTCGCAGCCTTTGCCCTGTTCCGAAGGTCCGAGGGTTTGCCGGGCGTCTTTTGGTCTGAAAAAGCATTTGCATTGACCATGCTGATCCTCGGAGGGCGTGCAGGATTCCAAGCCTCGTCCTCTCCGGAAAAAACCCTGGACTAATCAGGGTATACTTCGGTACCTTACGGGCCGTGGGTCGCCCTGATTCAAAGAAGGATTTCAACGCATGACGGTTTCTCTTCATCCCCTGCAACACCTCTTCGATAACAACCGCCTTTGGGTGGACTCCATGCTGGCTGAGGACCCTGACTTTTTCAAGGCACTGGCCACCCAACAGGCACCTGAATATCTGTGGATCGGTTGTTCCGACTCCCGTGTCCCGGCCAATCAGATCACCGGACTGGCCCCCGGAGAAGTCTTCGTCCACCGTAATGTGGCCAATGTCGTGGTGCACAGCGACCTCAATTCCCTGTCGGTGCTGCAGTTTGCCGTGGACCAACTGAAGGTACGTCATATCATGGTGGTGGGCCACTATGGCTGCTCGGGCGTACGTGCAGCCCTCACCGGAATACGGGTCGGGATTGCCGACAACTGGTTACGGCACGTCCGGGATGTGCATGAAAAGCACGGGGCCCTCATCGAACAGTGCCCTGCTGACCTGCGTTATGACCGCCTGTGCGAATTGAATGCCATGGAACAGGCCCTCACTGTCTGCCAGACCACCGTGGTCCAGGATGCCTGGGAACGCCAGCAACCCGTCACCGTTCATGCCTGGGTTTATGGGTTGGACAATGGTCAACTGCACGACCTTGGCTTTACCGTTTCCTCTCCCCAAGACGTGCGAATCCGCTACGCCGCCACCCTGCAACTCATCTCGGCACGGATCAGAAGCGCTGACAGCGTGGACAATACCAAGTAGAGCGTTGTCCCTGACGAATCTGGACGATGGGGGTTGCACAGCGCGCACAGGGTTGTCCCGTACGACCATAAACCTGATGTTGATGCTGAAAATATCCGCCTTCCCCCAGAGCCCCCACAAAATCACGCAGGGTACTTCCCCCCGCCTGAATGGCCTGTTCCAGAACCTGACGCACCGCTTGTGCCAGACGATGGTAGCGCTCCAGGCCAATCCGTCCCGCTGCGCGACGCGGGTCGATGCCGGCCAGAAAGAGACTTTCGCAGGCATAGATATTGCCAGCACCCACCACCAGTCGCCCCTCCAGCAACAGGGGTTTGATGGCGCCCTTCAGGCCGCGCGTGACGCGATAAAACCAGGCCCCATCAAACCCAGCTTCCAGAGGTTCCAGTCCCATCCTGGAAAAACAGGGGTGGGTCTGCCAGAAAGGCGCTCCAGAGACTTCGGGGGGACGGGGAACCCAAAGCAGTGCGCCAAACCGGCGGGGATCACGATAGCGCACCAGACTCCCATCCGCGAATAACAGGTCCACATGCTCATGCCGTTGCGCGGGCACCGCCTGGGTCAGGTAGCGCAGGGTGCCGCTCATGCCCAGATGAACGATGAGCGCCCCGTGGCTCATTTCCAGCACCAGATATTTTCCCCGTCGTCGCACCTGCAGAACCTGCTGGGGGTCGGAGCTTGCCAACTCCTGAGGAACGGGATGACGCAGGCGGCTCTCCCGAATCACCGCGCCCACCCAGATTTGACCGGTTACATGGGGGCTGAGCGCCTGACGGGTCACTTCGACTTCAGGCAATTCCGGCATGCGTCAAGGCTCAATGGAAAAGGGATTGAAATGGGTGTGGTCATCATAAAAATCTTCCTGTTCCACCCGTTTGAGGAAATTCACCAAAGCATACGTAAGGGGAGTGGCCAGCGCTTCCCAAAACACCTTGATGCCATACTCCAGAATCGCCACCTCGATCAAATCCCGTGTTTCCCATATCCCGTAAAAAGCAATCCCGTAAAAAAGCAGTGAATCCAGACCCTCCCCCACCGCCGTCGAAACGATGGCGCGCATCCACAACCATCGTCCACGGGTCTTCACTTTAAGACGCGCCAGGACATAACTATTGGAAAAACTGCCGCACCAGTAGGCCAGCATGGAACCGGCGGCAATCCGCCAGGTATTGCCGAATACCCCTTCCAGTTGCCCCTGAAAGGTCGCCATGAAAGCATTGTGCGCGGGGGGTAGAGAGACAATCACCCAGGCCATGAGAGCAGCGAAGGCCAGAGCCGTAAATCCCGCCCAAACCACCCGGCGATCCCGTGCATAGCCATAGACCTCGGTGAGAACATCCCCGAAAAAATAGGAAATAGGAAAGAAGAGAACCCCCGCCCCCACGGTGAAAGTGCTGAAACCCGGCACGCTGAGCGTCGTCTGTTTGGCTGCCCCAATCAGGTTGGTACACAGCAGGATGCAAATAAAAGCCGCCATGATCAGATCATAATAGCGGTAGTGTCTCTCCTGTCCCACGGTTGGGACGGTCACGAGGAGCAACTCAGGATCAGTTCCCCGGACCAGTCCGGGGGCGCAAGCGCCCAGGCAGAAAATTCGGGATGCTCATCGCAGGGGGTACGCAGAACGCTTTCCAGGTTGCGGGCCATTGCAAAGTCTCCCTGTTGGGCCTGACGAATTGCCAATTCTGCCAGATAGGTGCGCAAAACATATTTGGGGTTGATGGCGCGCATCCCCTGTGCCCGTACCCATGCGGCACTTTCTTCCCGCGCACATCGTTCCCGATAGGCCCCTACCCATTCAGTCCAGGCAGAGGGGCCTTGAAATTCCTCCTCGTGTTCCAGACGGGCGGGTTCCGCCTGTACTTCATCCTGGGCCAGAAAGCGAAAGAAACGGGTAAAATCCACCTGATTTTGGTGTAGGAGAGCACGCAGGGATTTCACCAGGGACTGGTCTTCCGGCAACGGTTTCCGCCATCCCAATTTGCTGCGAAAACGGTTCAGCAGGGCGTTGGAAAATTGCGAACTGTACCGTCCCAGCACAGTCTGTATGCCTTCCGCATCATTGATCAACGCACTCAACGCACTGCCCAGGGCCGCACAATTCCAGGCTCCGATCCAGGGTTGTTGGTCATAGGCATAACGCCCCTCCTGATCGGAATGATTGACGATAAAATGCGGATCAAAACGGTCCAGAAAAGCAAAGGGTCCATAGTCAAGCGTGAGCCCCAGCAGAGACATGTTATCGGTATTCATGACCCCATGGCAAAATCCCACCGACTGCCAGGCTGCCATGAGGTGAGCGGTGCGTTCCACCACCCCCTCCAATACACTCAATACTGGGTTGGACTGGGCTCTGGCCGAAGGATAATGAAACGTCATCAATAAATCGAGCAATCGCTGCAATTCAGCGGGAAAATCATTCCAGGCCAGGTGTTCCACATGACCGAAACGCAAAAAACTGGGGGCCACTCGTGCCAGAATGGCAGCAGTTTCCCGGGTTTCACGCCAAACAGGCAGAGAGGAAGTCATCAGGGCCAGAGCACGGGTAGTGGGAATTCCCAATCCCGCCATGGCCTCCGACCCCAGATATTCACGCAGGGAAGAACGCAGCACAGCGCGCCCATCTCCACGCCGTGAATAGGGCGTCACACCTGCGCCCTTGAGTTGAATTTCCTGATTTCCAGACGGAACCCGTCCCAGAGTATGGGCTCGTCCATCGCCCAGCAACCCTGCCCACTGACCAAATTGATGTCCGGCATAAGCACTGCACCAAGGCACTTGTGGACCATTTCCAGAGAAGAAGGCACTGGCTTCCGGCGTAGGATTTTCGGGCAAACCCAGTTCCTGCGCCAGCGTTGAATTCCATAATCCCCACTGAGGGTCAGGCAAACCTTCACAGCGCGTTTGGTGAACGAAACCCTCTCCCCAGTCATGCCAAAGGGGGGGTTGAAAAAAATCCCGGGGGGAAAGCGTCGTGTCCATACCATGATTCTAACGCGATTTAGACTTAAAATAAACTATCAGGCACCGAAGTGCCCGAACTGAGTGATGGGTCAGAGGATCGGCGCCAGGGTTTTATGGGTTCCATCACAGAAGGGGCTGTTGAAAGACTGGCCACAGCCACAGATGTATAAGGTCTCATCCTGTTCGGCAATGAATTGGCGGGGGCTTTTTCCAGACCCTTCATGGGAACCATTACACAACCCATCGGGGCTCTTTCCACAAACACAGAACCAATATTCCTGACCTTGCTTGACTTGCACTGCGTGAGGCATGATTTTCTCCTATACAATGGTGGGGTTTTCGGAAACTATATTGTACGCATTCGTACTAAATACGCAACCCCCTTTATGCCAACCACTGGTTTTGAATTTCTCCCTACATTGCGCGAATTGGTGCGCACTTATCAGGCTTTTGATGCCTTTTCGAGCGCTCATATCCGAAGGCTGGGGCTGACCTCACCTCAGTTCGATGTCATTGCCACCCTGGGTAACACCCAGGGCATGAGTTGTCGGGATATCGGTCAAAAAACCCTGATGGTCAAGGGAACCCTGACGGGCGTACTCGACCGCCTGGAGCAAAAGGGCCTGATTTCCAGGATTTCCCACCCCACCGACGGACGCAGCACTCTGGTCCGATTGAGCCCTGCTGGCGAAGATCTGTTTGTTCGGGTATTTTCAGCTCATCTGACCCACCTGGAACCCGTCTTCGCTCAGTTGGGCCCGGGGCCCCTGGAGACCCTGCGCCAACATCTCGAACTGTTGCGCCACAGCCTGGAAAAACAGTCTGCTCCGCCCTCTGACTGATCAAGAAGGTTTCAATCGGGCACGGCGTTGGACCTTGGGGTCCACCTGGCGAGGCCGGTAAATTTCCACGCGATCTCCCGGGCGCAACGGGGTGGTCAAACTGCGGACCCGTCCCCATACCCCAATAGCCTCCCGCGCCCAATCGATGTCCGGATACGCTTCCAGCACACCTGACACTGCCAAGGCCTCTGCGACGAGCGCCCTGTCAGTAACCTTCACTTTCCGGATGAACTGGTGTTCAGGCAACGCATAGACCACCGTGACTTCCATGGTTCACCCTCCATACAGGTCGTCCGCACGCTTGACGAAGGCATCGACCATCGTATTGGCAATGGTATGAAAAACCGGTCCGACCAATTTTTCCAGTAAAAAACTGGCAAAGCGCCATTCCAGAACGAACTGGATGCGGCAAGCTTCTGTTCCCAGCGGAATGAATTTAAACCCCCCCTGCAAGTGCTGAAAGGGCCCCTTCTCCAGCACCATAACCATGGATTGGTGGGGTGTACCCTGATTACGCGTCGTAAAACTCTGACGAATCCCGTGAAAATTGATATGCAAGGTCGCAACCGTTTGATGTCCCTCCCGTTCATGGACCTCGGCAGCACCGCACCAAGGCAGGAACTGGGGGTATTGAGGGATGTCTTCCACCAACCCATACATCTTTTCAACGGAATACATCACCAATACTGACTTTTCTACACGCGTCACAGAGCCACCCTAGGGTAAAATGCAGGATTCCGCACAAGATACCCCATCATGAGCCTGATCGACAACCGCAAAGCCTTTCACGACTATTTCATTGAAGAACGCCATGAGGCGGGCATTGTCCTGGAAGGATGGGAGGTCAAGGCCATCCGCGCTGGCAGAGGGCAAATCAAGGAAGCCTATGTGGTGATCCTGGAGGGCGAGTTGTATCTGTTGGGGGCCCACATCAGCCCCTTGCCCACGGCTTCTACCCATATTCATCCAGACCCGACCCGAACCCGCAAGTTGCTCTTGCACGCCGAGGAAATCGCCAAACTCATCGGCAAGGTGGAACGGGCGGGCTATACGCTGATTCCCGTCAACCTGCATTACAACAAGGGACGAATCAAGGTCGAAATCGGGTTGGCCAAGGGTAAAAAGCAACATGACAAGCGCGAAGCAGAGAAAGAAAAAGACTGGGAACGGGAAAAGCAGCGCTGGCTGAAGCAACGCTGAGAAAACATCTTTGAAAGGCGACAGCGGAGGGTGACCGGTTTCAACGCCACTCCCCCGCCTCAGGTGAACATCACAAAGGCAACTGCAGCAAGAAAAAGAACAATGGTGATGGTCTCTAGCATGAGACCATGCTATCTTTACCCCGGATACCCTGTCAATACCTTTTATTTACGCCAAATTAGCGATCAGCGCCGCACCGAACCCCGAACAGGAAACCTGTTGGGCACCCTCCATCAGGCGTGCAAAATCGTAAGTCACGGTTTTGGCCTTGATGGTTTTTTCCATGGTGTGAATCAGGGCGTCTGCCGCTTCCACCCACCCCATATGGCGCAACATCATCTCTGCGGACAAAATCAGGGAACCGGGGTTCACATAATCCTTGCCTGCATACTTGGGGGCCGTCCCGTGGGTGGCTTCAAACAGGGCCACCGTATCGGACAGATTGGCGCCTGGAGCAATTCCGATGCCCCCTACCTGGGCCGCCAGGGCATCAGAGATGTAATCTCCGTTCAGGTTGAGCGTGGCAATGACATCGTATTCGGCGGGACGCAGGAGAATTTGCTGCAGGAAAGCATCGGCAATCACATCCTTGATGACGATGCCATTGGGCAAGCGCATCCAGGGTCCACCTTCCAGTAATTCAGCACCAAACTCCCGGCGGCACAGGTCATACCCCCAACTTTTGAACGCCCCTTCAGTGTACTTCATGATATTCCCCTTATGCACCAGGGTCACTGAACGACGTTGATTGTCCATGGCATATTGAACGGCCTTGCGCACCAACCGCTCCGTCCCTTCCCGGGAAACGGCCTTGATCCCAATGCCGGAAGTCTCGGGAAAACGAATGGACGTTACGTTCATTTCCTGCTGCAGGAAGGCAATCAGTTTGCGTGCCTCGGGGGATTCCGCCGGCCATTCAATGCCAGCATAAATATCCTCCGAATTTTCCCGAAAAATCACCATGTCGGTCTTATGGGGTTCGCGCACCGGACTGGGCACGCCGGTAAACCAGCGTACCGGTCGCAGACATACATACAGGTCGAGTTGCTGGCGCATAGCCACATTGATGGAGCGAATTCCTCCGCCCACCGGCGTGGTCAGCGGTCCCTTGATGGATACGACGTAATCACGCAAGACCTGCAAGGTTTCTTCCGGCAACCAGACATCCGGACCATACATCCGCACCGATTTCTCCCCGGCATACACTTCCATCCAGGAAATCTTGCGTCCACCGGCGTAACACTTCGCCACCACCGCATCCACCACGTTCTTCATGACGGGGGTGATATCCACTCCGATGCCATCCCCCTCAATGAAGGGAATGATGGGTTGGTCTGGAACGTCGAGCCCACCATGGGAATCGACAAGAATTTTTTCCCCTGTCACGGGGACCGCGATGTGCTGATACATAAGGGACCTCAACAAAAAAACCCGAACCGGGTGTTGGTAAAAGAACTTCCCCCCAATTATACGGCCCTTATCTCCCATTCGTAAAAACCCCTCACCCTCAATTCATTCCGCAGTCAACGATTTCCCCCTCTCTTGCGTTAGAGTAAACAAGGGAAGTCACAGCCGTTCAATCTCCCGACCTGTTATTACTGACTTTTTTAAGGAAAACCCATGAAGAAAATCATCCTTGCCACTCTGACTGGTCTCATGACATTGACGGCCGTTGAAGTTATGGCTGCCGATGCAGTTGCACCCGCTCCCATGGCAGCCCCGGCACCCGCCGCTGCACCCGCAGCGGAAAAACCCGCGCCAGCAAAACATGCCAAGAAAAAGCACCATCATCATAAAAAGCACGCCAAGAAAACCGCACCGACCAACTGAGATTGAATCACCCAGCATGAAAGGCAGGGGGTCGCCTCTGCCTTTTTTCATTTCTTCGAGTTCCCAAACCATGTCCAAACCCCGTGTCATCGTTGGCCTTTCTGGCGGAGTGGATTCTTCTGTCAGCGCTCTGTTACTGAAGGAGCAAGGCTATGAGGTCATCGGTCTGTTCATGAAAAACTGGGAAGATGACCCCGAATGCACCGCCCGCGCTGATTTGGTGGATGCCGTGGCAGTGGCCGAGGTGTTGAAGATCGACATCGAAGTGGTCAACTTTTCCGCAGAATATCGAGAGCGGGTTTTTTCTTATTTCCTCGAGGAGTATCAGGCGGGGCGCACGCCCAACCCGGACATCCTGTGCAATTCGGAAATCAAGTTCAAGGCATTCCTGGACCATGCCTTGAACCTCGGGGCGGACAAAATTGCCACGGGCCATTATGCCCGCGTCCAGGAAAAAAATGGAAAGATCCAACTCCTGCGCGGACTCGATCCCGGCAAGGACCAAAGTTATTTCCTGTATCGTCTCCACCAGTCTCAACTGGCACATACCCTTTTCCCGGTGGGCCATCTGCCCAAACAGGAAGTCCGTGCTCTGGCCCAAAAAGCCGGCCTGGCCACCGCCACCAAAAAAGACAGCACAGGCATCTGCTTCATCGGAGAAAGGCCCTTTCGGGAGTTTTTGGAACGTTACCTGCCCCGCCAGCCAGGCTCCATGGAAACGCCCGAAGGAAAAATCGTGGGCCACCATCAGGGTTTGGCTTTTTATACCCTGGGACAACGTCAGGGTCTGGGTATTGGAGGCCCTGGAGAACCGTGGTTCGTGGCTGCCAAGGATCTGGAAAACAACCGCCTGATCGTGGTTCAGGGTCATGACCATCCCCTGCTCCATGGTCTCAGCCTGAGTGCCGGGCAACTTTCCTGGATTTCTGGCACGCCACCCTCTCCCGGTGCCTACAGCGCAAAAAACCGCTATCGTCAAAAGGATGCGCCCTGTCATCTGACGTATTCCAGCGAGAATACCGTTGCCAACCTCCATTTCGATGATCCCCAGTGGGCAATCACCCCCGGACAATCGGCTGTTCTCTATCAGGGAGAGACCTGTCTCGGCGGCGGAATCATTCTGGGTCATCCCAACGGCGTGTGATCAAAATGGAACAAATGCTTGACCTTCGTTCTGGTAAAATCGGCCTTTTTCCGGATCGATGCCATGGCCCCTACTCCTCTGACCGCTTTGTCTCCTTTGGATGGTCGTTACGGTGTGCAACTGGACCCACTGCGCCCGTACTTCAGTGAATATGGCCTGATCCATTTTCGCCTGAAAGTTGAAGTGGCTTGGCTCCTCCATTTATCCCATCTCCCTGAAATCACGGAAATCCTCCCTTTTTCGGTGGAAAGCCAACACCAGTTGAATGCCCTGGTGGAGAACTTCTCCGAAAGCGATGCGGCACAGATCAAAGCCATCGAGATACGCACCAACCATGATGTCAAAGCCCTGGAATACTGGATGCGCGAACGCCTGTCCGGCAACCCTGAAGTCATGACCTGCGCCGAGTTCATCCATTTTGGTTGTACCTCGGAGGACATCAATAATCTGTCCCACGCGCTCATGCTGACCGATGCCTGCCGTAGCGTTCTGTTCCCCACCCTGGATGAATTGATCGCGCATCTGGAAGAGATGGCCAAGACCCATGCCCACCAACCCATGCTGGCCCGTACCCATGGTCAAACAGCCACCCCCACCACGGTGGGCAAGGAATTGGTCAATGTGGTGGCGCGCCTGCAACGCCAACGTACCCGCCTCGAGCATATTTCCCTGCTCGGAAAATTCAACGGGGCGGTGGGCAATTACAATGCCCACCTTAGCGCCTACCCGGCCATAGACTGGCCCGGTGTCGCCAGAAACTTCGTGGAATCTCTGGGGATCTCTTTCAACCCCTACACCACCCAGATCGAACCCCATGATTCTCTGGCCGAACTGATGCAGGGATTTACCTTGCTCAACACCATCCTCATCGACCTGAACCGCGACCTCTGGGGCTACATTTCTCTGGGTTACTTCCGCCAGCAACTCAAGGCGGGAGAAGTGGGGTCCTCCACCATGCCGCACAAGGTCAACCCCATCGATTTCGAGAATTCCGAAGGCAATCTGGGACTGGCCAATGCCATTCTGGGCCATCTCGTCGAGAAGTTGCCTATTTCTCGCTGGCAACGGGACCTGACCGATTCCACCGTATTGCGCAACCTGGGGGTAGGACTGGGCCACAGTTTGCTTGGTTACCTGTCCTGCCAGAAGGGTCTGAAAAAACTCGCCATCGATACCACACGCTTGAACGATGATCTGGATCATGCCTGGGAAGTTCTGGCCGAAGCTGTTCAAACAGTCATGCGCAAACATGGCATGAGCAATGCCTATGATCGCCTCAAGGAAATGACCCGTGGACAGGCCATTACCCGTGAAATCATGCAGAAATTCGTGCAGGAACTGAACCTGCCGGAGGATGACAAGGCGCGCCTACTGGCCCTGACCCCCGCCACTTACACCGGACTGGCCGCCACGCTGACCCAGCAATACACCTAAACCTCCCCATGCCTAAAGGCAGGGGGTTCTAAGGGCGAATCCACCGGGGTCTCCTGGCTCTCGCGTCGCCGCTACAGCATCCAGGCCATGACCGATGGCAAACCCTCTATCACAAACGACCT
>NZ_JPOQ01000077.1 GCF_000735045.1 Ferrovum myxofaciens
GCGGAAAGGTTCGATCGCCTCGAAATCACTCTTGCCCAGACTCAACAGACCAATCATGGACTTCACTATATCCGAGGTGCGCATTCCTTGAGAAACAGGAAATTTAGGGTCGATCACCAGATCCACCTGAGCCGCCTGACAGCATTGACCAATCAATGCCAATCCAGAATAAGAGGTCAGATTCAGTTTCTCGGATTGCCGGACTTCAAAGTGTGCCATGTTCGTTTGGGTGAAGAAAGAATATGACTAATTA
>NZ_JPOQ01000078.1 GCF_000735045.1 Ferrovum myxofaciens
CTCTTTTGTAACAGCACATCTCTGCACCATCACCCCACTCAAAGTAACCTAACGGTTATTTCTTCGTGAGCACTACAATTTATTACTCCCTTGTAGTACCCACACCTATCGGTATCAAATTTTTAAAGAGCAATCAGTTTTGCCTGTTTCGCTGCATTTGTGCAACGAAAGATCGCCATTATACAGAGCCCACAGGGCATGTCAACACTACGGGCAATCTTTTTTCGGGAAGTGCCGGGCCATTCCCGGAAACCCACCCACAGATACATTATAACCTGTTGAAAAAAATTAGTTTTATTTCTAAAAATTGATTATCCGAATCTGAAATCACATAGGAACTTTCTTCTATGTGCCAGACAAAGTCGAATATCGCCCCTGATTAAAGGGTCAAGACCGACCCTGTCACTCAACAGCCTGATGAACATTTGTCTGCCTGGGACCTCGATCCACACAACCAACTCCACTGTCCTTTTGGCAATCAGTCAATTCTCTGTCAACCTTTTTTTTGATGGGACGTTGTTGGTATGTGGCGCATGTGACGGATTTTACCAGTTACAATAGTGCCGCCCCTTTTGGGCAGTAGTTTTTGTTATATGAAGTTATCACTCTCGACAACAAAGGAAATCACCATGATTCGTTCTACTCTCATCGCCGCCCTGCTGGCCACATTCACCGCTACCGCCTTTGCTGCTGACGCTGCTCCTGCTGCTGCCGATGCTCCTAAAGACGCTCCCAAGAAAGAATCCAAGAAAATGAAACATCACCACGCCAAGAAAGCTGACAAGAAGGCTGCTGCTCCTGCAGCTCCTGCTGCAGACGCCAAGGCTGCCAAGTAAGTTTACTGAAGAAGTGAAAAGGCGACCCGCGGGTCGCCTTTTTTACGGGTTAAAGAATCGGATTCAGAATCATGCCCCGAAACTTGCCACAGGCTGACTGGTGCGCTTGCCGTCAAAATCGAGCCAACAACGTGACTTGAAATCGTAGAGTTTGCACAGACGGGCCGTCTTGAAGTACCAAGCCCATGAAAAAGGTTGCACGACAATTCGACCGGGCAAATGGTTCTCCAGAAAATCCTGCGCTTCCTTCAGGCGATACAACGGAATGCCCATGTCCAGATGGTGTGCCGTATGTTCCATGATATGGTGCATCAATGCCCCCACCTTGAAACGAAAAATCAGATGCACCGTGGTAGAAACAAAGGGCTGAGCCTTCGTCCACTCGACCTTGTTGTCATACCACGCGACGCGGGTATGCGTGTGATGGGCATAAACCACGAACCCAATCATGAAATTCCAAAACACGAAAGGAATCAAAAAACCCGTGAACTCAGTAAGCCACAGACTTTGGTGTGTCACATGTGCCATGACCGCTAAAATCACCACCCATACCAATCCAAACGCTGAAACCAAAAGACCGTCCCAAACGAAGGCTGGACGTTGCGCGCCCATGTAGGTTTTCGTCGGAAAGTACATGCGCAACCACCACATTTCCACGAAATAGTAGAGACCAGGCACCATTCCACTCCGATAAATTCGTTCCAGCCATTGGCGGCCAGGGGAAAGAGCCTGATACTCTTCCAACGAATAGGGTGCCCAGACAAAATCAAACCCCTTCAGGTTGGTTTGTCCATGATGTACCAGATTGTGACCAATATCCCACAAACTGTAAGGGGTTAGAGAAGGCAGGAACGCGATTCGTCCCAACACCCGGTTCAACTTGCGGTGGGGCGTCAAACTTTGATGGCAGGCATCATGCCCTAGAATGAAGAGGCGACCGATCACAAAGCCTGCAACCATGCCTGCCAGAATTTTGGCAATGCCGGATGAAAACCAGAGGGTAGCCCAAACCGATCCAAAAAACAGAGCGAAATCAAAAATAATCATGAGAATGGGCAAGGCAGTACGCTTGCCGCAGAGGGGAACCAGCCATGAACGAACCAACTTGCGACCAGGAAATGGCTCAGCAGGATCGATGATGGGTATGGGTTCGGGAGATAATGTGGTCGAATGATCTACCATAGTTACTGTATTATCCTGTCTGATGACAATGGTGGCGAGTATTCTAACTGATTTCAAATGTCTCCGTATTTGATTGAACGCAAACCCCTGGAGAGAATAATTCATGCGCCTCCTCCCCCCTATGAATCCTCCGCTGACCAAATGGTTCAATCAACGCATCTGGATCATTGGAGCCACCCGCGGGATTGGCGCAGCAGTGGCCCGTGCCTTGGTCCTCAGAAACGCACGTCTCTGCCTTTCTGGCCGTGACCTTTCGGGTCTGCAGGCATGGCATGACACCCTGACTCCCGAGCAAAAAACGCGCACCACCTTAACCGGACTGGATATTCGTGACCCACAGACCATTCAAAAAACCGCCCATGACTTGTCCCTGGCTTGGGGGGGTATCGATCTGATCCTGATCGTCGCGGGGATTTATGACGGTATCTGCGCCCCAGACCTAACCCTTGATCAGATGCCTTTGATTGCAGATACGCTGCAGACCAACCTGCTCGGTCCCTATCATGTGCTGGCTGTGGTACTTCCTCTGTTGCGCCATCAAGGATACGGACACCTTGCTTTTGTCAGCAGCGTGGCAGGCTACAATGGCCTACCCAGAGCCTTGGCCTACGCACCCAGTAAAGCCGCCCTCAATAACCTGTGCGAGGGGTTATACTTTGAACTCCGTCCGCACGGCATCGGTGTTTCGCGTATCTGCCCGGGTTTTGTGGCCACGGACATGACCTCCCGTGCAGACTATTTCATGCCCGCTTTGATGCAACCCGACCAAGCGGCCCATGAAATTCTTGCGGGACTGGAACGCGGAGACTTCGAAACCCACTTCCCTAGACGCTTCACGACGCTGCTCAAAATCGCGCAATGGCTTCCACGACGCCTCTATTTTTATCTGCTTGCTCGAGCCATTGCCCGCAGCACACCATGAGCATTTTATTGACCACCCCACACAAATAGTGGTAATCTCCGAGCATAACCACTACATCTTGTGGTTTTATAAGTTTTTTTATTTTTTCTGTTTTTTCAGACCACTACATCAAACCGACTTTTTTCACTGAGGATATCCATGCTGAGCGCTGTCAAGTCTCCTTCCCTGTCGCACCCAGAGGTTCCCTTACAAGTCGTTTCCCTGGACATCTGGGACAAAAAGTATCGCCTCAAAAATAAACAAGGGGAACCGGTCGATCAGCAGATCGATGATACTTTCAAGCGCGTTGCTCGCGCCTTGGCCGATACGGAAGAGAGTGAAGACAAACGGACCCTCTGGTACGACAAATTTCTTTGGGCCTTGCGTCGGGGGGCCATTCCCGCCGGTCGAATCACTTCGAATGCTGGAGCACTGGAACATAAACCGGCCACCAGCACCATCAACTGTACTGTTTCAGGCATTGTGGAAGACAGCATGAATGGCATTCTGGAAAAAGTTCATGAGGCCGGCCTCACGCTCAAGGCAGGATGTGGTATCGGTTACGAATTTTCCACTTTGCGCCCCAAGGGCGCTTTCGTGGCGGGTGCAGGAGCCTATACTTCTGGCCCCTTATCCTTCATGGATATCTACGACAAAATGTGTTTCACCGTGTCTTCTGCAGGAGGACGAAGAGGCGCTCAAATGGCGACCTTCGATATCTCCCACCCTGATGTGTCCGATTTTATCAAGGCCAAACGTGAGGCGGGACGTTTGCGCCAATTCAACCTGTCCTGCCTTATTACCCGTGAATTCATGGAGGCGGTAAAAAAGGATCAGGACTGGCCCTTGGCTTTCCCCATTAGCCAGAGCGAGGCCGATTCCCTTGATGTTGCCTCAGATAAGGAGATCGTATGGCGCGATTGGCCCAGTCATGAAAAAAAATATGTGGGACGGGCGGATGGCAAGATCGCCTGCCGTATCTACAAGACACTCAAGGCTCGCCGTCTGTGGGATGTCATCATGTCTTCCACCTATGATTATGCCGAACCTGGTTTCATTCTTATCGACCGGGTCAATGAAATGAACAATAACTGGTGGTGCGAAAACATTCGCGCCACCAACCCCTGTGGAGAACAGCCTCTGCCTCCTTATGGCGCATGCCTGCTGGGGTCCATCAATTTGACACAGTTTGTACGTTGTCCCTTTACTGAACAGGCTCGCTTTGATTGGGCAGAATACCGGGAAGTGGTGCGCATATTCACCCGAATGCTCGACAATGTGGTGGACATCAATGGCCTGCCACTGCCCCGACAACGGGAGGAAATCATTCGCAAACGTCGGCATGGCATGGGTTATTTGGGGTTGGGTTCGACCCTCGCCTTGTTGCGAATGAATTATGGATCCCCCGAATCCCTGACCTTCACCGAAGAAGTGACCCGAGTCATGGCTGAAGAAGGTTGGGAAGTCGGGTTGGAACTGGCCGCAGAAAAGGGGCCGGCTCCCATCATGGAAGAAACCTTCGTCATCACCTCTGCCCTGCTCGCACAACGGCCTGAAATGGCCAAGGATGGCCTGAAAGTAGGGGACAGCGTGCCAGGAAAGGTTTTATTGGGGCGCTATAGCCGTTACTTCCAGCAGTTTCCCGAGACACTACGCGAACGTATTGCTACTCAGGGCGTCCGCTTTACCCATCACACCTCCATTGCCCCTACGGGAACCATCTCTCTCTCGCTAGGAAATAACGCCAGCAACGGGATCGAGCCTTCTTTTGCCCACCATTACAGCCGTAATGTCATTAGAGAAGGCAAAAAATCCAAGGAAAAGGTGGACGTATTTTCTTACGAATTGCTGGCCTACCGCTCCCTCATCAATTCCAAGGCCATGCCCTACGCTCAGGATGAGGATACCCGTCTGCCAGACTATTTCGTCGATTCCTCTGTCATCTCAGCCCGTGCTCATGTGGACATCCAGGCTGCTGCCCAGAAATGGATCGACAGTTCCATTTCCAAGACCATCAACATACCCACGGATTATCCCTATAGCGAGTTCAAGGATATCTATTTTTATGCCTATGAAAAGGGATTGAAGGGATGCACCACCTTCCGTTTCAACCCCGAGGCCTTCCAAGGGGTACTGGTCACTGAAAAGGATTTGGAAAATACCACCTACCGTTTCACCCTGGAAGATGGCAGTACCCTTGAAGTCAAGGGCAATGAAACCATCGAGTATGACGGTGAATTGCACAGTGCCGCCAACCTCTATGATGCCTTAAAGGAAGGATACTATGGAAAGTTCTGAAATGTGGCTCACTGCTCTCCATGTTCACCACTCAAGGAAAAACCCATCATGACACTCAAAATCGACAAAAAGATCGTGGGATATACCGTTGTCACGGAAGAACCGCCCACCGCTTTTTCCACTCCGGAAACCACCCAACCTCTGGCGCCTATTCACCAGTTGGGTGAACCTCTCTCCCGCCCAGAAAAATTGGTGGGAAACACCTACAAGATCAAGACCCCCGTGACGGATCACGCGCTATACATCACCATCAATGACATTGTCATGAATTCTGGCACGCCTCAGGAACATCGTCGTCCTTTTGAAATATTTATCAATTCCAAGAATATGGAGCATTTTCAATGGATCGTGGCGCTGACCCGCGTGATGTCCGCCGTGTTCCGAAAGGGGGGAGACATCACATTTCTGGTGGAGGAATTGCACAGCGTTTTCGACCCCAAGGGGGGATACTTCAAAAAAGGTGGAAAATATATTCCCAGTCTGGTGGCTGAAATTGGTGAAGTTCTCAAAGAACACTTGATGGAAATTGGTATGCTCGGTCGTCCCGAACCCGATCCCCAACAAAAAGTTTTTCTGGAAGAAAAACGGCAGGAATTTATTGAACGCCATGCATCAAACCAGCCCCAAGAAACAGGCTTCCCTGAAGGCGCCTCCCTGTGTACCAAATGTTCCACCCAGGCCGTGATTAAAATGGATGGATGCCTGACCTGTCTCAACTGCGGGGACAGCAAATGTAGTTAATGGAGCGACGAAAGACCGACATGGGTTGGCAAGGTTGTATACTGTTCGCTGATCGTCGTCTTTTATCCCTTTGATGAGAAAACTCCCTTCGCTTCATGCGGTCCGAATTTTCGAGGCCTGCGCCCGGGTCCTGAACTTTTCTCTGGCGGCACGGGAGTTATGTCTGACTCACAGTGCCGTCAGTCATCAGATCCGGCAGTTAGAGGATTGGATCGGGCAGCCTCTCTTCACCCGCCACGCGGCAGGCGTTCAACTGACTCCCGCAGGACAAACCCTGCAACGAGCAGCCACCCAGGCTTTATCCACTCTGGAAGAAGCTTGTCACCAGTTACTTGCATCTCCTCCCGGACAGACCCTGACCTTGGCGGCACCGGGGGGCTTCATGGCGCTTTGGCTGATTCAGCGACTGGAAAACTTTGAGCAGCAACACCCTCATATCCGTTTACAATTACAAACTCAGGGAACTTTCAACGATTTGGTCACGGATCGCATCGATGCTCTCGTGGTCAGTGGCTGCCCCCCCTGGCCTCATGGCGTTCAAGGACAGACTCTTTTTTCCGACCGCGCCGGTCCCGTGTGCGCTCCAGACTGGTCTCCTCTGCCTCACACAGCCACCGATCTTTCTGGCCAACCTTTGCTCTACACTCTGTCTCGCCGCAATGCCTGGACCGACTGGGCAGAACTTAACGGACTGGAAAACCCACGCTTGCATCTGGTGCGTCACTTCGATAATTTGCAATTGATGCTGGAGGCGGCTGTGGCAAAGTTGGGTATTGCCATTGCGCCGGAACGTCTGGCCCGACGGGAACTCACCCAGGGTCGCCTGGTTGCGCCTCTGGGTTTTGTTCAAGGTCCTTCGGAATTTGCCCTATGCCTTTCCAGTCACCGCGCAGAGGACCCCCTGCTGGCAGCCCTAAGCCAGTGGATGGTCACTCAAGCCCAAGCAGAATCTCCCTTGCCATGATCCTTTTTTCCATGGTTTTTTTCCTCGAGACCCAGTCCTCATGCTAACGCCCTTTGTTCTGGCCTGTCTCAGTTATGCCCTCATGCTGGTGGCCTTTTACAACCCCCGCAAACGCAGTTTCCATATACCCGTCATGCTTGCCACCATCCTGTTCGACGTTGCCATGCCCGTATTTCTGTATACCCATCGTCGCTGGTGGCATCGTTTAATCGATCAGGAGGATATTTTTTCTTTTGGCGTCTGGATGCATTTCGGACTACTCATCACGCTCTATGCGCTAGAAGCCGCCCAAATCTGGAGTGCCCGAAAAATTCTGGCAGGAGACCCCTCGGCCAGAGCAACGCACCACCACCAGGCCCGTGCCCTCCTGATGGTACGCGCGTTGGTATTGATCACCGGGGGCATTATGGCCGACCCAACTTGAACCATGCCCCACTTTTCCGCCAATTTGAAGATGCATGAAAAAACCAAACGACTATTTGACCTGCTAACAGGCTTGGGCGTGCTGGTTTTATTATCCCCCGTGCTATTGGTTACAGCCCTGCTGGTACGCCTGACATCTCCGGGGCCGATCCTTTACTGGTCGCAACGGGTAGGCAGGAACAACCGGCTGTTTTCCATGCCAAAATTTCGCACCATGCGCCTGGGTACGCCCGCCGTGGCCACTCACCTCCTGAAGAATCCGGATCAGTATCTGACCCCGGTGGGCTCGCTGCTGCGCAAAACCAGCCTGGATGAACTCCCTCAACTGTGGAGCATCCTCACGGGAGATATGAGTTTTGTGGGACCTCGTCCGGCGCTGTTCAATCAGCAGGATCTAATCGAGCAGCGCACTGCCTGTGGAGTCCACCTTCTGGTTCCTGGGTTAACCGGCTGGGCACAGATCAACGGACGCGACGAAATCCCCATACCCAAAAAAGTGGCTTTGGATGCCTACTACCTTACCCATCGATCCCTGGGACTGGATATACTCATCCTGTGGCGCACAGTTGTGCAAGTTCTGCGCCGCGAAGGGATCACTCACTGACGACCATAGACATCGCCGTAACGCACGATATCGTCTTCGCCCAGATACCCCCCGGACTGCACCTCGATAATCTCGAGGGGAAGGGTTCCCGGATTGGAAAGACGGTGGACCTCTCCTTGAGGAATATAGGTAGACTGGTTTTCATGAAGCAAGAAGGTCCGGTCCCCACAGGTCACTTCTGCGGTTCCCTGCACCACGACCCAATGCTCTGCCCGATGATAATGCTTTTGAAGGCTGAGACTGGCCTTCGGTTTGACCTGGATCCGCTTGACCTTAAAGCGTTCCCCCTCATCGATACTGTCGTACCATCCCCAAGGTCGGTATACCTTGCGGTGCAAGTTATGCTCCTCTCGCTTCTGCTGCTGAAGGGCTGTAACGACCTGTTTGACCTTCTGACTTTGAGAACGATCTGCCACCAGTATGGCATCCGGTGTCTCCACAATCACGAGATTGTCTACGCCCACCGTGGAAACCAGGCGATAAGTGGCATGAACCAATGAATTCCGGGTATCCACCAGCAAAACATCACCCTGCGTGACATTGCCCTCAGCATCTGCCGCATTTACCTGACAGACCGCATCCCAAGCGCCAAGATCGCTCCACCCCGCCTGCAGTGGAACCATTCGGACAGGAAAAGATGAACCGGGACACCGTTCCACAACAGCATAGTCCACCGACTCACTGGGTACCTGAGCGAAGAATTTTTGATCCGGCCTTGTGAACATCCCATCCACCGAGCGTTTTTCCCAAGCCGAGCGAACGAGTTCCAGAATATCAGGACGAAACTTGCCCAAAGCAGCGAGCCATACGCTCGCCCGCAGCACGAACATGCCACCATTCCAGGTGTATTCCCCGCTCTCGAGATATCTTTGTGCCGTATCAAGGTCTGGTTTTTCTGTAAATTGACCCACTTCCCAGGTTCCTTGCAGATCAATCTGTCCTGTATGCCGAATATAGCCGTATCCCGTCTCTGGACGATCCGGGGGAATCCCCAGAAGAACCACCCCCCCCTGAGCCGCCGTTCTGATACTGCGTCGCACCGCCTCAGTAAAGGCACTGCGTTCTGCCACGTTTTGATCGGCGGGCATCACCACCAGAATAGGGTCTTCCCCAGAGGACTGGGCTTGAAGCGCGGCCAAAGTCAATGCTGGAGCCGTGTTCCGCGCCACAGGCTCAAGCAAAAAATGTGCTGTCTCTGCAGATTCCGTAGCATTCAGTTGATCAAGCGCCAAAAACCGGTGATCCTCATGCATGACCAAAAGCAAATCATCCAGATGAATGTCCATGCCTGCAAGCGCACGTGCTCGTACCACCGATTGTTGAAAGAGACTTTCCTTTCCCGTCAGGGAAAGAAATTGCTTGGGAAAACCCGCACGGGACAAAGGCCAAAGGCGCGTCCCCGAGCCTCCGCAAAGAATGACCGGAACTATGTTATACATTTCTCGCTGGATTCCAGAATATAGATTAAAAAGAAACAGTTCCGCCCGGCTTAAGTTCCAGAACTTTGGTCCGCGTCGGCCCCAGGGCTTTGATAAATTCCTCCGGGGTCCCCTTCAAGAGAGGAAAGGTTCCGTAATGTACGGGAAGAACATAGCGTGCATGGATCCAGTAACGCATGGCAAAAGCCGCTTCGACAGGATCCATGGTGTAATTCCCCCCAATGGGGATCACCACCAGATCGGGACGATAATAATCGCCGATAAATTTCATGTCGCTGAATAGCCCCGTATCGCCCATGTCGTAAATTTTGAATCCATTCTCCAACTCGATCACATAGCCTACCGGTTCTCCACCATTATGAATCTCATGCTGACCTGTCGCAGGATTGAGCCAATCCAACTCGGAACTATGCTCGGCGTGCACCATCGTAATATGGATATTGGGGCCTATGGGAGTGACCGTTCCCGACTTGTTCATCCCTGGAGCCAGTTCGGCAGGCAACACCCCCAACGTCACCAGGGATTGATTCATTCCTGCCGGACCAATCAAGGGAATATGATACTTTTTGGCCAAAGCAGGCCCATCACCCAAATGATCCCCATGGGCGTGGGTTACCAAAATCAGATCCACCTTGCCCAAATTATCCAGATCCTTATATTTTTCAGGTGTTTTCGGGTTTTGCGTAATGAAGGGGTCGATCAGAATGACTTTTCCGCCAGGAGTGGTTAAACGAAGTGCCGATTGTCCCAGCCAAAGCAATTCCAACTTTGGAAGTGCTCCAGAAGCATCGGGGTTATGAATGACAGGAAGGTCTTCTGCACTGACCTCCTGGCAACCCCAGACTCCGCTTGCCAGCATTACCATCCCCACCAAAATCTTCCGCCAACCTTTAAGCATGCCTGACTGATCCTTCATACGCCCTCCCCTTTCACGGAATACTCAGCCTCAAACCAGTCCTGCAACTCAAAACCCGAAACAAATCCTCGTTTCTCGGCAAGAAAGTAAGCTGCTGTGGCCACAGACTCTTCTCGCGAAACGGAGGGAATTTGAACCACGGGTTCACTCGGCTTCTCGGTCTTGAGAGTTTTTGCCCTGGGAGTCTTTGCAGCAACAGCCTTCGTGGTGGAGGTCTTTGCCGCGGGAGTCTTTTCAGCAACCGTCTTCGTCGTGATTTTTCCAGATTTTACCGACTTGCCTGATAGTTCTAATTTTTCTGTTTTTTCCATGTCACAACTCCTAAAATGGGATACCTACCGATAGAAGAACATCAACGGGACCTCTCCTCCTTCCCCAAACCAACGGGTCCCATGGACGTCACTAGAGTATTTACTCCAGAGAAATGAGTTTTGTCAATTTTTTTGGTTTTCGCCAGACAAGTTGCGCCCACTGTACGCAAAAGTCACAAACCCGGTTGGTGGAATTCCAGAGAAATCTCGATTTAATGCACGGCCTTTGACATCCTCCCCGGCATGAATGCCGGAGATTCCTACGGCGCTACACAAGGGCAAGCCCCTGTGTAGTCGCTTCGGCGGGTTCCTGCTTCACGGAACGGCCTGATTGCGCCAATTCTCCACAGG
>NZ_JPOQ01000079.1 GCF_000735045.1 Ferrovum myxofaciens
TGGAAAAAGCCGCTGGAATTCCGGCAGCGAGTGCGGGAACGGCAGATCGTCACGTTGATGGATGTCCATTGTCATGGGTAAAAATCATAGCATCATCCGGCGTGGGAAACAACCGGATAGGCAAGAAATTTTCCCCTTCATCCGTGCCAGATTGACATAGTGACGAAAGCGGCTTTTGAGATTCACCCCGGCGGGACGGGGTTGATGGGGATCGATTTCCCAGGGATGGAAATAGAACATGCAGGATTCTCCCTCCACCCGGTTGATGCGTTGCAGCAGCCAACGGGACAGGGGATAGGGCATGAGGCGGAAATATCCCCCGCCCGCTGCCGGGAGGTGACGCCCCCCCAGTTTGGCGGTGGTGGGGGGGATTTCCAGAATGCCGGTATGACCCCGGGGATGGAAGCGGAAACGGGGGCAATCGGGCATGCCATAATGATCATGCTGGATCGGGTAGATGCTGGAACTGTAGTCGTACCCTTCCTCGTGCAGAATGTCCAGAGCCCACAGGTTACGGGCACCTATGGAGAAACTGGGGGCCCGATATCCGCGGATCCGTTGTCCGCCCAGGTCCTCCAGTAATTGCTTGCTGTGTCGTATGTCGGCGCGGAATTCCTGGGGAGATTGCTCATTGGCGCGGTAGTGATCGTAGCCATGGCTGGCCAGTTCATGTCCCCCTGCCAGGATCGAACGGACGAGGTCCGGATACCGCTCCGCAATCCAACCCAGGGTAAAGAAGGTGGCATGGGCCCCATGCTGATCCAGCAGGGATAGGATGGTTTCCATGTTCCGTTCGATGCGGCAGGGCAGGTGGGGCCAATCTTCGCGGCGAATGTAGGGCGCGAAGGCCGACACCTGAAAATAGTCTTCCACATCGATGGTCATGGCATTGAGGCGGGCCATGGGGCTAGATTCCCGGCGCAACGAAATGAGGATTGAAGACGGCGCGCAACTGCGCGACGATGCGCCGGGCTGCCTGTCCATCCCAAAAGTCCGGAATCCGTCCGGCTTTTCCATGACCATCCAGAATGTTCTGGACGGTGTTCAGGATGCGTGTGCGATCCTGACCCACGATGGTATTGCTGCCTTGATCCACCGTAATGGGACGCTCGGTATTTTCCCGCAAGGTCACACAGGGGATTCCCAGGGCAGTGGTTTCTTCCTGGATGCCCCCCGAATCCGTCAGAAAAAGTCGGGCATCCTTCATGAGTCCCAGCAGGGGCAAATAGCCCAGGGGAGGGAGGATCGCCAGGGTGGGAAGATTCAGGAAATCCGTCAATTGGAATTCGTGAATTTTTTGGCGGGTGCGCGGATGCAGGGGGAAGGCGAGGGGAATCTGGCGGGAGACTTCTTCCAGCGTTTCCAGAAGATTCCGCAGAATCGCCGGGTCATCCACGTTGGAGGGACGATGCAGGGTCAATACCCCAAAGGACTGAGGATCGCCCGAGAAAACCGCCGACAGTCCATTTCGGGAAAAGGTCGTGGCGGCAGGAATGGCGCGGGAAAGATTCTGATGCAGGGTATCGATCATTACATTGCCGACAAAATGGATTTTCTCTCCATCGATGCCTTCCCGTATCAGGTTGTCCTTGGCCTGAAGTTCGGTGGTGAAGAGAAAATCTGAAATCTGGTCGGTCAGGATCCGGTTGATCTCTTCGGGCATGGCCCGATCAAAACTGCGCAACCCCGCTTCCACATGGATGACGGGGATCTGTTTCTTGACGGCGACCAGGGCGCAGGCAATGGTGGAGTTCACATCTCCCACCACCAGAATGGCTGAAGGCTTCGAGGCATCCAGAATTGGCTCGAACCGTTCCATGATTCTGGCGGTTTGGACGGCGTGGGTTCCTGATCCCACTTCCAGATCGATATCCGGAGGCGGAATGCCCAGATCGGAAAAAAGTTGCTGGTACATGGCTTCATCGTAATGCTGTCCCGTGTGGACCAGTTGTGCGCGCAATCCCGAATGTTTGGCGCGCAGCGCGCTTAAAATCGGGGCGATTTTCATGAAATTGGGGCGTGCGCCCACAATACACAGAATCAGGGGGAGAGAGGTATCACTGGTCATGTTGGTCGATGATCTCATTGGAGGATGAGGCGCTGAACATGGACCTCATCAGGGTGGAAACATTTTTATTGATTGTGTTCGTCATCAGCATCAACGCATTCTGGGTGGCTTCCAGTCGGTCCAGACGGGATTCGAAGGCGGACAGAAAAGCCTGCGCCAGGGAATCGGGGATACCGCCGGCCAGTGGGGTCAGATGGGATTCGGGCAAAGGATCATGGGAATGGGTGACTTCCTGGCGCAGGTCCTGAATGACCTCATCCACATCTTCAACGCAGATCTGATGTTTTTCCTCGAGCATCCCGAACACCAGGATTCTGTCACACAACGTATTGATCTTTCTGGGTATTCCGCCGGTGAATTCGTGTATCAGGGAAAAGGCGTCGGGGGTGAAGGTGGGGTCATGGGCCCAGCCCGACAGATGCAGGCGATGTTCGATATATTCCCGGGTTTCTTCTTCCTTCAAGGGACCCAAATGGTAGGACGCGATGACCCGCTGGTTAAGTTGAACCATTTGCGGGCTTTGCAGGGTATTTCTGAATTCGGGTTGACCGATCAGGAAACTCTGCAGCAGGGATTGATTGTCCAGTTGGTAATTGGAGAGCATCCGCAACTCTTCCACGGCTTTGGGTGTGAGATTTTGGGCTTCATCGACGATGATCAGCACCCGTTTTTTTTGCCGAACCGACTGTCTGAAAAACATTTGCAGGTTGTTGAGCAGAACGGCTTTGGACAGGGATTCGTGGGGCAATCCGAAGCCGCCCGAAATCGTCCTCAAAATATCATCGGCATCCAGGTGCGTACTCACCAGATGGGTGCTGATGATGCTGTCCTGCCCGATGGTTTCAAAGAGTTTTCTGACCAGCAAGGTTTTACCCGCACCCACTTCGCCGGTGATGACGATAAACCCTTCTCCCAGAGACAAACCATAGTTGAGATAGGACATGGCGCGCTTATGCCCGCTGCTGGCGAAAAAGAAACCGGGATCGGGGCTCAGTTGAAAGGGCTTGGACGTCAGGTGATAAAACGAGGTGTACATGGCGTGGCGTTCCGGGATTCGTGATCGGGCGACAGAAAAAGGGGGAAGGGGGTCAAAAAATAAAATTCAACCCCGCAATCAAGGCGTTTTCCATGAAATTGTATCCTCCTACGACTCCTCCATTCATGTACTGATGGCGGTAGGTCAGAGAACTGGTTACCTTTTCGGTGAGTTTGTCCGAGACCCCTATCAGCAGCAGGTCGGTGGTTTCCTGTCCCGCCAGATTGGCCATGGACATACGGGAATAGGTGTCGGAAAAGGTGGCTGTCATGACGGGAGTCAACTGATTGGACCAGGTCAGGGTCGCTCCAGAAGTATAGAACGTGCCAAAGGCCAGATAATTCTGGAACTGCAGGAAGGGGTTATTGAGGGAAGAGGCACCGGGTTGCTGCAATGGAAGCGTCTGGCTATCAAATAAGGTGAACAATACTGTGTTTCGGGTCGTGGTCACGCCGACACTGGACTGGAAAGTTTTGCTCAGAAAAATCTCATTGGTGATGACATTCATGCCGAACAGGGAAGACTGGGGACCCAAAGCCGACAGGATTTGCTGGATGGTCTGTTGGCGCTGGGCCGGATCGGTGATCTGGGTGAGCAACAACTGATCCAGGGCGGTGGCAGGAGGCAGATATTGCTCCCCCATACTGGACATGACCGACTGATTGTACCCGGCTTGAATCATGACATGACGCATGCGGTGGCTCAGGTTCAGCAGATAAGTCCGGCCATAAAACCGTTCGCCCGCACTCATGTCCAGATGGGTGCGCTGGGAGGGGCTCCAGCCATAGCCCACATTCCAGAAAAGACCTTGGGGACGGGGGCCGAAATAGACAAAATTGTCGTTTTCATAGCCGACCTCCGAGGTGAGTTTGAAGCGCGGGGTGATCAGATACCCCAGGTCCGCCGTCAGCAGGGAAATCGTGGAGTTGGGGTATCCCGTAAAGACGGTCTGATTATTGTTGTAATCCAGTTTCCACAAAAAATTGGTGAATTCGGCGCCATTGGTGACATACATGTCGGCAATGTTGGAACTGCCGGAAAAGTCATACCCCGGAGTGAGTCCTACTTGATAGGGACTGAAGCCCCCCGCTCCCCCATAAACCGCTGGTCCTGCCGCACTGAAATTCATGAGGCTACGGGTCAGCTTGGCTTGGGCAATGAATTCCTCATCGAAGTTGTGCACCAGGGTGGGGCTGATGGTCTCGGTGGTGACATTGGCCACGTTCCCGGTCAGATTGGCCCCGTTGGCGCTCACGGGCCCAAAGAGCGACAGGGGTTGTTGACTGATGGTGGAAGAAGCATCGATAAAGAAGGTTTTCTTGATCAGTTCCAGGTCACCCGTGGCGTTCAACTGGTTGTAATAGGTATGTTCCCAGCCATAATTGTTGTAGATCATGTCCAGCAGGGAGTAATCGATGTTCAATTTCAATTGACTGCCGTTGTCCTTGATATTGATGCCGGGGGTCAACTGGGTGATGAACCCGGGGGTGGCTTCGTTGCTGGGGGCCAGAGTCAAGTTGTCCGTGTAGGTTTCCGAGGTGCTGAAACGGGGGGTGATGGTCAGGGTGTCTGCATGCGCAGCGCCTGACTTGATGGCCGTCAGGAGGAGCAGGAAACCGGCGCGACGGACTGGACTACGCCTGCTGACCATAACCGTATCCATAGCCGTAGCCATAACCATAGGCCCCAAGGGAAAGATGCTGGGATGCGCGGTTGATGATCAAGCCCACATAGCCACAATGTTGCACCAGAGTCAACGCAGATTTGAGCGTCGGTTGGGTGGTGGAGGCGGCATCCACCACCATGACCACCTGGCCCATGTGGGTGGATAACACACTGGATTCCGTGGTGACCAGCAACGGGGGGGAATCAAACAGAATCAGCCGGTCGGGGTAGCGTCCTGCCAGATCGTCCAGCAGGTGGGCCATGGCTTCACTGGCCAGCAGTTCGGTGGCGTTGCGGGTGGGTTTTCCGGCGGGAAGCAGGGTGAGATTGGCAATGGAGGTCTTGATCAGGACTTTCGAAAGCGACAGTTCAGGATTCTGAATCAGGTCGAGCAGGCCCAACTCCGCCTCTATGCCCAATAACTTCAGTTGACTGGGTTTGGAGACATCTGCATTCACCAGCAATACGGTACGGTCCATTTCCATGGCAATGCTGATGGCCAGGTTGAGGGCGCAGAAGGATTTTCCATCGCCGGGCAAGGCGCTGGTGACCATGATCAGATTGCTGTTCTTTAATTTCTTCTCGCCACTGAAGGCATTATTGAGGAGCGGACGCTTGATCATGCGAAATTCCTCTGCCGTCAACGAATATTCCCCCGCTGCAGTGACAATATTCAGTTGACGCAGGTGTTCCAGGTCAATTTTTGAAAACAGGGTGGCGCTGGTTTCCGCTGTTTTTTGTTCTGCAGAAATTTCGGGAAACGGATTTCCGGAAGGAAGTAGCGGCGGTTGCGCCTCATCCGTCGAGACGGAGGACGGTTCCTGGAGCAGTTCGGGGACCTTCGTCTCCGGGGAAGAAATGACCGTGGCCCGTTGTCCCAGTTTGCTGGCGGCTTTTTCGATGATACTCATTGCGCAGCACTCATCAGATATTTGGTCATGATTCCCGCGTAAATCACAAATAATCCGCCCAGACTAATCCCCTGAAAAATCCTGCTCCGGTGTTTCAGGGTTCGGGACTGAGCGTTTTCAATCAGGGTGATGATCCCCAGCAAGGGGAAATTCGTGATGGCTTCGATACTCTTTTTGGAGCGCACCAGGGGTTTCAACTGACCGATCAGGAAGGCCAGGGCCAAGCCACAAACCAATGCACCCAGCAGGATAATGGACGCCAGCAGAGGGCGGTTTGGAAAGGAAGGAGTCAAGGGAACGCGCGGGGGATCGATGACCTTGAAATCCACGATGTCCGTCTTGTTCTGCATTTCCCCTGATAATTTTGCAGATTCTCCCCGCGACAGCAGGGTTTCATAGTTCTTCTTGTAGATATCGTAGTTCCGGGTCAGTTGGGCGTATTCGGATTCCACTTCCGGGATCCGGTTGGCCTGACCGCGCAACTGTGCGTACTGGCTGTGGTAGGCATCCAGCTTGCCCTTCAGCGCTTCGGCCTGCGCCGTGGCTTCCACCAGGGAAACATTCAATTGCTGATACAGCGTGCTCGGTCCGGAACCGGACAGAGGTTTGCGGGATTTGGATTCTTTTTTCTTCGAGGCTTCCAGTTCATTGATCAGGTTTTTGGTGGCAACGATATCGGGGTATTGGTCGGTATATTTCAGTCTGAGCGTATCGAGATTCTTTTTGAGACTCTCGATGCGCGCATCGATTTCCGGCGTATTGGAAGAAGAGATGGCATCGGTGAGCAAGGTGGGATCCTCTCCAGACAGTTGGCGTTTGTAGGAGTCGCGCCGATTTTCTGCTTCGTGGAGTTCCATTTCGGTTTGACGCATCTGATCCTGCATGTCCGAAATTTTTGAAAAATAATCCTGTCCCATTTCTCCAGGCATCAATCCCGCATTCTTGATTTTGAAATTCTTCAGGTCATTTTCGGCGGTTTCAAGTTTGATTTCGTAGTCCTTGAGCTGCTCTTCAATGAATTTTTGGGAAGAGGTGATGTCCTTCCGGTTGTTGCCCAGCCCATTTTCCACGAAAATGGTGAGCAAGGCCTGAACCACCTTGCGGGCCAGGGTCGGATTCCGGTTTTCGTAGGCTATGGTGTACAAATCACCATAGCCCGTACTTTTCAGGGTGAGGTTCTTGTTTAAATCGGCAATGACCCTCTCCATTTGTGCTGGGGTCTTGGCGAGCAGGTCCATATCCGTCATGCGTGCCACTTTTTCCAGATTGGGGCGACTGATCAGGGTATTTGCCATGATCGTCACCTGCTCATTGATATTGGGTTGAACGGTGATCCCTGAGAGCAGGGGGCGCAGGAGCGACTGACTGTCCACATACACACGGGCCGCAGCCTGGTAGCGGTCTGGTATGTTGAGCATGCCAATCCAGCCGATACAGGCCACACACCAGGCCGTCAGAATGACGTGCCAGGGTCGGCTCCGAATATCGGAGAAGTAACCGGAAAGTTGATCGAGCAGATCGTGCATGTTCATTGGCCTCGTAAAGAGGTATTCATGATGAGAAAGGGTTGGGGTGAATGCACGGGTAGAGTGTTTTTTGGGTTATCCCATCTGATTCATTAAAAGAAACTTTCCGGGATGATGAGCACATCCCCCGGCAGCATGGGAACGTTGGCACTGATGTCTCCATCGCGCATCAGGTTCTGGAGCTTGACGCGGTATTGTTCCTGTTTGCCGTTGACCGTGCGCAGAATGGTGGCACGATTGCCCGCGGCGAAATCCGTGATCCCCCCCACGGCAATCATGACATCCATGAGCGTCATGTGTTCGTTGTACTGGAGGGTCTGGGGCTTGGTGGCCTGGCCGATCACGCGAATCTGCTGGTTATAGGGTCCCACGAATTTTTCCACGATAACCGTAACCACGGGACTTTGAATATACTTGGCCAGCGTCACTTCCAGGTCACGGGCCAGATGGGTCGGAGTTTTTCCGGCGGCCTGCATGTCTTCAGCCAGCGGGGTGGAAATTTTTCCATCGGGGCGAACCGGGATGGCTTGAGACAGTTCGGTGTTATGCCATACCATGATCTTGACCGTATCCCCGGGACCGATGATGTAATGATAATGGTCCGGTTCGGTGATGTTGGTGGGGGCGGGGGGGCGAGTGGTGGAGCAGGCAACCACAAACAGACCACAGAGCGCCAGTCCTGGGATTTTGAAAGAACCGAAAAATTGACGCAGTCTTTGGTTTATGTTCACAGCAATTTTCCCCTAAAATAAATCTGTATCTTCAAGTGGATCGACGAACTAGCGAGCGCCTTTACCCCATAAAACCGTTTGAACCGTCTTCATGAGAATCATGATGTCAAGAAAAATGCTGTGGTTCTTGACATAATACAGGTCATACTGGAGTTTTTCCAGCGTATCCTGTTTGGAAGACCCATAAGGATAGCAAACCTGTGCCCAACCGGTGATTCCGGGTTTCAGGTTATGCCGGTGCTGGTAGAGAGGGAATTCCCCATTGAATTCCTGCACGAAGGAGGGGCGTTCCGGACGTGGTCCCACGAAACTCATGTCGCCACGCAACACGTTGAATATCTGAGGAAGTTCGTCGATACGGAATTTTCTCATGATGGCCCCGAAGTGGGTAATCCGGGTATCATTGACCGAAGCCCAAACGGCCTGCCCTGTTTTTTCGGCATCCTTGCGCATGCTTCTGAACTTGTAGATCGTGAAGGGATGCCCGAACAGGCCCACCCGTTCCTGGGTGTAAATGATGGAACCTCTGCCCTCCAGAGCCACGAGCAGTGCCGCGATCAGCATGAGTGGCAAGGTGAGGACCAGAAGGATCAATGAAATAAAGATATCGAACATTCTTTTGACGATCAGACCATGCTGAAAACCATCTGAATACAGCAACCAACTGGTGTTCACCGAATCCAGTTGCAATGCACCCACTTCCCTTTCAAAAAAGGCCGAGATTTCGGTGACCTTGATGCCTTTCAAGCGACAGCGAAACAACTCGTCCATGGGTAAATTGCCCCGCCGGTCGCGTACGGCCACCACAATTTCCTTGGCTTGATATTTTTCGGCCAAAGCGATCAGGTCTTCGGACAGGGGAATGATTCTCTGGATTGCGACATGGTGATGGGCAATATTTCCATAGGGAAGATACCCGATGATGTTGATCCGGTGGGCCAGTTGTCGATCGTTTTCATGATACAGATGCTCGATCTTGGCAGCCCGGGCGCTGGTCCCCAGGACCAGGATGTTTTTGCGCATCTTTTTCAGTCCCATCCAGTAAAGCGCAACGATCCGTTGAGTGGTAATGATGGTGGCGGACAGGACGAGGGAGACGGCCAGAACCCAGTGGTCGATGAACAGGTTGGGGAAGGCATAAAACAGGAACAGCATGACCACGATGCCGATGGAGATGGCCAGCAGAATGCGTTTGAGGAGGCCAAACAACCCCCCTTCCCACACCCAGGACTCGTAAAGACCCCCCGCCGTCATGCTGGACACCATGACGGCGGCGAAGATAAAGCCGCGTGCCATCAGGCCTTCCGTGTCGTGAACATGGAAATAATGAGTTCCAACCAAATGAGGCGCGACATACACCGCACAGAAAAAGAAACAGGCATCTCCAAGGATCTGAAGGAGGGCGGAACTCGAAATGTAATGCCTGAAAAATCGGATCATGGTTTGTGAGATGACTTTAATTCTTGGTAAGTCTGGAATTTAGTAATAACCTGCAAGCCACTGGACCAGAAAACTTCCAAATGGGTCGCCGATTTTGGAGTGAAACCCAAGGACCGTCTGTTCAGTATCGTACAGACGCTGTAACAAATTTAGTCCTTAGCCTTGACGAAACAAACAATGGTCGGATTCTAGCGCGGTTCAATAAATCCCGATATCACCGGAACAGGTGATCCATGTACCGATCCGAGAATGAGGTTCCATCATCAACCCTCTTTATGACGCCCTGATGACCGGATTAGAGGGCAGGGTGGTTCAGGTAAAGGGCGATGACCCGTTTCCGGTCTATTTTTCCATTGTTGTTTCTGGGCATGGGGCTTTCCGGGCAACAGGCAATGCGCTGGGGCACCATGAACGCAGGGAGGGTCCGTTGACAGGCCCGCAGAATTTCTGCATCGTTCAAAGGGGCCTCTGCACCCTTCGGAGGGGTTGCCACCAAAGCAATGCTTTGTCCCAGGACAGGGTCAGGCAGACCCACGGCAATGACCTCGTCCACCAGTCCGGTGGCATAAACCACTTCCTCGATTTCTGTGGGGCTGACCCGGTAACCGGAAGTTTTGATCATTTCGTCGCGCCGGCCCACGAAATACAGAAAACCGTCTTCATCCCGTTTGACGGTATCCCCGGACCAGACTGCAATCTCCGTCAGCATAAGTTGGGCGGGCAGGGAAGGCGCGGGTTTGAATCGTTCTGCGGTTTTTTCCAGATCATTCCAGTACCCCAGAGCAACCAAAGGACCGCGGTGTACCAGTTCTCCTGGCTCATGGGCGACGCACGGGGTCCCGTCTTCACGGACCACCAGGATTTCCGCGTAGGGAATCGCCTTGCCGATGGAGCCGGGACGGCGATCCACTTCTTCCGGGGGTAAATAAGTCGAACGAAACGCCTCAGTCAAACCGTACATGAGGTAAGGACGAGCCCCTGGAAGTTTGGAGCGCAAGAGTTCCAGAGTGCGCTCGGGCATGGCACCCCCCGAGTTGGTGTAATAGCGCAGGGAACAGGAGGGAGGATCGGGCCAGGTGAGAGAGGACAGCTGGATCCAGAGCGGCGGGACGGCTGCCAGACCGGTAATGGATTCCCGCCGAATTTCCTTGATGATATCCAGAGGGAGCAGATGGTTCAACAGAACGGCACAGGCACCGCTCAGGAAAGCGGTTGTGATTTGATTCAAACCGTAATCGAAACTGAGGGGCAACACACTCAGCAGGCGGTCTTCCTGGGTGAGATTCAGGTATTGGGCCACGCTCTTGGCCCCTGTAACCAGATTGAGGTGTGACAGCACCACCCCCTTGGGTTTGCCTGTGCTTCCCGAGGTATACAGGATGGCGGCCATGTCTGTCGGAATGGTTCGATGGAGAGGCATGGCAGGGGGGGGTGGGCTGATCTTCCATGGATGGCAGGGTGTGTGGGTTATGGCCGGTGGCTGGAAGGGGTCCACTAAAATCGTTGCAGACAGGGCCGGGCACTGGGCCAGAACTTCCCCCAGGGCTTCCAGTCTGGGGGACGAAGTGATGAGAAATCGTACCTGGCAATCGTTGAGGATATGGGCAATCTGATCGGGTTTCAGAATGGGGTTGATGGGCACGAAAACTGCGCCGGCATGGCTGATGGAAAAAAAGGAACTGATGGTTTCCGGACGCTTTTCCAGATAGACTGCCACTCGATCCAGTCGTTGCAGGCCCAGTTGGAGCAGACGGGCCGTGATTTGGTAAACTTCCCCCGCCAGTTCTTCATAATTCAGACGAGTTTCCCGATGGACCAAAGCCTCACGCCGGGGGGCACGATGGGCAGTTTCGAAGAGAAGATCATGAAAAAATTCGGGCATATTTTTGAGTTTGTGGGTTATGATCACCAGCACACTGGAAGAAAAATTATACCTCCCCTGTTTACTCTGAAGGGAATAATCGTGATTTTTGAACAAAAAAACCGGATTCCGTACCTGCTGATCTTTGGTCTGTTAGGTTGGGTAGGGTTGGCGGGGTCTTGGGACAAGGTGTGGGCCTCCGGTTTTTCGGATATCGTGGCTCAGGTCAAGCCCTCCATCGTGGCGGTGGGGACAACGGACCCGATGCCGGGAACTCCCCCGACTTTTCTGGGTACGGGGTTTGTGGTGGGGGACGGCAATTATGTGGTGACCGCCGCCCATGTGACTTCCCTCCCGCTGGACTATGAAACAAAACAGACCTTGGCGGTGTATTCGGGAAGTGCCCGCCATCTTCGGACCACAGTGGCGGAAATCAGTGCAAGCGATCCCGTCCATGATCTGGTGTTGTTGCATGCTGCGGGGTTGAATCTCAAGCCCCTGCATATGGGAGATTCCACCCGCCTTCGAGAGGGAGATGCCTTAGCGTTTACGGGGTTTCCCTTGGGGTATGTGCTGGGATTTTACCCGGTGACGCACCGGGCTACTCTCTCGGCATTGACGCCCATTGTGATGCCCATGGCCCATTCCACCGATTTGACCGGGCGCGCCATCCGGCAGATGCCCACCCCCTATCTGGTTTTTCAACTGGATGCCACGGCCTATCCGGGTAACAGTGGCAGTCCCTTGTATGAGGCGCAAACCGGGCAGGTGATCGGTTTGCTCAATCTGGTGATGGTGAAAAGCACCAAGGAATCCTTGATCTCTGATCCCTCGGGGATTGCCTATGCCATTCCGGGTGAATATATCGTGCAATTATTGAGGTCTGCGGGAATCAACCCCTGATGAGGAGTGTGGTTTGGAAACGCTGTTACTGGTGGAGGATGATGTTGGGCTTCAGAAACAGTTGCGCTGGCAACTGGAGGGATTTTCCCTGCAAATGGCCGGGTGTCGGTCCGATGCCATCGCCTGTTTGCGGCGTTTTGAGCCGAAGGTGGTATTGCTGGATCTAGGGCTTCCTCCCGATGCGGAGGGTGTGAGTGAGGGGCTGAAAACACTGGAAGAATTGTTGGCCTTGATGCCCATGACCAAAGTCATCGTATTGACGGGAAATACGGACCGGGAAAATGCGGTTCGGGCCGTGGCGTTGGGCGCCTATGATTTCTGTCAAAAACCCTTTGAGCCCCAGGTGCTGGCACTGATTCTGGAGCGTGCCTTTGCCTTGCATCGTCTGGAAGCGGAAAATTCTTCCCTGAAAACCTTGCAGACCTCCACTCCGCTGCAGGGGATAGTGACCCACGATCCAGTGATGCAGCAATTGTGCAAAACCGTCAAACGGGTCGCCACTTCGGAAGTCACGGTTTTGGTTAACGGGGAAAGCGGAACCGGCAAGGAACTCTTTGCCCGCGCCACCCATCATTTGAGTCCACGATCAGAACAACGTCTGGTGGCCATCAATTGCGCCGCCATCCCTGAAAATTTGCTGGAAAGCGAACTGTTCGGATACGAAAAAGGGGCATTTACCGGCGCCTCCAAACAAACGATCGGGCGTATCGAATATGCTCAGGGAGGCACCCTTTTTCTGGATGAAATTGGGGATCTTCCCCTGTCTCTGCAGGCAAAATTGCTTCGCTTTCTCCAGGAACGGGTGATCGAGCGGCTTGGGGGAAGAGCCGAGATTCCGGTTAACGTGCGGGTGGTCTGCGCCACTCATCAAAATCTTGCCGAATTGATCAAACAGGGACGTTTTCGTGAGGATCTGTATTACCGGCTGAGTGAAATTGTGCTCAAGGTGCCGCCCCTCAGGATGCGCCCGGGGGACATTGCGCTGCTGGCCAATGTGTTTCTCGAAAAATATGCAGCCAGTCAGGGACGATCTCTGCGCGGGTTCAAGCCCGAAGCGATGGCAACCTTGACGCATTACGCCTGGCCCGGCAACGTGCGGGAACTGGAAAACGTGATCAAACGGGTCAGCGTCATGGCCGAAGGACCCTATGTCGGGACTCCGGATCTGGGCCTGGACGTGACGGAAGAAGGCGGTGCGGAAACCCCTGCTCCGTTGAATTTACGGCAGGTTCGGGAAGAGGCCGAGCGTAAGGCCATTCTTGATGCCATGGCGCAAACTGAGGGAAATATCCTTCAAGCTGCCGCACTGCTGGGCGTTTCCCGTCCTACGCTGTATGGTTTGATGCATCAGTACAAGATTCGTTGAGCATCGTCGGTAAGGGAAAAGTCAGTCGAAAGAGGGTTCCCTGCCCCACAATGCTGGAGACGGTCACACTCCCCCCCAGTTCTTCCATGTAGGTACGACATTCATAGGCACCGATGCCCATGCCGGAGGTTTTGGTGGAATCAAAAGGACGAAACAATCGTTCCTTGATGAAGTCTTCCGCCATCCCTTTACCGCTGTCCCGAATTTCGAGAATGGCCTCCGTTGCACTGGAATCCAGCAGAATTTCCACATGACCCTCGTAGGGTGTGGCTTCGCAGGCATTTTGAATGATGTGTCCGATGACTCGCTCCAGACGCTCCGGGTCCGCACTGATCCGGGCGTTTTTTCGTACGGTCAGGGAAGGCACGGGTTTGAATTTGGATTTGCTGAGCAGGGCTGCACGTACCCGTTGATGAAGATCGAGGGAATGATGTTCCTGACCGGTAGAGGCTCCTCTCAGGCGCAGCAATAACTGGTTCATTTTGGTGACGGAATTGTCGATGGTGAAGAGCACGTCTTCCTGAAATTCGGGATTGTGTTTGTGTTTCTCTGCATTTTCCAGAAGCAGGCTCAACTGGGCGATCAAATTTTTCAGATCGTGCACGATGAAGGCCGACATTCGATGAAACGATTCGAACTGGCGGGCCACCAACAAGGCTTCGCTGGCCCGTTGCTGGGCCAGGCTGTTGGCCAGTTGGTGACCCGCTGCCTTGAGCAGGTCGCTCACTTCCCAGTTGAATTCGATCTTGCTCAAGGGCTGGGCCAGCAGGATGAAGCCGATCAGTTGGTTGTAGAGCATGAGGGGGACGATCAACCAGGCATTCTCTATGTTTGAGAGCCAGTCAGGAATCACCAAATCCGGATAGGGCGGCGTCTTTGGCTGATACTCGTCCAGATTGATGACCCAGCGGGAACGGGACAGAAACTGGATCAGGGAAGAATCCGGCGGCAAGGGGCGGGGTGCCATCTCTATTCCCAGGGCGGCCACGCATTCATAATTCTTTCCCAGTTCGCTCTCCATCCACAAGGCTCCTTTCTGGCATTCCACCAAGGTTCCCAGCGCAACGATGGCCGCCTCGTAAATTTTTCCCGGCGAATCTGAACTGAGCAGCGTACGGGTGAACTTCATCCATTCTTCACGATAGTCATACTGATAACTGAAAAAATGTTTATTGATCCATACCTTGAACTTTGAGCGAATCTTCCCTGAAAATAAGACGGTCAACAAAAGCAGGGATGCCGCTGCCAGGAAAGTAAACTGCAACACCGGCCCCCAGTCCCCGCCTACGGAGCGCAGGTAGTACCCGGCCGCTGCCATGAACAGCAAATACAGACCGGAACCCAATAAACTGACGGAATGGAACACCAGATGCCGGGAAACATGAAGTTGCTTGGCCCATTCCCGATTACGCAGTATGGAAATCAGGACCAGGGGGGCTGTCAAGGCGTTGATGAAACCCCGGGCGATCCACAGCGTGCCTCTGACATGGGAAAACAGTAGGCCTTCTGCATAGAGCAAAAAGTCATAGACAAATAATGTCCCCAAAGCCAGGCACATGAATTTGACGCCCCAACGGGCATGGACGGGGGTGTTTCTGAAATATTGCTCCACCAGCACCATGCCGAAGATGGACAGCGCAACATGCAGTACCAGATCGGACTTGGGCATTGTGTGGAGTGCATTGGCCCCGCTCCATTGATCATAGAGGAGTGTGATCAGAGCCATGGCCAGCAGGATCTGGAGCAGGCGGCGGAGGGAGCCGAGCAGCGCAGGGGTGGGGCTGCCAGGGGTCATCATGGCCTTCAGAAGAAAGGCCATCCAGAAATAATCCCGAAGAAATTCCGCCAGGTCGGTCGGCAAAGGAAGCGTGTAGCGCAGGGGGAAAAGCACGAGCATCAGTGCCCAGCCACTGTTGGCCAGGCAGGCCAGAGCCAGGGCTGTACGGATGGAATTGGCGTTTTTACGGCTGAGCAGGTACAGCCCCAGCAGCGCAAAAACCGTCAGGGCGCTGAGTTGGCTGGCAAGATCGATGGAGGAGATCAAGGGATTGAAGGACGGTTAGAGGGTGAAAGATCAGGCTTTTCCCAACAGTCCGGGAAGAAACCCCCAACGGTACCCGTTGACATGGTAGAGGGTGCGGATTTCATCGGTCCAGCGGGTGTGCCACTCCAGAACCTTGCCATAAAATTCTATCCGGCTGAGGGTGTTCTCTTCAAAGAGGTGTTGGAAGGATTCCTGATGCATCAGAAAGGCGGGCGAGGTTCCGTGACTGGCCTGCTCGTTATAGGCCGTCTTGAGGATGATGAGGGAGGATTCATCTGCGATGCAGAGATCCATGGCCGTGACCACATCATCAAACCAGTAGCGATAAACCCTTCCCTTACCCTGGGCGCAAAAATTTTCGAGAATCCGGGTATAAAACTGTCCCTGCGGGTTTTCCCTGTGAATGGCCGTACCCTGATCATTTTTCCACCCCGTACTCTCAAGTTGTCCAAAATCCCTCACCGCCTGATCCATGTCCTGCGCTTGGGTCAGGATTTCCAGGCGGGGGGTCAATCCCAGTTTGGTCAACGAATTGCGTTGTTTTTTCATGTTGGCGCGCAGGTTCTTGCCCCGTGCCTGCCAGTAGGCATCAAAGGTGCCTTGCAAGGTGATGCGTGCCGTCTGGATATAGTCCAGGGTTTTGAGGGTACGAGAGGTGGAGGGGCGGGGAAAAATGTCCGGGTCTTGCTGGGTGATTCCCACCACCACAGGAAAACCGGGGAGTGATTGAAGCAAGGAGGGGAACACGGCTTGCCAGGGGAGTGAAGGATGACATACCCAGAATCCCAGCGGGCATTGGGAGGGTTGAAAGGTTTCCCAGCCCCGCACGCCTGTGGGGCGCAGCAGCGCCATGGCGCTGGGGGTGGAGCCGCCGAGAATGGCCAACTGTTCCTTTCCGGTGCCAAACAGTTGCAGCGCCGGAGCAAGAAAGGCGGGATCCAGCAAGGCGGAATTTTTTCCTTCCTGGTTCAGGTGTTGCCAAGCGTTCTGGAACTCGCCGAAACGGGAAGCGGGGTAGAGGGTCCAGGAATTCATGGGGCGTGTTGATCCGGGTGTGAGGGAAGGGAACCGGAGCCGGTGAGGACGGCAGACAAGACCTGAATCATCCAGTTCAGTTCATGTTTTTGCAGGCTTTGGTGGCAAGGGAATTGAAAAATGCGGCGCGAATAATCTTCACTGATAGGGCAGGTGCCCTTTTCCATTTTATCCCATAAAAATTCACCAAAGCGTATGATCGGGACCCCGGCAAACTTGAGTTTTCCAAATACGGCCAGGGGCTGATCCATGACCAGGGGAAAGACATGGGGGACGATCCCTTCGGGAAGATGAGGGAACAAGGGATGACAGCCGGGAAGATTGACACTGGCTTCCAGAAGAGTTTGATAATTTTCCCGTCTTTTTTCGACGATGAAGGAAAGGGAAGATTTTTCAGTGACCCAGCGTGCCCAGAGAGAACCGGAAAGGGTGGTGCGTTTGGGATCGAAGCCCGAATGAAAGGGGGCGGGAACGAAATCTTCCGGAGTCGGAGCGTCTCCAGATTTGTGGGGCGGAGCGAGGGAAGGCGGTTCTGACCTGAGGCGTTGGACCAGCCAGTCCTTGAGGTGAAAAATATTTTTGAACAAGGCGTTGAAGGATCCAAGTCGTCCGTAGGTGCTGGCATATTCCAACGTATTGACCACCGCCTTCAATTCTTCGGACAAACTGGGCGCACGGGTTTTAATGGTGTTCAGAGGATGACGGAAAGAAACCAGACAGCCCCCTTCGTTGAGCGGAAAAAATTTCCAGGTGCTGCCGATGGCATAGTCGCCTTGGGTCCCCACCGGGCATCCCTCCGTTTCGCCAAAGAAAGCATGGGCGCAATCTTCGATGAGGATTAGATCGTGGGCATCGCACCAGGCGCGAACAGCCTGCAGGGGTTGCAGGAAACCAAAGAAATGGGGCACCAGGACGACGCGGGTGGCGGGGGTGCGACGCTGTGCCATATCCTCCAGATCCACGGTGGTATCGGCGCGAATCCGGTAGAAAATCGGAATGCCGCCTTCGGCAAGAATGGGTTCGATCATGGCACCGCAATGGTAGGCGGGGACGAGAACTTCCTTACGACCGGACAGACCGATATGGCGCAGGGCTAGGGCAATGGCCAGACTTCCCCGGTTCACCGGGCGCTGGTACGGGGCATCCCGCAAACTGGGCGGAGACGGGCTTCCTTTCGAAGACCCGGCCAAAGCGAGCAGATCGAAGACGGGTTGCTTGGGGATATGCTCTGGCGGTGTGAAGGTCATTCGGTCTGGATGGGAACTATGGTCGTATGCCCTGGGAACGGATGGCGGCATAGTCCAGATCAGAAGTTGCCGTCATTCAATGGTTTGATTGTACCAGTTTTGAAGAGGGGCCAGAAACTCTGGCCCCGGGACTTGTTATTTTTTGGGTGGACTGGAGAAGGCGTAATCAGGCAATGGAGTCTTGCAAGCCGGAAGATACCCGTCCTGTGAGCTTGAATTTGCGTGCGCATAATCCCAGACCCAAGGCACCAATACCTACAAGGAGGAGGCTGCCGGGTTCGGGAACGTTGATGGTGGCCGGCGGGGCTGAGAAGGCACCGGTATATCCCAAAGTTCCCGCATTGTCGATAAATGTCAGGCCAAGGGAAGAAGATGTGGGTGAAATGTTATTACCGGTGTCCACCATTGTCCCAAGAAAGATGACAGACATCGAAGATACGTTGCCAGAAGAATTTCTGTTGAGGACACTCTCTGAACTGGCGGAGAAGTAGAATGCATCTCCGTTGGTGGCAGTGATCCCAAGAAGGTTGGATATCGCGGTGCTATTATTCCCGATAGTAAGAGGATAAGTGCCATTAGGCACACTGTTTCCTATATATCCTAGAGTTCCTCCGAATCCAGGTGTCAGAATACCATCAAAATAATTTGGGTTGCCAAATGTTGTGGTATTCACTTGGGATACTTGTATCGGGTTCTCTAATACAACAGAAGTTGCCGTGTCGATGCCGCCACCATTGGGGGAAAATGATGCGACTCCATAGCCATTGAAGGAAAAAGAACCGTTGAGCGGGATCGGATTGGCCAGCGCAGAAAGAGGCGCGACGGAGAGGGCGCACAAGGCCAGAGTGGCAAGTCGTTTCTTTTGGGTCATGATGAATCCTCAAGAAAATTGGGGTTGAAAAGCATTTACGGCTAACTTGCCGAAATAATAAGCAATATCTATGCCAATAGTTTTAATGCATTGGTATAAAACAGATTGTACTTTATCCCCATCTATAGATATCGTTGATGTGTAAAAAAACCTGACATCTTTTCTGTAATATAAAAAAAAGTGAAACTATTTGAACATCAGTTTTATTTTCAAATTAAAATCAATCATAAAATGAAAATATTTGAAAGTCCCTGATTTTTTCTCAGTTAACGAATTAATTTGCGTGCAATTGGCTGCCCGTTGCCTGGGCCGTAAAACCTCAGGGACGGGTATGCGGGTATCTCCTGGTATATGCTTTGATATATTCTTTCGTAGGGTATATAATATTTGTCATTCATCGGCGTAATCAAGGGAATATCCATGAGCCAAGTAGCCAAACTGTTCCTCAACGGTCGAAGCCAGGCGGTACGCTTGCCCGTTGCCTATCGGTTCGATACCAAGGAAGTTTTCATCCGTCAAGATGCTGAAACCGGCGATGTGATCTTGTCGCGCAAGCCCATGGACTGGGACGGTTTTTTCTCTGCGCTCCAGGGTGTGGACGGGCCCGTTGATTTTCTCGATGCGGAGGAGCGCGACCAGGGGACGCAAAATCGTGATCCCTTCGAGGGATGGCGCGAATGAAACGATATATGCTCGATACCAACACGGTGAGTCATCTGCTCAAAGCCCATCCGACCGTTGCTCGTCGCATGGTGGAGGTGCCAATGGCTTCCCTGTCCATCTCGGCCATCACTGAGGGAGAACTTCTTTTGGGCCTGGCGAAGCGACCGGAGGCAAAGCGGCTCCATACCGCTGTGCGGGAATTTTTACGGCGTGTCGATGTGCTGCCCTGGGACAATGCCATTTCGGAGCGTTACGGAACGGTACGGGCCGATATGGAGGAGCAAGGCAATATACTCGCGCCGCTTGATCTGCTGATCGCCGCGCATGCACTCAGTAAGGGCGCGATATTGGTGACCAATGACCAGGCTTTCGGTCAGGTGGCCAACCTCCTTCTCGAAGATTGGACAAATTGATAACCATCAAAATGGTATGAAAATATGTTGCTGATGATCGACAATTATGATTCTTTTACCTATAACCTGGTCCAGTATTTCGGGGTCCTGGGTCAACAGGTGGAAGTATTTCGCAACGACCAGATCACCCTGACCGAAATCGAGCGCCTGGCCCCGGACTATCTGGTTGTTTCTCCGGGTCCTTGCAGTCCCCGGGAAGCCGGGATCTCTGTGCCGGTGATCCAGCATTTTGCGGGCAGGATTCCCCTGTTGGGCGTCTGTCTGGGGCATCAGGCCATGGGATTTGCCTTTGGTGGCGAGGTGGTGCGGGCCAAGACCCTCATGCATGGCAAGGTGTCCCCTGTGTTTCATGAAGGGCAGGGTCTGTTTCGTTCTCTTCCCAATCCCTTTCAGGCCACCCGATACCATTCTCTGGCGGTGCGTCGGGACACGTTGCCTGACTGTTTTGAAATCACGGCCTGGACGGAAGATGGAGAAATCATGGGCATGCGTCACCGCGAATTTGCCATGGAGGGGGTGCAATACCATCCCGAATCCATTCTCACCGAGTTTGGTTACGACATGCTCAGGAATTTTCTGGAAAATCCCGGGGGGCGTTGAACACCTTCGAGAGTTGGCAGAACTCTTCCAGGCTGAGGGTTTCGGCACGGCGTTGGGGATCGATGCCCAGCGCGTCCCAGGCATCTGCCGGGAGGGTTCCTTTCAAGGTGCTGCGCAGCATCTTGCGGCGTTGCGAAAACGCCTGAGCAACGACCCGGGACAGGGCGACGGGGTTACACTCGGGACGTTCGTGGGGCAACTTGGGAATGAGCCGCACCATGGCAGAGTCCACCTTGGGGGGCGGCGTAAAAGCCTGGGGCGGGACCTCGAGTAGGGCTTCCATATGGAAGTGATACTGCAGCATGACCGAGAGACGTCCGTAATCCGAAGTGTCAGGCGCGGCCACGAGACGATCCACCACCTCCTTCTGGAGCATGAACAGGGCATCTTTCAGGGCGGCGGCATGGGGTATCAGATGAAAGAGGAGCGGAGTGGAAATGTTGTAGGGCAGGTTACCCAGCAGTCGCCAGGCGTTGCCGAACTGGGCAAAATCCACCGTCAGGACGTCCTGGGGAACCACGGTCAAGCGATCCTGGGCCGGGTGACGGCGCCAGCGTTCCACCAGATCCCGATCCAGTTCGATGAGCGTCAGAGTCATCCCCCGTTCCAGCAGCGGGAGGGTCAGCGCTCCCAGGCCCGGGCCGATCTCGATGATTTTATCCGTGGGTGCGGGAGCCAGAAGGCGCAAGATGCCTTCGATGATCCCTTCATCCGTCAGAAAATGTTGACCAAACCGTTTGCGGGCGCGGTGCGTGGAGGGGTTCATGGGGTACCCTGAGCCAGGGATCGGGCCAGGGCCAGGGCGGCCTGAAGGCTGCCTGGGTCCAGATTTCCCGTGCCCGCCCGGTCCAGAGCAGTGCCGTGATCCACAGAGGTGCGCAGGATAGGTAATCCCAATGTGATATTCACTCCGGATCCGAAGCTGGCCCGTTTGAGAACGGGAAGCCCCTGATCATGGTACATGACCAGGACGGCATCGCTGCCTTCCAGGCGCTCCGGAAGGAACAGGGTATCGGCGGGAAAAGGACCCTGGGCATCAATGCCTGCGGCTTGGGCGCGCGCGATGGCGGGGCTGATGACGGTGATTTCCTCCTGTCCCAGATGACCGTTTTCTCCTGCATGGGGGTTTAGTCCGGCCACCAGAATACGGGGAGAAGGGCAGCCAAAACGAAACTTCAACTCGTGGTGGAGAAGGGTGAGGGTTTTATCCAAAACTTCCTGGGTGATGGCCGAGGGAACCTGACTGAGCGGGAGATGGGTGGTGGCCAGGGCCACCCGCAGTCCTCCCCCCACCAGCATCATGACCACATGGGACACTCCGAGTCGGGCGGCCAGATATTCCGTATGTCCGGTGAAGGGAATTCCCGCTTCGACGATGACGCTTTTTTGCAGGGGAGCAGTGACCAGTGCAGCCAGGTGTCCCGCCTGACAGGCATCCGTCAGGCTGTCCAGGGCATTCAGAACTGCGCGGCTGTTGCGCGGCTCCAGGTGTCCCGCACGGGCGGGTACCACCAGGGGGTGATGCCAGAGCAGCGGGCGCCGGGGGTGGGGAAGGGTTCCCTCCCAAGGGTCGACCTCGAGAAAGGGGTAGGGCAGGCCCAGCAGGCGGGCGCGGGCGCGCATCAGGGTGGCATCGGCTGCGATGACCAGAGGGGCGTCAGGGAACTGGTGCGCCAGTTGCAGGCAGAGGTCCGGACCGATGCCTGCCGGTTCCCCTGCGGAAATTCCTATGGGAAGAGGATCAGTGGTCATCGAGGCGAATGTCTACAAAGGCTTGATCGCGCAGTTGGCGGACCCATTCTTCGTAGGCTTCATCGGCTTTTCGGGCACGTAGTCCCTGGCGTGCAGCCATTTTTTTGCCGTCCTCCGAATCGCTGGCCTGACGTACCTCGATCAACTGAACGAGGTGCCATCCCATGGGAGTTTCAAAGGGTTGACTGACCTCTCCGGGTTTGAGGGTCTTGATGACTTTTTCAAACTGCGGCAGGGTGGAGCCCTCCGAGATCCAGCCAAGGTCTCCCCCGCGATTGCGACTTTCATCTTCCGAATTGAGAGTCGCCAACTTGGCAAAGTCTTCACCCCCCTGAATCCGTCCGGAGAGCCCCACGATCTTGGCCTGAGCATCCTTGGGATTGGTTTCCGGGGTGATTCTGACCAAAATCTGGCGGACGTGATACTGATTGACGTTGGCAATGGCATTGGGCGTTCGCCGATTGATCACCTGAATGATGTGAAACCCGTTGGGGCTGCGTAAAATTTCACTGTGTTCGCCCGGTTTCAGCTTGCTGGCGGCTTCCACGAAGAGAGAGGGCAGACGGGTACTGGGACGCCAGCCCAGGTCGCCGCCGGTCAAGGCATCGGGAGATTCGGAATAGGCCGCTGCGGCCTGGGAGAAAGGCATCCCCTTATCCAGTTGGTTCATGGCTTCCTGAATCTTTTTCTGCCGTTCCTTGATGACGGAAGGTGGGGAATTTTCGGGGACGGTGACTAAAATATGCGCGAGATCATACTCATCCGGGGTTGAATTCCCCTGGTTTTTTTCCTTTGCCAATTCTTCATTGACCTCGTTGTCGGACACGAAGATGCGATTTTCCACTTCCCGTTCGCGGACTTGGGAAAGAATGATTTCATTGCGAATCTCTTCACGAAATTTGGTCCAGGTCAAGCCTTCCTTTTCCACCTCTTCCTTGAAGCCGGAAAGGGTCAGTTTATTCTGTTCGGCCAGACGGGCCATGGCTTGATCCAGTTGGGTATCGTCGACCTTGATGCCCGCATCGTAGGCATACTGGAGTTGGACTTCATCCATGATCATTTTTTCCAGGATCTGGTGGACCAGAATGGCCTGGTCCGGTAGTTGGACCCCCTGGCGACGCAGTTGGGAGGTAATCATGGCCGTGCGTTCATCCAGTTCCGACTGGGTGATGATGTGGGTATTGACGACAGCCACGATTCGATCCACCACCGGATGATGGGTCTCCTCGTCGGTGGGGGTGTCGGAAACATCCGGTTTGTCCGCAGGCGGGGGCGTCAGGGGGGCGGCTGCCGGGGTTGCTGTGACAGGTGTCGCTGCAGAGGCCGGCACGGAGGTCTCTGCAAGGACAAGGCGACAGGAGAGCAACAACATCAATAGGGCACAAAGGCGATACATCATTGGGGGGATATCTCGTTGGTTTTGGTGTAGCCGGGAATATTGTAGCGCAGGGTATCCAAAGGATTAGGACCTAGCCCCAAGGGGCCCAACTCGAGCTGGACATAAAAAGCGGTATCTGTTTGAATGGGACTGACGGGAAAGCGCGAGGAAATCACCCGTAAGGCCCAGCATCCCGCATTATACTCGACCCCCGTCAGGGCTTCCAGTACCTGGTTATCCAGGGAGGAGTAAGCCAGGCGTCCGAGGAAAGACAGGCGACTGGTAATCGGCCACTGTCCTGAAATATCCCATTGTTTCACCGAGGTCAGATCATTGATGGGAATCGGACCCGTTATGCCGGGAATGTAGGTGGTGGTTTGCCCCAGATAGTTGATGACCGTGGTGGGCATTCCCTGCAAAGGGGTGTCGATACGGTAGCCAAGGTTGAAAACCTTGCCCGCCGCCGGGGTGTATGCAATGGTGGTGGCCATTTGTTGGGTCCGGTGCGACTGGGCCCCAAAGTTGAAGTAACTGTCAAAATTCCAGCGTTCCGTAATGGCCGCCGTGAATGCGGCGATGATGTCCGAAGCGCTGGAAACCGGAGGGAGTTCGCCGGGAAGCAGGACCTGGTTCTGGGTGAAATAGAAACGTTCGCCCAGCAGGGCACGCACCATTTCTCCGCCGGTGGCCGGATTGAGCAGGCGGCTCGTCACGGCGGCGGTGAGCTGGTTGGCATTGTTGATACGGTCGATTCCGTCAAACTGGTTTTCCGTAAAAATGGTGGAGGCATTGAAATCGGACAACCCGGTGTCGAAAATAGGGAGGTTATTCTGGTTCCGATAGGGAATGTACACATAATACAGACGAGGTTCGAGGGTCTGCTGATAATCTTTTCCGCCGAAATTGAAATTGCGATCCAGATACAGACCGGAATCCAGACTGGTGATGGGCAAGGTCCGGTTGTACACGCTTTGGGGAGAAGTATTGAATTGTCCCAGGTTGTATTGAGTGAAATCCATGCCGGTCTTGAAGGTCACAAAGGCTTCATTGTTGCGCCAGGGAATCGTGACGGTGGGATTGACATGCAAACGGCTGCCGCTGACGATGGACTGATAGTTGCCGTTGTAGGTAATGCCATTGACCACGGTGGTTCCCGCCAAAGTGTTCGGTCCGGGGCTGACAAAATTGGTGTACTGGGAGGCCATGTCCAGATTCAGTCCATGCCAGTCGTTCAGGAATCCGTGGGCAGACACTTGGGGGTCGATGCGGTATTGGGCCACCCCGCCCAGCAGAGGCTGGTAGTTGAGGGAATTGACGTCAAACTGCCAATGCTGGATACCGGAATAGCCCAGGTCCAGACTGCGTGGCAGATAGACCAGTCCCTGCGGACCGATCAGGGTGTTGAGGTCGTTCATGTAATTGGGATCCGAGGCGCTCTGGACATTGGCGTTGAAGGTCAGTCCCGGGGCCAGTACCTGATTATGGGTCCAGGAGGCAAACCAGCGGTCCGTGCCCAACTGACTGTCGTGGGGCAGATATTCGGCACTCAGGATGCCTGACATCGAGGGGTCGAGATAACGCACTTCGTTGCCCAACTGGAGTCCGCGGGTACTCATGAAGCGGGGTGTGACGGTATCGTCGACATTGGGCGCCAGGTTGAGATAATAGGGAACGGCAATATCCTGACCGGTGGTGCTGGAGGAACCGATGACCGGAGACAGCAAACCCGAGCGCCGCTGATTGTCGAGGGGAAAAGTCAAATCCGGGGAGTACAGGAGGGGTTCCCCTTTGAAATTCAGGGTGGCATCGTGGGCATCGCCCTCCTGCAAGGTATGGTCGAGGTCCAGTCTTGGGGTGCGAATGAACCAGTCGGGGGTGCTGGCCTTGCAGGTGCTGAACGTCGTATTCAGCAAGGATTCCTTGTCTCCCGCCGTCAGGTCCATTTCCTTGCCCGTGCCCTGCATGAACCAAAGCGGGGGACGTTGGATGGGGCTGCCGGGCAGGGGGATGACATAACTGGCAGGTGGAGGTCTCCAAAGCAGGGTGCCGGGATCGCGGTAGGAGAAATGAGGGCTGTCCATAACCCCGATCTGCCCCCCTAATTGATAAAAGCCATGGGGACTTTCCAGGAGGAGCGTGTCATTCCGGATCATACGGACGTTTCCCGTGGCTTCCACGGTGTCCGTGGGTTGATCATAGTGCAAATGGTCGGCTTCGATGACTATACCCTGGCGCCGCAATTCAGCATGCCCCTGGGCATCCATGAATTGGTCTTTCTGCCCGGAGAGTTTGTCCGCACGCAGAAACGAGGCCGGATTTTGATCGCCCAGCGCAGGATTTGTGGCATTATCCTCCAGAATGGGGGCGGTCTTGAGTTTGATGACCGGAACCGAAGGGTCCGGCTCGCCGTTTTTCTGGGGAGAGGATCCCTGGTTTTTCGAGGAACCTGCGGTGCCGGAAGGCTTTCTGTCATTGACATCGGAGTCGGCGGGGGAAGGCGTGTTTCCTGCGTCATCCAACACTGAAGACGCCAGACCTGTCAGGGGAAGCCAAAGCAGGGCCATGGCGAGTAACAGGGCAGGGATCATGCGGAAAGAGAGTGACGTGCAGACGAAGCGGACATCGAACGGGTTATCAGGTTGAAAATCTTTGTTAAAATCTCACAAATTGACCTAAATGGCAATCCTTGCTTTCATTTCCTGGAAAAATAATTGGTGCGACGACAAGCCCTTCATCAGTGGTTGACCCCGTTTTATCCGGTGCCTTTCGAGGCAATCCGGCCCGCTTCCTCCGATGCCAGTTTTCGTCGGTACTACCGGGTCATGACCCCGGAGGGCTCACGCATTCTCATGGATGCCCCGCCGGACAAGGAGGATTGCCATTCCTTCGTGCGGGTTTCCCGTCTTTTTGCCGAGGCGGGGGTTCATGTGCCGCGCATTTTTGCCTGGGAAGAAAAACTGGGTTTCATGATGCTGGAAGATTTCGGCGAGACTTCCTACCTGAGTGCGTTGCAAACCGACGGGGGGCAAGGACTGAGTGCCGACACCCTGTACGGCAATGCGCTGGAGGCGTTGGTGCGCATTCAGTTGGCCAGTGGGGACGGGGTTCTGCCGCTTTATGAGCGTCCCCTGTTGCTGCGGGAAATCCATCTCTTTCCAGAGTGGTATGTGCAAAAGCATCTGGGGGTCGTCTGGACGACGCAGGAACGAGCTACCTTTGAGGCGGTGGTTCAGGGATTGCTGGATGCCATCGAAGGTCAGGCACAGGTTTGGGTGCATCGGGACTACCATAGTCGCAACCTGATGGTGGCTACGCCTGATCCAGGGGTGCTGGATTTTCAGGATGCCGTGCAGGGTCCGGTGACCTATGATGCCGTTTCTCTGCTCAAGGATGCCTATATCCATTGGGAAGAGGCACAGGTGCTGGATTGGTTGGTGCGCTATTGGGAACGGGCACGGGCTGCGGGGATTCCGGTGGGGAAGGATTTTGGAGCGTTCTATCAGGATTTTGAATGGATGGGCGTGCAACGGCACCTGAAGGTGTTGGGGATTTTTGCACGTCTTGCCCAACGCGATGGGAAAACCGGGTATCTGGCGGACATGCCGCGCGTGGAGAAGTATCTGATGACGGCCTGCCGGCGCTACAAAACGTTACAGCCTCTGGTACCGCTCCTGGAACGGTTGTGGCAGACACCGTCCCGGACAGGGTATACCTTCTGATGCCTCAAGCCATGATTTTGGCTGCGGGGCGGGGCGAGCGCCTGCGTCCATTCACGGACCAGCGTCCCAAACCCCTGTTGCCGGTACGTGGAAAACCATTGATCGAATGGCAGATCGAGGGGTTGGTTCGGGCGGGATTCGATGAGATTGTGGTCAATGGGGCATGGTTGGCAGAGCCCCTGGAATCCTTTCTGGCGCAGGGGCAGCGCTGGGGCATTACGCTGCATTGGTCCCGGGAAAATCAGGCATTGGGTACGGCGGGAGGCGTGGTGCAAGCCCTGCCGTTTCTGACGGACCCGATATTTGCCGTGGTCAGTGCCGATATTCATACCACCTATGCCTATGAACTGCTCAGGGTTCGGTTGGAACGATGGAGGAATTCGCTGGAGGGGGAAGGCGTAGACCAACCTCCACTGGCTCATCTGGTGTTGGTGGAAGATGAGCGCTATCCCCCGGATTTTTCCCTGGATGCCAAGGGCAGGGTGACCCCGCCCACCGATCGGGCAGGGACCTATGGCAACATCGGTTTGTTCCGGCGTTCTTTTTTCACTTCCCTGGAGCGTGGAGAAAATGCCGATCTGGGGGCTTTATTGAGGGACGCGGTGTCCCGGCACCAGGTGAGCGGAGAATGGACCGTCTCTCCCTGGATCAATGTGGGCACGCTGGCAGAGTGGCAACGTGCTGAAAAATATTCGAAGGAGTCTGATTCATGTCTGTCCCTTTGACCTCCCTGTCCCTGTTGCGTGCCCGTCGTCGCCGTTTGGCCGATTCCCTGGGTTCGGGCATCGCCATTCTTCCCACGGCGCCCGAGCGGGTAAGGAATGCAGATACGCATCATCCTTATCGTTGGGACAGCCATTTTCATTATCTGACGGAATTTCCCGAACCCGAGGCCGTGTTGGTGCTGCAGGGAGGAAAAAAACCGCGCAGTCTGCTGTTTTGTCGTCCCCGGGATCCTGAACGGGAACGCTGGGAGGGGCGCCACTATGGTCCGGAACAGGCCTGCGCGCAGTTTGGGATGGATGCTGCCCATGCGTTGTCCGAGTTGGATGAACTATTACCTACCTTGCTGGCAGGGTGTGAGACGGTGTATTCCATGATGGGCCAGGATGAAACTTGGGACCGGCGGATTCAAGGGTGGTTGCAGATCCTGCGGAATCAGGTGCGAAGTGGAGTGCGCGCCCCCCGTCAGTGGATTGATCTGTCCGATCGCTTGGGAGAAATGCGTCTGGTCAAGGAAGCACGGGAGTTGCAATTCATGCGCCGGGCTGCGGATATATCGGCTCGTGCCCATTTACGTGCCATGCAGGCGACCCGTCCGGGGCGCTACGAATACGCTGTGGAGGCTGAACTGTTGCATGAGTTTCGGGGCCGGGGAGCCACGGGTCCCGCTTACCCTTCCATTGTTGCGGGCGGAGAGAATGCCTGTATCCTCCATTATGTGGACAACTCGGCCCGTCTGCGCGACGGAGATCTATTGTTGATCGATGCGGCCTGTGAATGGCAGGGGTATGCTGCGGACATTACGCGCACGTTTCCGGTTAACGGACGTTTCAGTACGGCTCAACGGGATCTTTACGAAGTGGTGCTGGCCGCCCAGCAGGCCGCATTGGGACAGATCAAGGCGGGGAAACGGGTATCGGCTTACCATGAGGCGGCTCTGAAGGTGTTGGTTCAGGGGCTGATCGACCTGGGTTTATGTCAGGGAAGTGTGGAGGGTGTTCTGGAAAGTGGGGAATACCGGCGTTTTTACATGCACCGCACGGGCCACTGGTTGGGAAGGGATGTGCACGATGTGGGGCGCTATGTGGACGATGAGGGGAAACCACGCCGACTGTTGCCCGGTATGGTATTGACGGTGGAGCCGGGCCTTTATGTGGGGGGAGAGGAGGATATTCCGGTTGCTTTTCGCCATACGGGCATTCGTATCGAGGACGATGTGGTGGTGGGGGAAAAGGGGCATGAAGTAATTACGGATGCCGTTCCCAGAACAGTGGAGGAGATCGAGACATGGATGGCGCAGACCCTGCGGCGGTGATCATTGTTGGGGGAGGGCCCGTAGGGGCGGCGACTGCGCTGGGTCTGGCCCGGCGCGGGGTGCCGGTACGCCTGCTCGAGGCTCGTCCCTCCTTGCGTGCCGATGACCGGCGCACCCTGGCCCTGGCTCAGGGAAGCCGGCAATTGCTCGATGGATTAGGGGCCTGGCCCAGGGCAGAGGTGACGACCATCGATCAAATCCATATTTCCCAGCGTCATCGCTTCGGACAAACCACGCTGACGGCTCAGGAGGCTGGAATGCCCGCACTGGGTTACATTCTGCGTTACAACACGCTGATGGCGTGCATGGACGAACAGGTGCGCCAGACTCCCGGCCTGTCGCTTGAAACCGGCGCTGAAGTCAAGGCGGTGTTACCCGGAGGCCAGGAGACCGAGGTGATTTGGCAGGCACAGGGCAAAGAGTGCCGTGCCCGGACTCCACTGGCGGTGCTGGCCGATGGGGGGCGGGCGTTGACTGCGCAGGTATTTGGTGCCGCACGGGAACAGCCTTATACCCAGGTGGCCCTGGTGGCCCAACTGGAAACGGATCGATCCGTCGGATCCCTGGCCTACGAACGATTTACACCAGAGGGCCCCATCGCGCTGCTTCCTCTGGGGCAACGGTATACCCTGGTGTGGACGGGAACCCAGGAACAGACTGAATTGAGGCTGGATTGGTCTGATGAAAAATTTTTGAACGAATTGCAGGCGGCTTTCGGGGGGCGGGCAGGCAATTTTCTTCGACTCCATGGACGCAGTTGGTTTCCCCTCACCCTCAAGGTTCTGGATAGCGTGATCCGTCCCCATGCTGTGGCCATTGGCAATGCGGCTCAAACCATGCATCCGGTGGCGGGGCAAGGGCTCAACATGGGGTTGCGGGACGCCGACCAGTTGATCCGTCTGGTGGGGGAAGGCGAGCCGGATTGCCGGGGAAGTGCCGCTCAACTGGAACGGTTCGTGGCCCTGCGCCAGCGGGACCGGCGCTGGGGGATCGGATTCACCCATTCGCTGGTACGCCTGTTTTCCAATGACTGGCCGATCCTGACCCAGGGTCGGGGCATCGGGTTGGCGGCGCTGAATGGATTACCGGGAATGCGCCGGGCTCTGACCCGCGTCATGTCCTTCGGGTTCCAGGGAGGGAGGAGAGGATGACAGGACGAACTCAACCGCTGGAAGTGATGATCGTTGGGGCAGGGATTACCGGATTGGCTTTGGGGTTGGTCTTGCATCAGAAGGGTGTGCGCGTGAAGGTGATCGATCGTCAGCCCTTGCCTGAGTTTGTTGCGCCGGCGGGATTCGATCAGCGCATTTATGCCATGAGTCTGGCCAGTGAAGGATTCCTGCGTCGTGCGGGAGGCTGGCAGGACATGGATCGGACGCGCATCCAGCCGATTCTCGGGATGAAAGTGCAGGGCGACCGGGATGGACGCTTTTCTTTGACCCCCCACGATGGACAAACTTCCCCTATGGGCTGGATTGTGGAGGCAGGTGCCATGTCCAGTGCCTTACACCGGTACCAGAAAAAGGTGGCGCCCGAATTGCTTGAAACCGGGGTGACCGTCAGTGCCGTTCACGAGAAGGAACGCAGTCTGGAAGTGCACCTGAGTCAGGGGCAGTGCTGGCAAACCCGACTTCTGGTGGCGGCCGATGGGCTTCATTCGGATTTGCGCGAACGGTTTGGCATTCCTGCATACTTCAGTCCCTATGGTCACAGGGCCGTGGTGGCCAACTATCGAATCAGTGGGGAACATGGAGGGGTGGCCCGACAATGGTTCGTTCCTGGCGAAGTGATTGCCCTGTTGCCTCTTCCGGGACAGCGGGTTTCCCTGGTATGGTCTGCCCAGAGCGATCATGCCCAAGCCTTGCTGGCGATGTCTCCTGCGCAACGTACCCAGGCCTTGCAGCAACAGGTGGGGTATGAACTGGGTCTTCTGGAAGAAATTTCCGTACCGGCCGATTTCGAATTGCGCCGCATGAATGTGGCGCGCTGGATTGCTCCACGTTTTGCTTTGGTGGGGGATGCGGCCCATGGGGTACACCCCATGGCCGGACAGGGTTTGAACCTGGGTTTGCAGGATGCAGCCTGTTTGGCTGATACGCTGATGGCCCGTGGGCCAGGACCGGATTGTGGCGATCGTTCCCTCCTGCGTCGGTATGAACGGGCTCGTCGGGAACCTGTGGCGGTGATGCAGGGTCTGACGGGAGGATTGGCCCATCTGTTTTCTGCTTCCCGGAGTCAATGGGGGTGGGTCAGGAATTGGGGAATGAATCGGTTGGAAGGATGTTCCTGGTTAAAGGATGAGTTGGTGCGTTATGCCAATCGATAGGCAATGAATCGAGGAGTCAAAATGGAAAGCGGGGTACGTTGGAAAGACTGGCTTGGGCGTTTCTGGTCCGGGGCCTTGCTGGGTACGGTGTTGGTCGGTGCGCAGGCGGACGAGGCGTTGGTGCGTCAACATCTGCAACAGAAATTGCCCAAACTGGCCCCCCATGTGCTGCAGATTCATCCGGCCCATGCCCTGGGTCTGTACGAACTTTACACCGATGATCGTCAGATTCTCTATGTGGATGAGGCGGTTACCACGCTGGTGGCGGGAGATCTGATTGAGGCTCATAACCTGCATAACATGACGGAAGCTCGTCTCAAGATTCTGGGGGCGGTCAAACCGAGCGATCTTCCGCTCAACCTGGCCTTGAAACGGGTCAAGGGGAACGGGAAACGGGTGGTGGCGGTGTTTTCTGATCCGGATTGTCCTTTTTGCCGAAAGTTGGAAAAGGAACTGAGCAGCATTACCGATGTGACCGTTTACACTTTCCTTTATCCCATTGCATCGCTGCATCCTGATGCCCCGGAACGGTCCCATTGGATAGCCTGTTCCAAAGATCCGGAAAAAGCCTGGGAAGACTATCAGTTAAGAAATATCGAACCCATCCATCACGAGTGTCAGGATCAACTCGAAGAGGTTCAGAACCTGGGGGAAAAGTATCGGATCAGTGGAACGCCTACCCTGGTGTTTGCAGATGGCGAAGTGGTTCCGGGCGCGTTGCCCAGAGCCGAACTGGAGAAAGCACTGGGTCCTCACTGAAGCGGGGGAAAGTGACGATGGGGGTCCCGGAATTTTCTGGCGGGGCCCCCATCGTCGGTGGAATTACCCGGACTGCGCGAAAAGCTCCGTCGTTCAGGGCGGGGATGAATAGCGCGGATGCCGAAGGCATCCATCTTCGTTTCCTATAGTGGCGTTTGCTGTTGCTCGATATATTGTTTGATGATGCCAATCGGCGCACCTCCACACGAAGA
>NZ_JPOQ01000080.1 GCF_000735045.1 Ferrovum myxofaciens
GACAAGATGACCCTTTCCAAAGCCATTCGAAAACTTGAGGAAGCTGGGCTGGTCAATCGGGAGTCTTCAACTTCGGATACCCGTGCCATACAGGTTCGATTCACTGTCGCGGGACGCAAACTGATTTACCAGGCCATCATTGCCGTCGAGCGCGCCGACGATGAATTTTTCTCGTGCCTCACGGAAGGCCAAATAGAGACTTACAAGGCACTGACCCTTGCCATCATCGCTGGCAACAATCCATGACGCGCTACTGGATTGGCGTTGCATCGAAAGAACATGTCAGCGCTGGCGTGGCTGGCGGATTCAGCCAGTTGTGTCACGGCAAGGCCCTGCCGCTCAAACGCATGGCAGTGGGCGACTGGCTCATCTATTACTCGCCCAGGGAACAATTCGACGGAACCGTTCCTTGCCAGAAATTCACAGCCATTGGCAAAGTCGTCGGTGACAAGGTCTATCCCTTTGAAATGTTCCCTGGATTTGTTCCTTACCGGCGTGATATCAATTTTATGGAAGCGACTGATACGCCCATTCGCCCGCTTCTTGAGCAACTTTCTTTCATCAAGGACAAGAGTCGGTGGGGCTACGCTTTCCGATTCGGACATCTGGAAATTCCAAAAGCCGATTTCGAGTTGATCGTGACCGGTATGCTGGGGTACAGTCCCAAGCATGGATGAGCAAACCCGGCCGTTCAATTCCGGAACGAGTCTGGACACGATAGAAACACAATATCTCATGGCTGATCAAACCGTTAAATAACCATCGCCGGAGATTTGAGTCTATGAAACCCGTGTTTTCGGGCTAAGGGAATGCCGACCGATCATCACGACACCAGTCATTACCAGAACCGAACCGATTGTCTGTAGCAGAGATACCCCCTCGCCCAAAAATGCCTGTGCCATGAAGATGGTGGACACAGGGCCGATGGTCCCAATGAGTGATGCTTGCCCGGAACCGATCAGCCTGATACTGGCTGAGAGCATAAACACCGGCAGTACCGTCGAAATAATGGCCATGGATAATCCCAAGGTATAAACCGAGATAGGCTGGCGCATTGCAGTCATGGGGTGAGTGAATGCGAACTGCATCAATGTGGCCACGCTGGCCACTGTCATGGCATAGGCGGTAAACCGGACTGTGCCGATGCGAGCTATGACCTGACCCACCCCAATCAGATAAATTGAATAGGTCAAAGTGCTGGCAAAAACCAAGCCGGCTCCCACTGCCATCCCGCTGCCGTGAACCCCGGAAAAATCATGCACGAAAACCAGCACGATGCCGGCGTAACTTAACCCCATGGCTATCAGTTCCTGACGCCCCAAGGGGCGCTTCAGGAACAACGCTGACATGATCACGACGATCGTCGGATATAGAAACAGAACAAGTCGCTCCAGGCTCGCCGAAATGTATTGAAGTCCGAGAAAATCGAGGAGGCTGGACAAATAATATCCCACGAAGCCCAAGCCAAGAATTGCTCCCCAGTCTTTCAGTTCCAGAGATTTGGCATTACCCTGATTATGGCTCCACAGCGCAACTGCCAGGAAAAATGGGACTGAAAATGACATTCGCAACGCCAATAAGGTGACTGCATCCACCGGATGACGATAGGCCAATTTGACCAGAATGGCTTTTGCTGAAAAACCGATCGCGGCCAACAGGGCAAGTATGATGCCGAAAACGATCTGGTTTCTGGAACTTCGGTGCTGCGCTGGATTTGCCATAAGTTGTCCTCATTGTGAATGCGGGTCTTATGGCCAAGTTCAGAAGCAATCGCGGTCAGACCCGCGGTTGCTCTGTGATATCAAAAACTAAACGGTGCAAGAGACAACGCGGTCGGGGTTCTGTAACCACAGTCGTTTGGGGTTTGGAAGCAGGAAGGAGTTTGAGTTGATCATCATGACCCAGACTTTACACAGGCGCCAACCGGCTTGTCAATAGCGCCGATTGCCGGCCAGTTCATTATCAAGGCCGTTCGGCATATTGAGGCAGATCATCTGCTATTTCATACCACTCGGCTTTAGATGCGACGAAAACATTGGCGGTCGGCTTGTCGTCGATCGCGCTATCGAGGGTACCGATCCGCAGACGAATGACTTCCGGTGTTATGGCCCGTCTTGAATAGAGAGGAGATCCGCAATTTTTGCAGAAAACGCGAAATACATTGGGAGACGATTCAAACTCTGACAGAAGATTTTCGCCCGTTACCAGTTTTAAGTCTGCCGTGTTGATGGGGGTATTGGTCGCAAATGCAGTCCCCGTGGCTTTACGACACTTGGAACAATGGCACATGATGATGGGGCCCAGTTCTGAATGCACTTCATAGGTCACTCCCCCGCACAAACAACTTCCTTTCAGCATTACCGTATCCTCGTTTATTGTTCATGGCTCATCATACCGCGGTTGGAATATGACCATCTGCCGAATCGGGTTTGGCAATAATGCCCTGTCAGTTCCGGGTGTGATTTATCCGAAAATATCATTTCGCGGGGAGAAGTTGATGTCGATTTCCTTCAATGCGTTCATTAACGTAATGGTTTCGCACTGTCACTTAATCCCCATACCCAGCCAAGCATCTGACGAGAGCCGAGTGGGAAACCGGTTCGCCGATTCTGGTATTCGACTACCAGGAGAACCGACAGGGGATTCACGCCCGCAACTTCCTCGGGAAGTGGAACGGACACTTGGTAGTGGACGACTACTCGGGATACAAAGCTCTTTTTGGTCCAGTCGTAACGGAATTGGGGTGCATGGCCCATGCCCGGCGCAAGTTCTTTGACCTGCACGCCGAACAGCCGCGCCCCGTGACGGAACAGGCTCTGACCTGGTTTGCAAAGTTATACGAAGGGGAGCGGGAATGGAAGGAACTGGGCGTGGAGGAGCGCGCCCGGAAACGCCTTGAAGTGGCGATTCCTCTTCTGGAGAAATTTCACCCTTGGTTGTTCCAGCAGCGCAAGACAACAGCGCCGGGTTCCGGGTTGGCCAAGGCGTTGGATTATACGCTCAAGCGCTTGGGAAGCGTTGGCACGCTACGCCACCCGAGGGGGATTTGCCCATCGACAACAACCGGATTGAAAATGCCATCCGACCCATCGCCATTGGCAAGAAAAATGGTTATTTGCAGGATCGGCTCAGGCCGGGGTTCGCGCAGCGGCCATCCAGACCTTGCTGGGAACGGCCAAAATGAAAGGTCTGGAACCCTATTAATGGCTCAAGGATACCTTGGAGAAATTACCGACTTGGCCAAACGCCAAACTGGATGAACTGCTTCCCTTGGCTCTGCCGCAAACGGGTGATACTCCGTCAGAAAAACCATTCGCAGGGACGCGGCGCATCTTTTGTATTTTGTCATCAAGAATCATCCGCTGGCCGATGGCAACAAGCGCACAGGCGCTTTCCTGTTCGTCGATTTTCTCAATCGCAACAACACGCTGATACGAGACGGGCAGTCGGCGGTGTGTTCAAGCGGTCTATGCGATTTTGAATCGAGAAGCCAGTTCGTCCAGTTTACGACTTAGTTCAGTCATTTGTTTTGTAGATTCGGCCGTTTGTGTGGAAGATAGGGTATTTTCTTCTGTGCCCTGCGCGATTTTCTCAATGCGCTGGGCGATGTCTCGCGCTCACGGCCATGCTCAACGGATAGGAGCAAGCGGCGTTTTTCTTCCGTGTTGTCCAAGATGAATACCCGTTCTGCCAAGTCAAAAGCTGAAGCGAGGTTACGCAGACTTCTGCTGTAACGCCGTGACACATCTTCTGCGGGCACGGCATGCCCACCGCTGTCAACCCGTTCAAGGATACGAACTTGGCACAACGCAAGACTTTCGACACAGACAAAAATAAAATTTACCTTGTAACCGCATCCGACAGCTCGCTTCATCAGGGTGAGTTCACGATTTCCTGAGAATGTGGTGTCCAAACCGAAACTGG
>NZ_JPOQ01000081.1 GCF_000735045.1 Ferrovum myxofaciens
CCACAACGCTGGTCAGGGGCTACCCGTAACTGGGAGCCTGTAGGTGCTGTCCAATTGAATCCGGAACGACAAGTTCGGTTGGCGGCTTAAGATGGTTGAGGCGACAGAAACCCTGAAAGACGCCGGGGCGATGAAATGCGTGTTAAAGAACTGGAAGTCGAATAGGGGGATAGTGATGTGTACAACATGCGGGTGCGGATCTGGACAAACATTCATCGGGGGGTATCGACTTAAGTTACGCCGTAAGAACACTGTACCAGTGCAATACCGGACGCCAGACCCCCTCTCCAACCCTCTCCCGCAACCAGGAGAGGGAGAAAACGAAATTATCAATACTGACACGGCACATAATCACACACCGATGGATTTCGGCGCAGGCCCTGCGGGAACCCATGCGCCGGGCCTGAATCAGGCACGCATGGTAAAAATCGAGCGCGACATCCTGTCAAAGAATGACGCTTATGCCGAGGAGAATCGCAACCACTTGTCCAAACGCGGTATTTTCGCACTCAATCTGGTATCCAGCCCCGGCTCGGGCAAAACCACCTTGCTGGTAAAAAGCATTAATGCGCTGAACGGTAGTCTGCCGCTTGCCGTTATCGAAGGCGATCAACAAACGGACAATGACGCCGCACGCATCCGTGCCACCGGCGCCCCTGCCTTGCAAATCAATACCGGGAAAGGTTGCCATCTGGATGCAAGCATGGTTGGACAAGCCATACAGCAACTTGGCTTGCAGGATGACAGCCTTTTATTGATCGAGAACGTTGGCAATCTGGTGTGCCCGGCCAATTTTGATCTGGGAGAAGCGCATAAAGTCGCTATCCTTTCCGTAACTGAAGGTGAGGACAAGCCGCTCAAGTACCCGGACATGTTCCGCGCTGCAGATTTGATGCTGCTAAACAAGTGTGACCTGTTGCCTTATCTGGATTTCGATGCCAGTCTTGCGGTGGAAAATGCGCTCCGGGTAAACCCGAAGATACAGATAATCTGCATTTCCGCCACCAGCGGAGAGGGCATGGAGGAATGGCTGGAATGGATCAAGGCGGGTTGCCGGAAAGCAATCACAGAAAAATAACGAATGATACATGCACGAATAAGAGTATCCGGGCAGGTTCAGGGCGTGGGTTTCCGGCCATTCGTGTTCCGGCTTGCGCATGAGTTAGGCCTTGCTGGCTGGGTACGCAACGACAGTAGTGGCGTAGAAATATCAGTTGAAGGCAAGCATTCGCAGGTACTGTGTCTGATCGAACGTCTACAAAGCGAGCCGCCTGCGCTGGCGCGAGTGGAAAAGGTGATACATGATCTGGAGCAAGTAACTTCAGGATTGCGCGGCTTTAGCATAGCACCAAGCAAGATGGGCAGGATGCAAACAGGCATCGTACCCGACATGGCGATCTGCCCGGACTGTTTATCAGAAATGTTTGATCCCGCCGATCGTCGTTATCGGCACCCCTTCATCAACTGCATACATTGCGGGCCGCGTTACACACTGACAGCGCGACTGCCCTATGACCGTGCCAACACCAGCATGGCGAAATTTACGCAATGCCCGGATTGTCAGCAGGAATATGATAATCCTGGTACACGCCGTTTTCATGCACAGCCCAACGCCTGTCCGGCCTGTGGGCCACATCTGAGTTTATTTGACGAACTCTGGCGACCAGTCACATCCGATGATTGTATCGCTTCTGCCGCCAGATACATCGCCTCGGGACAAATCGTCGCCATCAAGAGCGTGGGCGGATTCCATCTGGTATGCGATGCGGGGAACCCCGCCACTGTAGACAGGCTGCGTAGCAGAAAGCAGCGCGATGAAAAACCGTTTGCTGTAATGGTGCTGAACAGGCTGTCTGCTGAACGTTATGCAGAGGTTTTAGAGCACGAAGCAGCACTACTGGAAGCAGGGGAACGACCCATCGTACTACTGCGTAAATCAGCCAGTTGTGATACGGAGTTGCGTGGAATTTCTCCTGATTTATCGGATATTGGCCTGATGCTGCCCTATACGCCGTTACAATATTTATTGTTCCACGAGTTGTCAGGTAAACCAGAGGGTACGGATTGGTTGCAAAAGGCGACCTCCTTGGCATTGGTGATGACCAGCGCTAATTTCCATGGTGAGCCACTGGTTAAGGATGATGCAGAAGCGCGCGCATCGTTATCCGGCCTGAGTGATGCCTTTTTAACACATGACCGTGAAATTCTGCATCGTTGCGACGACAGCGTAATGCGTACAACGCCCTCCCCCTTGTGGGGCAACTTTGGGCAACCAAGTCAGATGGCCAGCTGTTCCATTGGAGAGTATTCGGGAGAGGGGCAGCAATTCCAATTAATTCGTCGCGCACGTGGTTACACGCCGCGACGAATTTTGCTGCCCCATACCGGCCCGTCCATACTTGCTTGCGGGGCATGGCTAAAAAATACTGTTTGCCTCACACGCGGCAATGAAGCCTTCGTATCGCAACACATCGGCGACCTTGATCATGCCGCTACGCGGCAGATGCTGGATGAAACTGTTGCACACCTGTGCGACATCCTGGATGTGCGGCCACAGGCAGTCGCTCACGATCTTCATCCAGATTTCTATAGCACACAGTTTGCTCAGGCTTATGCTGCGCAACACGGCTTGTCTATTTTTGCCGTGCAGCATCATCACGCTCATATCGCGGCGGTTTGCGCCGAACATCATGTTACTGAATCCGTGCTCGGACTGGCACTGGACGGCATGGGATTGGGAACAGACGGCAACGCCTGGGGTGGTGAACTGTTGCGCGTGGAAGGGGCAGACTTTCAGCGTCTGGGACATCTTGCGCCACTAAGTATGCCTGGGGGCGACCGCGCAGCACGTGAACCGTGGCGCTTAGCAGCAGCCGTACTATTCGAGATGGGACGCAGCGACGAGATTATGCATCGCTTTCCGGCGCAAACCGGATCGGTAACCGTGATAACCCTGTTGCAGCGCCAGTTGAATTGTGCCACCACCAGTAGTATGGGCCGCCTGTTTGATGCTGCCGCCGGATTGCTGAATGTCAGGGAAATTCAAAGTTATGAGGGACAGGCAGCGATATTGCTGGAAGGACTGGCAGAGCAACATGGTAAAGTTGCAGCACTCACGAATGGTTACGTAATCAGCAACGATGGTGTGCTTGATTTCCTCCCGCTACTGGCAGCAATTACTGATTGCAAGAATGCATCGTACGGTGCTGCCTTATTCCATGCAACCCTGGCAGACGGATTGATGGCGTGGCTACTCCGTGCTGCCGAAAATGAGAATATCAACACGGTTGCACTGGGTGGTGGATGTTTCTTGAATAGGATTTTGTCTCAAACACTGATCTCATCCTTGTACGGGCATGGTCTACGCGTGTTGACCGCACAACAGTTGCCACCCAACGATGGCGGTATCTCATTCGGGCAAGCCAATATTGCCCTGACGTGCATGACAGGAATTTCGTCCATGGGGGCCATAGAATCGCCACGGGAATTTTATCTTAAATCGCATTGATCAAGGAACCTGAATCATGTGTCTTGCCATACCTGCCCGCATCGAAGAACTGACGACACCGGGTAACGCAATCGTTAATCTTGGTGGTGTTCGAAAAGAGATTTCACTGGCGCTGGTGGATGGTGTTCAAACGGGGGACTATGTCATAGTGCATGTTGGCTATGCCCTGCAAAAACTGGATCAAGATGAGGCTGAACATACTTTGGAATTGTTCGCAGAAATGGGCATGCAGGACGAGTTGCGTGAAGATCTTGGCGAGAGTGCAGCATGAAATACATAGATGAATTCCGTAATGGAAAACTGGCAAAAAATATTTCCGCCAATATTGCGCGGGAAGCCACTTCTCTATCCGGTTACAAATTGATGGAGTTTTGCGGTGGGCATACCCATGCCATTTCGCGTTACGGACTTGTCGACCTGTTACCTGACCATGTGCACCTGATTCACGGCCCTGGCTGCCCGGTATGTGTATTACCCATTGGCCGAGTGGATCAGTCCATTTTTCTGGCACGCGAACATGGCGTGATCCTTTGCACCTATGCCGACACTCTACGCGTACCGGCTTCCGATAATTCGTCGCTAATGCGTGCCCGAGCCAATGGGGCGGATGTGCGCATGATCTATTCGACTCAAGACGCATTGAAGATCGCGCGCGAATATCCTGACCGTGAAGTGGTATTTCTCGCCATCGGTTTCGAGACCACCACACCGCCGACCGCATGGGCTGTCAGACAGGCCGCTTTCGAGGGTTTGAAGAACTTCAGCATTTTATGTGATCATGTGCTGACACCCGCCGCAATGCATGCCATTCTCGCAGGGGAAAGTGGCACGGCGCTGGATGGTTTTGTAGGGCCTGCACATGTGTCCACCATTATCGGCAGTAAACCCTATGAACCCTTCGCCGACAATTATGGCAAGCCGGTAGTGATTGCAGGTTTTGAGCCCCTGGATGTGATGCAGGCCATCCTGATGTTGGTGCGTCAGATTAACGACGGGCGCGCTATGGTCGAGAATGAATTTACCCGCGCCGTGACCCGTGAAGGCAATCTCAAGGCGAAGGCACTGGTGGATGAGGTATTCCACTTGCGTGATACGTTTGAATGGCGCGGACTGGGCAGCGTGCCGAACAGTGCATTGAAACTGCGCCCAAGATTTTCCGCATTTGATGCCGAGTTAAAATTTGGCGTGGATTACGTCGCCGTACCTGACAACAGGGCGTGCGAGTGCGCTGCCATTTTGCGCGGACAGAAACGTCCGCAGGAATGCAAAATTTTCGGTACGGTATGCACGCCGGATAATCCCGTTGGTTCCTGTATGGTCTCATCCGAAGGTTCCTGCGCGGCTCATTACAGTTATGGAAGATTCAGGGAGTCAGCATGACTGGTTTGGTTAAGCCCAATTACTCACGCCCACTCGATATCAAACATGGTCGGGTAGATATGTCGCACGGCTCGGGGGGGCGTGCCATGGCACAACTCATCACCGAGTTGTTCGCCGCCGCCTTCGACAATGAGTATCTGTCTCAGGGCAATGATGGTGCATTACTGCCGCAGGAGACTGGGCGCCTGGTAATGGCGACTGACAGCCACGTGGTGTCACCATTATTTTTCGCAGGTGGCGACATCGGTTGCCTGTCGGTTCACGGCACCATCAACGATGTTGCGGTAATGGGGGCCCAACCATTGTATTTGTCAGCTTCATTCATACTGGAAGAAGGATTTTTATTGTCAGACTTGAAACGCATTGTCGAGTCTATGGCGCAAGCCTCACGGGAATCCGGCGTGCCCATCGTCACTGGTGATACCAAGGTAGTGGAACGGGGTAAGGGAGATGGTGTTTTTATTACAACCACGGGTATTGGTGTCATGCGCAATGGTGTCAAGTTATCCGGCGATCTGGCACAACCGGGCGACAAGATTCTGCTGTCCGGCACGATAGGTGACCATGGCATGGCGATCCTGTCACAGCGTGAGGGGCTGGCCTTTTCAGCACCTATTGTGTCGGATACCGTTGCGTTGCACCGTTTGGTAGCAACCATGCTGGATAGTGGTGTCGAACTGCGTGTACTGCGCGATCCGACGCGCGGCGGGCTAGCGACGACACTTAATGAGATTGCCAAACAGTCCGGTGTGGGCATGATGCTGTATGAGTCTGCGATTGCAGTGAATCAGCCGGTCGAAGCAGCTTGTGAATTTCTGGGACTCGATCCACTTTATGTGGCCAATGAGGGCAAACTAATCGCAATCTGCGCGCCGCAAGATGCGCAACGTCTGTTGGCTGTGATGCGCGCACATCCGCTGGCCGAAGCAGCCTCCATCATCGGCGAGGTACAGGAGGATGCACACGGTTTTGTGCAACTCACCACCCGGATAGGCGGACGTCGCGTGATAGATTGGCTAACGGGTGAGCAATTGCCGAGGATATGCTAATGGGGATACTGCCCACCATTTTGGTTATAGACGACGAAATACGCTCGCAAGAATCATTGCGTCGTACTCTGGAAGAGGACTTTACTGTATTCATCGCCTCCAGCGCGCAGGATGGTCGCAGGATCATGGAACATGAGTCCGTGCAGGTAGTGTTATGCGATCAGCGCATGCCGGAAACGACGGGAGTTGAGTTTTTGCAAGAAGTGCGGGAGCAATGGCCTGACGCTGTTCGGATCATTATCTCCGGCCATACCGAAACACAAGACATCATCGCGGGGATCAATGAGGCCGGTATTTATCAATATATCCTGAAACCATGGCATCCGGAATCCTTACTGTTGACCGTGCGAGCAGCTGCGCAGTTGTACGATCTGCAACAGCAGACTCAGTCCATGAATCTGGAATTGCGTACTGCCGAGCCGATATTGCGCCAGCGTGTGGAAAAAAAACGCGAAAAACTGAGAGATTATTTCGAATTTTCCCGCATCACCCGTGCAGCGGCCAGCCCGTTGAATGCGGTTGTTGACATGGCTGCCCGGGTTGCCAGTTGTGATATTGCAGTACATATCGCTGGGGAATCCGGTACCGGCAAGGAATTACTTGGGCGCGCCATCCATTATTCCAGCCCGCGTTCAGGTCGTGCCTTCGTAATCGAAAATTGTGGCGCCATGTCAGATCAATTACTGGAATCCGAACTGTTCGGCCACAAACGTGGAAGTTTTACGGGTGCCTTCGAAGATCGCATCGGTTTGTTCGAGCAAGCCGATGGAGGCACAATTTTTCTGGATGAGATCGGAGATACCTCGCCCGCTTTTCAGGTCAAACTGTTACGTGTGTTGCAGGAAGGTGAAATTCGTTCCGTCGGCAGTTCCCGTTCGCGCAAGGTGAATGTACGTGTGCTTTCCGCGACGAATAGAAATCTTGAAGAAGAGGTTCAGCGTGGTCGCTTTCGCGCCGATCTTTACTATCGATTGACCCAGTTTGTTTTGCCCGTTCCTCCGTTACGAGAGCGTAAGATGGATGTTCCGTTGATTGCTTACGATTTACTCAACACCGCCTCAAAGAGCATAGGTAAAGATGTGGCGGGGTTTTCTCCAGAGACGTTGGATTGTCTGGGGCGCTACCACTGGCCAGGCAATGTACGCGAATTGCAAAATGAAATTATTCGTGCGTTGTTGCTGAGCGAAGATACCCATATCGGATCACATTTGCTTTCCGCGAAAGTATTGCACGCTGCACCAGAAGAAGAAGTAACGGACATGCAGGTGTTTTCCGGAATGAATGGCAGTCTAAAGGAGCGTATGGAGATGCTTGAGGCGCGCGTGCTACGTGAAACACTGATACGATTGCGCTGGAACAAAACCCGTGCTTCAGCCGAATTGGGATTATCGCGTGCGGGCTTGCGCAGCAAGTTATCTCGCTATGGATTGGAGAAAAAAATTGGGTAACGTCACCAACCGTGATCCGCTCAATTTACTCTGGCTACAGTCTGGCGGCTGTGGCGGTTGCACCATGTCGCTGCTCAACGCCAATTGCAGTAATCTGTTCGACACATTGGAAGGATTCGGCATTCGCTTGCTATGGCATCCTTCCCTATCGGAAGAGAGCGCGATGGATGCGCGCAGTATCTTTGACGACTGCATAAGCGGCGTGACGCGCCTTGACATCCTGTGTCTGGAAGGTGCGATATTGCGTGGTCCGCAAGGTAGCGGCGACTTTCATCGAACGACTGGTGGTAATTCCATGATGTCGATAATCAAACGGCTTTCAGGCGTCGCACGCCATACAGTAGCGGTGGGTAGTTGCGCTGCTTTCGGTGGAATCACCGCCACAGGTAGCAACCCTGCGGATGCCTGCGGTCTGCAATTCGAAGGTGATTCCCTGGGTGGTTTGCTGGGTCGGGATTACCGAGACAGCAGCGGATTGCCTGTAATCAATATTGCCGGCTGTCCAACGCATCCCAACTGGGTCATTGAAACCCTTGCTGCGCTGGCATCAGGCATGTTAAATGGGCAAGGACTGGATGTCTTCCAGCGACCGCGTATGTATGCTGATCATCTGGTGCATCATGGCTGTACTCGTAATGAGTTCTATGAATTTAAAGCCAGCGCGCATAAGCCGTCTGATCTTGGCTGTTTGATGGAAAATCTCGGTTGCAAGGGAACACAAGCACATGCCGATTGCAACATACGCCTCTGGAATGGCGAAGGTTCGTGTGTTCGCGGCGGCTACGCCTGCATTTCCTGCACCGAACCGGGTTTTGAAGAACCAGGACATCCGTTCACTGAAACGCCGAAACTTGGCGGCATTCCTGTTGGTTTGCCCATCGACATGCCGAAGGCGTGGTTCGTGGTGCTTGCCTCGCTTTCCAAATCAGCAACGCCCAAACGTGTTAAGGAAAACGCCGTAGCCGATCATCAAGTTGTGGTTCCTGCTGTGAAAAGGATGCGATCAAAATGAAACGTTTGATGGTCGGTCCATTTAATCGAGTGGAAGGCGATCTTGAAGTCGCTTTGGACATTGCCGAGGGTCGGGTACAGGCTGCCTATGTCAATTCACCCATGTACCGTGGTTTCGAACAGATGCTCAAGGATAAATATCCGCTGGATGCCTTGGTGTATGTGCCACGTATTTGTGGTATTTGCTCGGTGGCCCAGTCAGCAGCAGCAGCCCAGGCACTGGCTCATGCGATGGGTTTGCAACCCCCGGAAAATGGCCGTCTAGCGGCTAATCTGACGATTGCCGCTGAAAACCTGGCTGATCACTTAAGCCATTTTTATCTGTTTTTCATGCCAGACTTCGCCCGTTCTTTTTATAAGGGACGCGCATGGTTTTCTGATACTCATGCGCGTTTCAAAGCGGTCAGCGGCAGCGCTATGGCTGACATATTGCCCGCACGGGCGAAATTCATGCATTTGATGGGCTACCTCGCAGGGAAGTGGCCACATACCTTGTCGTTGCAACCAGGGGGTTCATCGCGTCCGCTAGAAAGTGCTGAGCAAATCCGGCTCGCAATATTGTTGGCGGAGTTCCGCTCATTTTTGGAGCGGACATTGTTTGGAGACCAACTGGAATCAGTTGCAAATTTGGATTCAGAATCCGCACTTCTGGCGTGGATGGATAGTCACACAACCTCCGCCGATTTACCGCATTTCCTTTCTATAGCCTACGACCTGGAGTTGCATAAAATGGGACGAGCAAGTGATCGTTTCATGAGTTATGGCGCATATCATGACGGTGACGACAGCCTGCTCCCTTCAGGATTATGGGAAAATGGTGAATTGCGAGCGCTGGATATTTCAACGATACGCGAAGATGTTTCACATAGTTGGATGGAAGGCGAGGCAGCGCTTGCACCAGCCATAGGTCATACCCTACCCCATCCTGGCAAGGCTGGGGCATATTCCTGGTGCAAATCCCCCAGACTGGATGGTCATGTAATTGAAACTGGTGCACTGGCAAGACAATTGGTGGCAGGACACCCACTGGCGCGCGATCTTGTAGCACGCTATGGTGGCAATGTAATGGCGCGCGTGATTGCTCGCATGCTGGAAATTGCCTGCATGGTGCCGGTAATGGAAGAGTGGGTTCGGCGCATCCGCCTTGGCGAACCATTCTGTCAGGCGGTGACAGGATTGGAGGATGGGAGTGGTATTGGTTTGGTCGAAGCCGCTCGCGGCAGTCTGGGTCATTGGATGGAAGTACGCCAGGGAAGGATATACAATTATCAGATAATCGCGCCAACTACCTGGAACTTCTCTCCGCGTGATGCAGCAGGCAAACCCGGTGCGCTGGAGCAAGCGCTGGTGGGCGTTCAGGTTGAAGAAAACAATGAGGGTGCTCCAGTTGCAGTGCAGCATGTAGTGCGGTCCTTCGATCCTTGCATGGTGTGTACGGTGCATTGATGCAATGATTGATTCCGACAAATCTCCCTTTACACACTTAACTTCGACCACACCACCCGAGGCGATGTCCGAATCCATATGGGTTGATGTAGTACACAGGATGGACGAGGTATACAACGAGTTGCTGCAACACGAAGTGGATCTGGAACAGAAAAATTACGCGCTGGAAGAGTCACAACAATTCATTTTCAGCGTCCTTGCTTCGATGTCCGATTTACTGGTGGTATGTGACCGGCATGAAATGATTGAGGAGGTAAATCAGGCACTCATTGATTTTACCGGAAAGCGTGAAGACGAACTTAAAGGAACCAGTCTTTTATCCTTGTTTGGAGAATCGGAATCATTTGCGGCTGTGAAACATGTCATCGCGCGACTGGCTACTGAACCCGCGCATGATCTGGAATTTCAGTTCCTTACCCGTGATGGAGGCACCACTCCAGTAACGCTCAATTTTACACCTCGTTTGTCCGGAACTGGAAAATTGCTGGGTATTGTGATTACCGGCAGACCAATCGGTGAACTACATCGTGCTTACCATGCCTTGCGTGAAACCCATGATGAACTTAAGCGAACCCAACAGCAGTTGCTGCAATCAGAAAAAATGGCTTCTCTGGGTCGACTGGTGGCAGGTGTAGCACATGAACTCAACAACCCCATCAGTTTTGTACTGGGTAACGTACATGCGATGCGTCGCTATACGACACGCTTCAAACAATATCTGGATGCGATGCATGCTGGTGTCAGCCATGTGTCATTGGCAACATTGCGCGAGCAGTTGCGCATAGATCATATTCTGAGCGACCTCGCCCCTTTGCTGGATGGCGCGATTGAAGGCGCTGAGCGCACACGCGATATCGTTGATGGCTTGAAGCGTTTTTCAGCCACTGATCGCAATGAGAATGTAAAATTCAATATGACTGAAATCATCGAAAGATCAGTGCATTGGGTTACGCGGGCGACTCCCGCAAAATTTCGCGTCAAGATCAGACTACCCGATGATCTGCCCGTGACGGGTTCACCTGGGCAGATGCAGCAAGTCATTATCAATCTGATTCAGAATGCCGCTGATGCAACGGATCATCAGGCAGAGCCATTGCTGGAAGTATCAGCACGGGAAGAAAACGGCGAGATCATCGTACTGTTCCGTGACAACGGTCCTGGCATTGCCACTGATGCATTAGATAAAATGTTTGACCCTTTTTATACCACCAAACCAGTTGGCAAGGGCACCGGCCTTGGTTTATCCATCAGTTACGGCATTATTGAACGTCATGGCGGAAAACTTTCTGTCGGCAATCTACAACATGGTGGTGCCGAGTTTGTTCTGCGTTTGCCGCGAACATCGAATTCTTAAAGGAGAAGTCATGGGAACTGAGAGCGTTTACCCATTAATCACGTTGGCCTTTGTATTGGGACTGAAACATGGCTTGGATGCCGATCATCTTGCAACAATAGACGGGTTGACTCGTTTTAATACCTTGGCAGGACGGATGCGTCTGGCACGCTTATGCGGATTCCTGTTCTCACTTGGGCATGGTGTTGTGGTATGTATTGTGGCAATTGCTGCCGGACTATTGTTCCATCATACATCTGCGCCATCTTGGCTGGATGACGTAGGTACATTGATATCAGAATTCTTTCTGTTATTGCTGGGCAGTCTCAATCTATATGCAGTGTTTTCTACCCCATCCCACGAAATGGTGCAGATGATAGGAATTAAAGGACGCTGGCTGAACAGGCTAAAGAATGCTGGCAACCCGGTGCTGATTGCACTGGTGGGTGCCTTGTTTGCTTTATCCTTTGATACACTTTCTCAGGCGGCCTTCTTTTCTGTAACTGCCACACGTTTCGGGGGGTTGGTTTATGCGTTGTTGCTGGCTATGTGTTTCATGATTGGCATGATGGTCACCGATGCCTTAAATGGACTATGGATTTCGCACCTGTTGCAGCGCGCTGATGCCAGCGCACGCACAACTTCACGCATCATGGGAATAACTGTGGCGCTGCTCAGCCTCACGGTGGCGGGTTTGGGGCTATCGCGCCGCTTCTTGCCAGAAACAGTGGCCTGGCAGGAAGGGCACGAATTGCTTATAGGAGCATCTGTCATCGTGGTGGTAGCGGGAAGTTTCCTGTTTTCTCTTTATCGGCAACAACGATCCATAGCATCTATCTGATTATCCTGACTACACCAACAATTACCGTCTAATAAGGAAAAGGTGTGCAACGATATACCTACTATTTCCTGAATGATCGGTATCCGCTGATAATGGCGCTGACCATGGTTTGTGACGACATGATATCTTCGCGGATCGCTGCATAGATATGCAATAGGATGAACCAGACAATGCCCCATGCCACCATATGGTGCCAGGTGTGCACATCCTGACTCTGGCCGAACAAGGGGATAACCCAACTGGAAAATAATGCGTGCGACCAGCCTTGCGCGCCCTCGCCATACAGTGCAAAACCCGTAACGATCATGAACAAGCCGCCTAGGGTGATGGCAACAAACATGAATAGCAGCGCCAACGGATTATGGCCTACGTACTTTCTTGGCTTCTTCTCCAGAAACAGGTACCAGCGCACTTCCTGAAACATACCTGCCCACCAGTCCGTATCAAATACAGGCGGTGCAAATAATTGCCGAGCATTCCTATTGCCTACCATCGCCCAATAGATACGCGCAACAAAGCCGATGGCGAAAATATAGGCCGCAGAAAAATGCGCAAAACGAATGTAACCCATCAGAAAATGCTCACTCGCCTCCCCGGATATACTGGGTAACGGACTGGCGATAAAATAGCCCGTTATCGCCAAGACCACAATACACAATGCGCTGATCCAGTGCCACACCCTGACCGGCACCTCATACACGTACACGGTAGTGCCGGCAGCAGTTTCATCTATCGTTTTGACTATCATGGAATTCTCCTTAACGTTAGCGTACCGTAACCTTGCTCAACTCCTGTCCTTCAGGTGACATGACATGCGTCGAACATGCCAGGCATGGATCAAAACTGTGCAGGGTGCGCAAAATTTCCAGGGGTTGATCAGCTTTAGCCAGGGGCGTGTTCATCAACGCGGCTTCGAATGCACCGATCTGCCCCTTGGGATCACGGGGACTACCGTTCCATGTAGTCGGCACCACGCACTGATAATTCTCGATTTTGGTATCCCTGATCTTTATCCAGTGTCCCAGCGAACCACGGGGCGCTTCAGTAAAACCGACTCCTTTGGCCGCCTTGGGCCACATAGACGGATCCCATTTTTCGACATTGGCTGTTGCTGAATCGCCCGCCTTTAGATTGGCAATCAACTTGTCGAACTGCTCTTCCTGCAATTTTGCGCAGTAGAGCGTCTCGATGCCGCGCGCGGCAGTGCGCCCCAGGGTGGAGAACAGCGCAGTGACCGGCAAATCAAGTTTGTGCAGAACACTGTCTACCGTGTCCTTGATGAACGGATATTGTTCGGGTTGCACATAACCCAGTACCATGCGTGACAATGGTCCGACTTCCATCGCGTTGCCCTTCCATCTTGGCGCCTTGATCCACGAATACTTGGCACTTTCATCGAGTTGTTCTATTTTGGTGCGCGTACCCTTAAAATTGGAGCCTTCGGGATGATAGTTAGGCTCGGTAACACCGTCCCAAGGATGAAGGCCTTTGCTCTCATCCGGATATTTATACCAAGAGTGGGAAACGAACTCCTGTATCTCATCAGGGTTGCGCAGGTCGATCTCATGTACATGAGCAAGATCGCCATTGATGATCGCGCCGCGCGGCAATAACAGGTTCGCGGCCGAGTAGTCGTTTGCCCTGTGAGGAATGTCCCCATAGGACATGATATTTTTTGACGACAGCCCGCCGCCGAAGGTCCAGTCCTTGTAATAAGACGCAATTGCCAACAGGTCTGGAATATAAACTTTTTCAACGAAATCGCGCGTGCGGTCTATGATACCCTTGACCAAATTCAAGCGTTCCATATTGACCGCACCCACCGCTCCAACACCGTTCATGTTGATGGCACAGGGTACACCACCCACCAGCCAGTTGGGATGAGGGTTTTTGCCGCCGAAGACGGTGTGAACCTTGACGATATCCTTCTGAAAATCCAGCGCTTCCAGATAATGTGTGACTGCCATCAGATTAGCCTCAGGCGGTAACTTGTAGGCAGGACTCCCCCAGTAGCCATTGCTGAATGGGCCAAGTTGCCCGGATTCGACAAATTTCTTCAAGCGATTCTGCACATCGCGAAAATAGCCGGGCGATGACATTGGCCAATCAGAAATGCTTTGCGCCAGTTCTGAAGTCTTTTTTGGATCGGCTTTTAATGCAGACACCACGTCCACCCAATCCAACGCATGCAAATGGTAGAAATGCACCAGATGATCATGTACATACAGATTCAACTGCATGATGTTACGGATGGTGTTGGCATTCTCTGGAATCTGGATGGACAGTGCATCCTCCACCGCACGCACTGAAGTCAGTGCGTGCGTGCCGGTGCAAACACCACAGATACGCTCAGTAAAAGCCCAGGCATCACGGGGGTCACGGCCCTTGAGAATCACTTCCAGACCGCGCCACATGGTGCCAGTGGATACGGCATTGCGGATCACATTTTCACTGTCGAGATTAACCTCAACTCGGAGGTGACCCTCAATGCGACAAACCGGGTCAACCACCACGCGCTTACCGCTGTTGTCGAGCTTGAAGCCTTGTGTTTCATACGCTGTCATGATTAGTTACCCTCCTTGTTCTGATCCTTATGCGAACTGCGTGCGCGACTCAGCGCACTGGCTGCGGCATGGGCCGCGACAGCGACACCCACAACACCTGCGACCGTGCCACCCACTTGGTCAGCATTGGCCTCGATGCCGAACTGGTTGATGCCAGTGACACGGTTATAGAACCCTCCCTTATCCCAGAAACCGTCTTCAGAACAGCCAATGCAGCCGTGCCCGGACTGGATGGGGAAAGACACCCCATCGTTCCAGCGTACTGTGGAACAGGCGTTGTAAGTAGTTGGCCCTTTGCAACCCATCTTGTACAGACAGTAGCCTTTGCGTGCAGCGTCATCATCCCATTGCTCGACAAACTGTCCGGCGTCAAAGTGAGCTCGACGATAACACTTGTCATGGATACGCTGACCATAAAACATCTTGGGACGGCCCTGACGATCAAGTTCCGGAATGCGATCAAAGGTCAGCATGTAAGTAATTACCGCGGTCATTACTTCTGCGATAGGCGGGCATCCAGGCACCTTAATGATGGGCTTGTCGGTAATAACTTTATGCACAGGAGTAGCCCGCGTCGGATTCGGCTTGGCCGCCTGTACGCAACCCCAAGAAGCGCAAGACCCCCATGAGATAATGGCTTTGGCATCTGCAGACGTTTCCTTTAGCACTTCAACGAATGGACGCCCCCCTTGGATACAATACATGCCATCCTCATTAAGTGGTGGGTTGCCTTCTACCGCCAAGATAAAATTACCTTTATACTTTTTTCTGACATCGGCAATGATTTCCTCAGCCTGATAACCTGCTGCCGCCATCAAAGTATCGTCATAATCCAGGGAAATCATGGAAAGCACGACATCCTTGGTCAGCGGGTGTGCCGAACGAATGAAAGATTCAGAACAACAGGTACATTCCAATCCATGTAGCCAAATCACCGGGGTGCGCGGCTTGGTTTCCATCGCATGGGCAATCTTTGGCACAAAACCCGGTGCAAGCCCCAACGAAGCGGCGGTCAAACTGCAAAATTTCATAAAACTACGGCGTGTAATCCCTTGCCGTTTCATCACTTCATAAAAAGTTTCAATTTCCATTGTTATTCCCCCCTTGTCGCTTTTTATAACGTAAAGCCTTAAGCCGTTTTACATTCAACCAGCCAAATTTTTTATTTGATAATTTATCTGGCTTATCAACGGTTACTCGGGCATATAAAAGCAATTCTTGTACCATGCATGAAATATAAGTATTTACCAATATTAATCAGCATGTTATATCTTAACTTGGGGAATATGGATCTGTAAAAGCGTGAAAACCAAAAACGTGTAATTAGGTTAGAAGTGGCAAGTTAGTTGCCAGTACGAGTGATCCTTGAACGATCATATTCGATGCCTTCCGGCGTCTTTCAGGGTTTCTGTCGCCTCAACCATCTTAAGCCGCCAACCGAACTTGTCGTTCCGGATTCAATTGGACAGCACCTACAGGCTCCCAGTTACGGGTAGCCCCTGACCAGCGTTGT
>NZ_JPOQ01000082.1 GCF_000735045.1 Ferrovum myxofaciens
GTGGATTACCCATGCGAAAGTAGGTCACCGCCAGACACCCTACCCGTTCCTTCTGCTTCACAGAAGAAACACCAAAAAAAGCACAGTCCCCACGGACCGTGCTTTTTTTTTGGCCCGTATCTCTGTATTATTTGTTGTATTGCAGGAACTTTTGGCATTTGGTCATGCAGGGTCAATTCTTGCTATCATTCTCCTCTAAGTTTTGCATGGGAGACTCCACTGGCTTCGTTTCAAGAAATATCCAAATTTCTCGCAAGTGCAGAACGGCGCGCCTTTAAACAGGCGGTCTATGCAGTACAGGATGATTCTGCAGCCCTGGATGTGGTTCAGGACGCCATGCTCAAGTTGACTGAGAGTTATTCAGATCGACCGGTGGAAGAACTACCCCCGTTGTTTCAGCGTATTCTCCAAAATACGATTCGAGACCATTATCGGCGTTTCAAGGTTCGTTCCGCCTGGACACCATTGGCTGGTTCTTTCCAGCGAGGGGTGGAGGAGGGAGATGATGACTTTGATATTCTCGATTCAGTGGAGGATTCTGGAGAAGGCCGACACTTTTCTATGGTTCCGGATTTGCAATTAAATCAAAAACAAACACTTGTTTTGATTGAGATTGCTTTACAAAACCTTCCCCCGCGTCAACGAGAAGCCTTTCTGTTGCGTTACTGGGAAGAGAGAGATGTTGCCGAAACCGCGCAAATCATGGGGTGTTCTGAGGGGAGCGTCAAAGCCCACTGTTCCCGTGCCGTTCATGCGTTGGCACGGGTCTTGGCTAGTCAGGGATTAAATGACCATGGATGAAAAAACTTTTGCAAAATTGCTTTGTCAGCAACTGGATCGGGGGCTCAATGATCTTGATCCCTTGGTGTTGGCACGTTTGCGTACCCAACGCCAGAAAGTGCTTGCGCAAATGTGTATTTCCACGGGGAGGACGGGGTGGTCGTTGAATGGAACACATTTGGCCGTGGGCGACTATGCGGGGCGATGGTCTCTGATGTCCGTTCTGCTGGTTTTTTCCCTGGTATTCTGTGGTTTTTGGTGGCAGGCCAAACATCAGGAGTCAGAGGAGGAGGCGGGATTGCTCGAAGCCAGAATTCTGGCAGCAGAAATACCCCCTCAGGATTTAGCCCAAAAGGATTTTACTGAATGGCTTCAGGAAAAGCGCTGATTGCGGTTTGTCTGCTGCTTTTATGGAGCACCGCAGGCGCACAGGAAATGGTATCGTCACCTGTGTGGTCCTCATTGACTCCCGAGCAGAAGACTATTTTAGCACCAGCTGCCCGGGACTGGGATCACCTTTCTTCCTTACAGCGCAAGAGGCTGTTGAGTGCGGCTCAACATTACCCAAAACTGTCTCCGACGGAACAAGCGCGTTTTGAGAAAAACATCCCGATCTGGACGCATTTATCCAAAGCAACTCGCGACCAGGCACGTCACAACTATAAAGTATTTCATGCACTCCCCCCGGAAAAACGTGCCGCCATCAAATCCCGTTGGCGTGCTCATCATTCCTCTGTAACTGCCAGTGGAGTACCTGTTTTGACGCAAACCGTACCTGTTTCCAGTTCTCAGCCAACTCCTGCCGTGGTAACCGGTTCTGTTCCTTCCTCGGGAGCCTTGCCGGGGGCACCTGTCCCTGCGGGCAAGACTCCTTGACTCCCGGCTCATGGATACGTTTGCCGTTGCGACCCCGCCTGATCTGTTGGGTCTATGAGGCCCTGTTGGTAGCGGGCGTACTCATTGCGGCGGCTTTGCCTTTCGTTCGATTGACCCATTATGCGCTGCATCCCGAGTTGCGCGAGTGGTATCGTCTCTATTTGTTTGGCGTGGTGGGGCTCTACTTTTCCTGGTTCTGGCACCGTTCAGGACAAACCATTCCGATGCGCACCTGGCATCTTCAATTGCTGGATTCCACAGGGCACCCCCCCTCCTGGGGACGGGCCTTTCTGCGTTATGTTCTGGCGATTCCCGGATATTTAACGGGAATCAGCCTGCTCTGGGTCCTGGTGGACAAGGAGGGGCAATTTCTTCATGATCGTTTGCTGGGTTTGACCATGCGCCAATATTAGGCGCGTTTCTCTCCCCACCAGCCGAGAAATAGTGCCAGTCCCAGAAAAACCAGGCTGGGTGCCGTGGTACTGTAAATGGGGCCCCAACCGTTGAGTTGTCCCAGATAGGAAAAAAAACGGTTACTCAGATAGAAGCCCAGACCCAGACCAATTCCAATCATGATACGTACGCCCACGGCCCCTGCGCGGGGGCGTTGCAGCCCAAAGGGAAGGGCCAGCAACATCATGACGAGACTGGAAAAAGGGTAGAACACTTTGCCCCATAGGGCGACTTCGAAACGTAAGGTTTGTTGATGGTTGTCACGCAAATGCTGAATATAGGTGTGAAGATTCCACAGAGCCATTTGTTCCGGTTCCACCAGCAAGGTGGACATCACCTGGGGAGATAAAACGGAATTCCAGCGCACATGGTCTTCATGCACCACCGAAACTCCTTTAGGGGTAAAGAGGGTCCTTTCCACCTGTTTCATTTCCCACTCGTGATCCTGCAGGTAGAGGGCGTTGTGTGCAGTACTGATGCGCTGTAGACGGCGATTATTGTCAAATTCGTAGATGCGCAGGTCTTCCAGCGAATTGTCCGGCATCATTTCGCGAATGTTGATGAAACTTCCCTTGTCCTTGATCCAGATACCCGAGCGGAACTGGGTAGCAACCAGGTTGTTGAGGGCTTTCAAACGCCATTGTTGTGCGGCTTCCTCCGTAAAAGGCATGATCAGTTCCCCCAGAATGAAAGCCACCAGCACAAATCCGGCACCGATTCGAAGCAGGGACTGCGCCAGTCGCTGACGGGACATGCCTGAACTGCGCATGACCGTGATTTCAGAATGCTGAGCAAGATTGGTCAGGGCATAGAGTGTACCAATCAGGGTGGCAATGGGGAATAATTCATAGGCATGGCCCGGCAGGGCCAAGGCAACGAAGACGCCGATTTGCCACAGAGCATAACCTCCTTTACCGATGTCGTTCAGTTCGTGGATGAGATCAAAGAAGGAAAACAGGAAGAGCAAGGCAGTGAACACCAGTCCGGTGCCAGATAGAATTTCACGGGCCAGATAACGGTCGATCAGTAGCCCGCGCCAGCGTTTCACAAGGTTTCCCGCAACTGATCCAGGATCGTTGGGTTTTCCAGCGTGGAAATATCCTGTGTCATGGGTTCACCACAGGCCAAGGAGCGGAGTAAACGGCGCATGATTTTGCCGGATCGGGTTTTGGGCAGGTTATCTCCAAAACGGATATCACGGGGCCTGGCAATGGGGCCGATTTCCCGGGTTACCCATTGGCGCAATGTTGAAGCCAATTGTTGGGCTTCTGCTCCGGCAGGGCGTTGCTGTTTCAGGACCACAAAAGCCACAATGGCTTCTCCTGTGATGTCATCGGGTTTCCCCACCACGGCTGCCTCTGCCACCATAGGGTGGGTCGCCAGAGCGGATTCCACTTCCATGGTGCCCAGGCGGTGTCCCGATACATTGAGGACATCGTCGATGCGTCCAGTGATGGTGAAATAACCCGTCGTAGGATCCTTGACTGCCCCATCTCCCGCCAAATAATACCCCTTCAATTCGGAAGGAAAGTAGGTTTTCTGGAAACGTTCCGGATTGCCCCACAGATTTCGCAGCATGGCGGGCCAGGGGCGGCGGATGACCAGCGAACCGCCATGTCCAGGAGGGACTTCCTGTCCTGTTTCATCCACCACCGCCGCATCGATGCCGGGCAAGGGTAGGGTGCAGGAGCCCGGGACGAGCGTGGTGGCTCCGGGCAAGGGGGCGATGACATGGCCACCGGTTTCTGTTTGCCAGAAGGTATCGGCAATCGGACAACGACTGTTTCCTACCTGTTGGTAGTACCACATCCAGGCTTCCGGATTGATAGGTTCTCCCACCGTACCCAGAAGACGCAGACTGGACAAATCAAAACGTTGGGGGTGAATTTCGGGATCCAGATTGCTGGCCTTGATCAAGGAACGAATGGCGGTGGGGGCGGTATAAAACACGGATACCCGATGGCGTGAAATCATCGACCAGAATCGTCCAGCATGGGGCCAGGACGGAATCCCCTCGTAAATGACCTGGGTGGCTCCTACGGCCAGAGGACCGTAATTGACGTAAGTATGGCCGGTAATCCAGCCGATATCGGCGGTACACCAGTAGACGTCTTCAGGGTGGTGATCAAAGACCCAGGTCATGGTCAGGATGGACCATAACAGGTATCCGGCGGTGGCGTGTTGTACGCCCTTGGGTTTGCCTGTGGATCCCGAGGTGTAGAGTATGAACAGGGGATGTTCTGCTTCTACCCAAGTCGGAATACAGAGCGGTGATTGGGATTCTTCCAGTGGTTTCATCCATAGATCCCGCGCGGAGTCCCAGGGAATATTTTCTCCAGTTCGTGCGTAGACGATGACTTTTTCCACCATTCCAGCACCCATGCTCAGGGCTTCATCCACAATGGCCTTGAGTTGGATAATTTTGCCCCCACGTTTCTGGCCATCGGCGGTGATGATGAGGCGTGCGCCTGTGTCCAGTATGCGTTCCTGCAAGGATTTGGCTGAAAAACCACCAAAAACCACGGAATGAATGGCCCCGATCCGGGCGCAAGCCTGCATGGCGACGATGCCTTCGATGGACATGGCGATGTAGATGATGACTCGATCTCCCTTGCCGATGCCAAGAGACTTGAGGGCATTGGCAAAGCGACAGACGCGCTCATGAAGAGCATGATAGGTGAGGGTGGTAACCGTCCCATCGTCAGACTCAAAGATCAGGGCGGTTTTTTCACCCATTCCGCGTTCGATGGGGACATCCAGACAGAGATGGGAAGCATTCAGTGTCCCTTCTTCAAACCAGCGGTAGAAGGGGGGATTCCGGTCATCCAGAACGGTCTGAAAGGGCGTTTTCCAGACCAGATAGGTGCGCGCCAGACGTCCCCAGAATTCCTCCGGATCCCGTTCTGCTTCCCTGACCAAGGCCAGGTAGGCGGCATGACCTGAAACATTGGCCTGGGCAACCCAAGTGGCATCCGGTGCAAAATGGCGATGTTCACGGTGCAACACTTCAGTCGACATGATTTTTCCCTTTGAGAGTCTGAAGATCGGGCCGTGGGCATGGGGGAAATTCCCTCAGACCCCACTTTGGGGCACGAAGCGTTATTATAGCCACAGTCGCAGAGAAGAATTTTCTGCATGGGTGCTATTTTACAGGGAGAGAACCGGTGGTCAGCATAGAACAAAAAGATCTGGTCCAGAGTATTGCAGATGCGCTGCAGTACATTTCCTATTATCACCCTGTGGATTATGTTCAGGCCCTGGGGGTCGCCTGGGAACAGGAGCAATCTCCTGCGGCCCGTGATGCCATGGCCCAGATTCTGACTAATTCGCGCCTGTGTGCCGAGGGCCATCGTCCCATCTGCCAGGACACGGGCATTGTGAATGTCTTTCTCAAAGTGGGGCTGAAGGTACGCCTGAACTTGACGGGTTCATTGGAGGATGCTGTGAATGAAGGCGTACGGCAAGCCTATCTGAATCCTGACAATCCCTTGCGTGCCTCCATCGTGAGTGATCCCGCCGGAAAACGACAGAACACCAGGGATAACACTCCTGCGGTGATCCAGGTATCACTGGTTCCGGGAGAGAGAGTGGAAGTCATCCTGGCGGCCAAAGGAGGAGGTTCGGAAAACAAAGCCAAACTGGTGATGCTCAACCCTTCGGATTCCTTGGTGGATTGGGTTTTGACCACTGTCCCCACTCTGGGCGCTGGCTGGTGCCCTCCCGGGTTGCTGGGGATCGGCATTGGAGGAACGGCAGAGAAGGCCATGCTCCTGGCCAAGGAATCTTTGATGGATCCCATAGATATGAGCCTGCTTAAGGCACGGGGCCCCTCCAATACGGTGGAGGCTCTTCGCATCGAACTGTATGATAAGGTCAATGCCTTGGGCATCGGCGCCCAGGGGTTGGGCGGAATGACCACGGTACTGGATGTCAAAATCCTTGACTATCCCACCCATGCGGCATCACTGCCGGTGGCCCTGATTCCCAATTGTGCTGCCACGCGCCATATTCATTTCACCCTGGATGGCTCTGGCCCGGTTTCCCTGACCCCACCCCGACTCGAAGATTGGCCCGCAGTGACTTGGCGGGCTGCTCCAACGGCTCGTCGGGTGAATCTGGATACCCTGCGGAAGGAAGATCTGGCGGACTGGAAACCCGGCGACACGCTTCTCTTGAGCGGTAAATTGCTGACTGGGCGCGATGCGGCCCATTTGCGTATCCAGCAGTTGCTGGCCCGGGGGGAACCCTTGCCGGAAGGACTGGATTTTACCCATCGCTTCATTTATTACGTGGGTCCCGTGGATCCGGTGAGGGGAGAGGTGGTGGGCCCCGCAGGCCCCACCACTGCCACCCGCATGGACAAGTTTACGGAGTTTATGTTGGAAAGAACAGGGCTGATGGGGATGATCGGCAAGGCCGAGCGCGGTCCCCAGGGAATCGAGGCCATCCGAAAACATCACTCGGTTTCCCTGATTGCTGTAGGGGGGGCGGCTTACCTGGTTGCCAAAGCGATTCGTGCCGCACGGGTGGTGGCCTTCGCTGATTTGGGCATGGAGGCAGTCTATGAATTCGAGGTGGAGGATATGCCCGTTACGGTGGCAGTGGACTGTGCGGGCAATTCAATTCACCAAAGTGGTCCTGCCGAGTGGCGGATCCGGTTGTCCGACATCGCGCATCATAAAAACTGAGGCTCTATTTCCGCTTTGAGGGCGTTATGGGAAAGTGATCCCTGTTTCGATGGCGCGGCAGAATGGTGGTGACAGGACGGATCAGGAGGAAGGCGGGATCAGCGTGGCCAGAGTATTCAGAACCTGGGTGACCTGCCGGGCGCGCTCCGATGCCCCCGGTGCCCGATACAGCACGCGTAGGCGATCGTTGCCCGCCAAACGGTAGTGGGGTTGATGTTGCAGCAGGTGAATGAAGTCCAGGGGGTCGAAGGGAGGCTGGGCGGAAAATTGAATCAGCGCGCCTTCATCATGGGCATCGATTTTGCGGATGCCCAGAGGCCGGCCCAAAATGCGCAAGCGGTGACTTTCAATCAGCGTGTGGGTTTCCTCCGGTAGCAAACCGAAGCGATCGATGAGTTCTTCCTGCAGATCGGTTAAGGTGTCGACGGTGTCACAGTTGGCCAGGCGTTTGTATAGAACCAGACGCTCGTGAATGTCCCCGCAGTAGGCGGCAGGAAGCAAGGCTGGAGCGTGCAGGTTGATTTCCAGGGCAATGTCGAGAGGCCGTTCCGGATCCCAGGTTTTACCTTGTTGAAGAGCTTTCACCGCTTGGGTCAGCATCTGGGTGTACAAGTTGAATCCAATTCCCTGGATGTCTCCACTTTGAGAGTCCCCCAAGACTTCACCGGCGCCCCGAATCTCCAGATCCTGTAGTGCCAGGTAGAATCCGGCTCCCAATTCCTCCATCTGCTGAATGGCTTCCAGTCTTTTTTTGGCGGTGGAAGTCAGGGCGTCCTCCGGAGGAGTGAGCAGGTAAGCATAGGCTTGATGGTGAGAACGGCCCACCCGACCCCGTAATTGATGCAACTGGGCCAGACCGAAGCGATCAGCGCGATGGATCAGAATGGTATTGGCGTTAGGGACGTCGATGCCTGTTTCGATGATGGTGGAACAGAGCAAGAGGTTCACTCGTTGCTGGTAGAAATCGCGCATGACCTGTTCCAGTTCCCGTTCACGCATCTGGCCATGGGCCATGGCGATGCGTGCCTCCGGAAGTAGTGCACTCAGGCGCTGATGCTCGTTTTCCATGGTCTCTACTTCGTTGTAGAGAAAATACAGTTGTCCTCCTCGTTTCAGTTCACGCAAGACTGCTTCACGGATCAGACCATCTGATTGAGGATGCACGAAGGTTTTGATGGCCAGACGTTTTTGCGGGGCAGTGGCGATGACCGAGAAATCCCGCAGTCCCTCCAGCGCCAGAGAGAGAGTGCGAGGAATGGGGGTGGCCGTAAGAGTGAGAACATCCACTTCGGCGCGCAGGGCCTTGAGGCGTTCCTTCTGACGTACCCCGAAACGGTGTTCCTCATCGATGATGACCAGTCCAAGGCGCGCAAAGCGAACGTTTTCTCCGATCAGTTTATGGGTGCCGATGACCAGATCGATTTTGCCTTCTTCCAGGGCCAGCAAAGTCGCGGTGACTTCCTTGGCGGAGCGGAAACGGGATAACTCGGAAATCCGTACCGGCCAATCGGCAAAACGATCAGAAAAGTTCTGGTAATGCTGTTCAGCCAGCAAGGTAGTGGGGACCAACAGGGCAACCTGGCGTCCGGCATGGATTGCCTGGAAGGCTGCGCGCATCGCCACTTCGGTCTTGCCAAAACCCACATCGCCACAGATCAGCCGATCCATGGGTTTGGCGGCGGCCAGGTCGGCGCGTACGGCTGCGATGGCAGCGGATTGGTCGGGGGTTTCTTCGAAGGGGAAACCGGCAGCAAAGGCGGCGTATGCCTGATCATCCAGAGGGCAGGCCCAACCGGTGCGGGTAGCACGCCGTGCATAGAGATCAAGCAGTTCGGTTGCGGTATCGCGAGCCTGACGAGCGGCTTGACGTTTGGCTTTTTCCCATTGTCCACTGCCTAATCGATGCAGCGGTGCCGCTTCGGGCGGTCCGCCCGAATACCGGCTGATCAGATGTAACTGAGCCACGGGGACATACAGGACATCCTCACCGGCATAGGATAATTGCATGAATTCCGCCGACCCTTCTCCCAGGTCCAGATTCACCAGTCCCTGGAAGCGCCCAATACCATGGTCCTGGTGGACCACCGGGTCTCCCACGTGAACTTCCGTCAGGTCACGCAGAAGATTGTCGCTATTGGTCCTTTGCCGTTCCCGTCGGCGGGTTTGGCGAACTTGACTTTGGAACAGTTCGTTTTCAGTGATGAGCGCCAGTTGGCCCAGGGAAAAACCTTCCAGAAGCGGACCTACGCTCAGCATGAGCGGTGCTGAGGCATTCTGGAACTCGGCCCAATCTCTGGCATTTTCGGGGATCAGGCCCTGCTCCTGCAATAACTGGCGCAATGTTTCGCGCCGCCCCAGACTATCCGCCAGGATCAGGATACGTCCGTCAAATGAAGACCGGAAATCCTCCAGTTTCTCCAGAGGATGAGGGGATCGACGCAGTACCTCGAGTGGGGGAAGGGCTTGCAGGGAATCTGGCCCTGATTCCTGTTTTCTTGAGAAGGGCTTCATCCTCAGAAAGAATTCTTCTTCTTTCAAAAACAGCGCCGTGGGATCGAGTACCGGATAAGCGCGATCTCCTTTGACCAGTTCCCAACGACTGCGAATGGATCCCCAATAGGTGCGGATCCCTGCCGTCAGGTCGGTGAGGGGGCATAAAACGGAGGAAGAAGGCAGATAATCAAACAGGGTTGCGCATTGGTCAAAAAAGAGGGGCAGGTAATATTCGATTCCGCCGGGTACCAGTCCATTGCCAACGTCGCGGTAAAGGGTACATCGTGAGGGATCGCCTTCGAAGTGTTCACGGAAACTGGAGCGGAAGTGTGACCGCGCGGCTTCATCCAGTGGAAATTCGCGGGCGGGTAGCAAGCGAATCTCGGGAACCGGATAAAGTGAACGTTGACTGTCTACATCGAAGGTGCGCAGAGTTTCCAGCGTGGTGTCGAAGAGGTCGAGACGATAGGGCAGTACGCTCCCCATGGGAAACAGATCGATTACTCCGCCGCGTAAACAGAATTCCCCGGGATTGAGTACCTGCTGAACGGCGCTGTACCCTGCCTTGACCATCTGTTGGCGCAGGGCTTCGGCATCAAGGGTTTGTCCCTGTTTCAGGACAAAGGTATGCCCGGCCAGATGACTGACGGGCGGCAGACGCTGGAGCGCGGTGCTGATGGGGACCAACACGACATCACACTGGCTCTGGGAAATTTGCCAAAGTGTGGCCAGGCGTTCCGAGACCAGATCCTGATGAGGGGAAAACCGGTCATAGGGAAGGGTTTCCCAATCGGGCAGACAGGAAAGGCGCAGGGTGGTATCGAACCAGGCCATTTCTTCGCGCAGGCGTTGGGCTTGGGCCGTGCTTTCGGTCAGAATGACCAGAGGGCCTGGGGCGTGGGCGTTCTGTGACAATCGCCAGGCAGCGCCCAGCAAAGGGGGAAGTGACATGTGGAACCGAATCAGTGACGGAGATACATGCCTCAGGCTGCCGTACGGGTGGTGAAACTTTCTCCGCATCCGCAACTATCTGTGACATTGGGATTGTTGAATTTGAATGAGGCATTGAGTCCGGTACGCTGGTAGTCGATGACGGTTCCATTCAAAAAGGGAAGGTGATCCTGATGCACGACGACGAGGGTTCCACCGGTTTCGAAAGTGACTTCGCCTTCACGCACGTCATCGGCATAGTCCACCACATAAGCCAGTCCGGAACAGCCGGAAGTTTTTGTGCCAAAACGCAGTCCAATCCCCTTGCCACGTTTGGTCAGGGATTGGTGGATTTGTTGTGCAGCAGATTCGGTCAGGGTAATGGTCATGGGAGTTCTCCTTTACACGTTTTTCTTGAGGCTCTGGATCTGGCGAGAAAGTTCCGCCACTTGCTGACGCAACTGCTCATTGAAATGGACCAATTCCTGCACCGTTACGGCAAGAGGATCTTTTTCGTCGCGCGAAGAACCGTAGGCGCTGAACTGTGGATCGGCCTTGACAGGTTGGTGCTGGTCGTCTTCCAGCAGGCGTCCGGGAATTCCGATGACGGTGGCACGGGGCGGGACCGGTTTGACCACCACGGCGTTGGAGCCTACCTTGCAGCCTTCTCCCAAGAGGATGGGGCCAATCACCTTGGCGCCAGCGCCGACGATGACTCCGGGGGCCAGCGTGGGATGGCGTTTGCCCTTGTTCCAGGAGGTTCCTCCCAGAGTGACTCCTTGGTAAAGGGTGCAATCATCACCGATTTCTGCAGTTTCTCCGATGACCACCCCCATGCCGTGGTCGATGAAGACGCGTCGTCCCAACTTTGCTCCCGGATGAATTTCAATACCGGTTAAAAAACGGGAAAATTGAGAGACTGCCCGTCCCAACCATTTGGCATTACGTTGCCATAGCCCATGGGCTAACCAATGCAGCAGGATGGCATGAAAACCGGGGTAGAGCGTGATGATTTCCCAACGGCTACGGACCGCTGGATCGCGGTCGAAGACACAGTCAATTTGTTCGCGGATGCGGGCCAGCATGGGAAACTTATCCTCAAGGTAAGGGAGAACTGCCATTATCGGCAGGATACAGGGTTCTCAGGATACCACGCAGGATGCTGACTTCTTCACGTTCCACCCTTGCCCGAGAAAACAGGCGGCGCAGACGGGTCATCAAACGCCCTGGGTGTTGGGGGTCGAGGTATCCGCCGCCTGTCAGCACACGTTCCAGGTGAGCGTAGAAATGTTCCATTTCGTCATGGGTGGCGGGCGGGTATTCCCGCGCCTGAAGTCTGTGTTCCTGGTGCAAGGCATGGCGTAGTTCATAGGCCACCAATTGTACGGCAGAGCCTAGATTGAGCGAGCCAAAGGTAGCGTCGGTGGGAATATGGGCGAGTAATTGGCACAGGTCCAGTTCGGCATTGGACAAGCCGGACATTTCCGTCCCAAAAACCAGCGCCACTTCTCCTTCCCCGAGTACTTCCTGGGGTAAGGAGGGGGCCAGTTCGCGCAGTGACAGCATGGGGTGAGACAAGTCGCGCCGTCGGGCGGTTAATCCCACGCTCAAGGTGATGCCCTGCAGGGCTTCGTCCAGACTGGTGCACACCACGGCCCGTTCCAGCAGGTCGTCGGCTCCGGCAGCCCGTGCATTGGCTTTGGGATCCGGAAAGTGGCGGGGATTGACGAGAACCAGGCGGTTAAACCCCATGGTTTTTAGGGCGCGGGCAGCCGCTCCGATATTGCCGGGGTGGGTTGGGGTACAGAGGACGAAGCGAAAACGCTCAAACATGGGACTCAAGCGTTTTGCAGGAGGGGCAGGAGTTGGCCGAATATCTTGGGAGATCCGGCGACCACATTTCCGGTTTCCAGAAACCGGCCCTCTCCGTCCAGATCGGAGACCAATCCCCCCGCTTCCTGAATCAGGAGGGTGCCTGCAGCCATATCCCAAGGTTTGAGATCCAGTTCCCAAAATGCATCGTAACGCCCGGCAGCCACATAGGCCAGGTCAATGGCCGCCGAACCGGGGCGGCGCAGGCCTGCTGTTTTGCGCATGACTTCCGCCATCATGCGCAGATAGCGCTCCTGATGGGTCATGTGGCTGTAGGGGAAGCCTGTGCCAATGAGCGATTCGTCAAGACGGGTCCGTCCGCTCACGCGGATACGCCGGTCATTGAGAAAGGCCCCGCTACCCCGGGTGGCTGTGAACAGGTCATTATGGACCGGGTCGTAAACCACGCCCTGTGTCACAACTCCCTGATGGGCCAGGGCGATGGAGACGCTGTAGAGAGGGAAACCATGCAAAAAGTTTGTGGTGCCATCCAGAGGATCAATGATCCAGCAATAGGGGGAATCTCCCGAGGGACCGCTTTCTTCGCACAGAAAGGCATGATCCGGGTAAGCTTCCTGGAGCACTTCCAAAATGACTTGTTCCGCTGCACGGTCCACTTCGGAAACGAAGTCGGCATGGGCTTTTTTGCTGACCGTGAGACGGTCTACGTCCAAGGCGGCGCGCTGGATCAGGTTTCCGGCCCGGCGGGCGGCCTTGATGGCAAAATTGAGTTGAGGATGCATGGTGGTGAACGTCTCGATCAGTCAACTGAACCCTTGATTATACGCCGATCCGCGGGATACCGACGAAGAATGCGCGGGAATTGACGGAGGATGACCGAAAATTGACCCTGGTGGTCAGTCTCTGGATAATTGGGGGACCTTTTGACGTCGAGGAATCTGATCATGCCTTATCTGATTGAAACTTGGGACAAACCGGAACATGACGCGGTACGCCAGGCAAATCGTCCTGCCCATCTGGCCTGGTTGGAGGAAAACAAAACCCAACTGTTGGCCTGTGGGGCCAAGATGGACGATGCAGGGCAGAGAGCGCAGGGGAGTTTTTACATCGTTGATGTGGACGAGCGAGCCGACGCCGAACGTTTTATTGCGGCGGACCCTTTTACCCTGGTGGGGTTGCCGGACCGCGTGACGATCACACGCTGGCGCTTGGCTTTTCTGGATCGCCGCTCCTTTCTCTGAGGGGGAAGCGGCGGTCTTTGTCGTTTTAGTTCATCAAGGATAGAAAGTGTTGTAGACGACGCGTCACGGCATCCCGTCCGATCAGGTGCAGCGTGACATCCAGGGAAGGGGTATGGGAGGTTCCGCAGAGAATGGCGCGCAGAGGCATTCCCAGAGGTCCCATCTTGAGGCCGTGAGCCTGAGCGGTTTGCTTGATGAGAGGACCCAGGGACTCCGGGGTCCAGGCCGCCGTTTGAAATGCGCTCAGACATGCCTGTAACGCATCTCGTATTGCGCCTTCCGGGGGGTGGGCCAGAATATCGGGAGTAGGCGCCGGATCGGTGTAGAAGTAGCGAGCAGCCTCAGCCAGTTCCGTGACATGGCTGAGGCGTCCCTTGAGTAGGGCGACAACCTGCTCGGGTAGAGGGCCCATGGCCCACTGGGCGTCACTCAAAGTCAAGTCTATTCGGAGTTGGGTGGCCAGGCGCGTATCGGAAGATTCTTTGAGGTAATGCTGATTGAGCCAGAGCAATTTTTCCGGGTTGAAACGGGCGGGGGAACGATTGACGTGGGCCAGATCAAACCAGGAAACCAGATCTTTCTGAGAAAAGATCTCTGCATCGCCGTGGGACCAGCCCAGACGTGCCAGATAGTTGAGCAGGGCCTCCGGCAAAAAACCATCTTCTTGATACTGCAGGACATTGACCGCACCGTGCCGCTTGGACAGACGTTCGCCGTCTTGTCCCAGAATCATGGGGAGATGGGCGAATTGCGGAAGGGATGCGCCCAGAGCCTGGATTAGGTGGATTTGACGTGGGGTATTGTTTACATGGTCGTCTCCTCGGATGATATGAGTGATCTGCATATCCAGATCATCCACCACCACGCCGAAGTTGTAGGTGGGAATGCCATCGGCCCGTAGCAGCACCAGATCGTCCAGTTCTGAATTGGCAACCGTGATGGGGCCCTTGATCAAGTCGTGAAAAGTGACACTGCCTTCCACAGGAGTCTTGAAACGGATGACTGGGGCAATGCCCGCCGGGGGAAGGGCTTTGGAATCGCGCCAGCGTCCGTCATAACGGGGTTTTTCTCCGCGTGCGCGCTGGTTTTCACGTAACGCTTCCAGTTCTTCGCGGCTGGCATAGCAGGGGTAGGCCCAACCGGTTTTAAGCAGATGATCGGCAACTTCGCGGTAGCGAGCCAGACGTTGCATCTGGTAAAAAGGACCTTCGTCATAATTCAGTCCCAGCCAGGCCATGCCCTCCAGAATGGCTTGGGTGGAGGCGGCGGTGGAACGTTCGCGGTCCGTATCCTCGATGCGCAGTACGAAGGATCCTCCGTGGCGGCGGGCGTAAGCCCAGGAGAAAAGAGCGGTACGGGCTCCTCCAATATGCAGGTAACCGGTGGGACTGGGCGCGAAGCGGGTGCGAACCATGATCATTTCCTGAACCAAAGGGACCATTGTAACGCGAGGACTCTGAAAATCGCAGAGGGATGGTACACTTTACCCATGCGCGACACTCTTTTAGGGGGACTGGCCCCCGGCGAATTTCTGGCCCGGCACTGGCACAAGTCACCTCTGCTGGTGCGTCGGGCCGTGCCCGATTTTCTGGGATTATTGACCCCTGCGGAAATCAAGCGCCTGGCCACCCGTCCCGCCGTGCAGGCGCGCCTGATCCTGCGTCAGGGAAAACGTTGGGTGTTGCGGCACGGCCCTTTTCGTCCCATTGATTTTAAAACCTTGCCGGATAAAAACTGGACGGTACTGGTTCAGGAGTTGAATCATTGGTTACCAGAAGGCGAAGCACTGCTTCAGGAATTTGATTTTTTGCCTCACGCGCGTCTGGATGATTTGATGGTGAGTTATGCCGCCCCTGGGGGAGGCGTGGGCCCTCATTTCGATTCTTATGACGTTTTTCTCTTGCAGGGATTCGGCACTCGGCGCTGGGGAATCGCAGAAACAGAGGATCTGGAATTACTGCCTGACAGCGACCTCAAATTGCTGCGTCGTTTTTCTCCACAGGCACAGTGGGATCTGGAGGCGGGAGACATGCTCTATTTGCCGCCCCATTGTGCCCATGACGGAGTGGCTTTGAGTGAATGTTTTACTTATTCCATCGGCTTTCGGGCTCCGACCTATCAGGAATGGGTAGAGGCTTTTCTGGATTTTTTGCGTGATCGTCTGCAGGTGGAAGGACGCTATGCTGACCCTGACCTGACTCTTTCTGCGCATCCGGGCGAAATTCCCCCGGAGTTGATTACCCAAATAGATGGGATGTTGCGCCAGCAGGTACATTGGACACATTCAATGGTGGCAGAATGTGTGGGGCGGTATCTGAGTGAACCCAAGCCCCACCTGTTTTTTGAGCCTGCGGAAGAAACTTTGACACTCGATGCCTTTGAACTGCGCTGTCTGCAGCAGGATTTGCATCTGGATCCCCGTAGTCAGTTGTTGTTTTCCGGCAAATTTTTTTACTTTAATGGGGATCGTTTCGAATTACATCAACCAGGATCGACACAAATGCGTTGCCTGGCAGATACTCGAAAACTGTCGGCCAGAGCGATGGACGCAGAACTTTTGACTGTGCTGCATGATGCCTGGCAGGCGGGGTGGGTTAAATTTTTTTGATTCCGGGGGTGAGCGCTTGTCGCCTCAGGCATAAATGGTGTATGCTCCTTGGGTCTGATGGCTCCCTTGGGGCTGTTCAGGATTTATCATCAACCTCTCCGATAGGATACATCATGAAACTGAATCTTTTGATTGCTTCCCTGTTTGCTGTGACCTTGGCTGCGTGTAGCAAGCCCGAAGCACCCAAGGCCGAAGCCCCTGCCGCACCTGCTGCCGATGCCGCTGCACCCGCTGCACCTGCCGCTGCTGACGCTACTGCACCTGCTGCACCTGCTGCTCCCGCTGCTGCTGACGCTGCAGCACCTGCCGCCGCACCTGCTGCTCCTGCTGCCCCTGCTGCTGACAAGAAGTAAATCTGGTCGCTCTGTCAAAAAGCCGGCCTTTGGGTCGGCTTTTTGTTTTTCGGGGGATACCTGATCAAACAAAGTTTTTTCTGTTTCGAGGCGATCGTCCGGACGGATCACTCAATCAGGGACAGCCCAGGGAAATCCAATCCAGTCCTGTATCCTGAGCGGCGATGAGAATGCGGTCGACTCCGTTTCCAAGCGCCCGGTTGAGTTCGGTCAAGGCATGGTCCGGAGTATTGTTCTTGCGGCTGATATGAGCTGCCACGATCCACTGTAAACCTTGGTGGTCAAGACGCTGTGCCAGACGGGAAGAGACTTCGTTGGACAGATGTCCATAGGGCCCCTGTACGCGCGCTTTCAAACTGGCAGGATAGGGCCCCTTTTCCAGTAGCCCGGGATCATAGTTGGTTTCCAGAAATAGGGCGTGACAGCCTTGTAAGGAACGTTCGATATGGGGCGTGATGGACCCCGTGTCTGTCAGTAGCCCAAAGCGGAGTTCTCCCGAGTTGAAGACGTATTGCAGGGGCTCGCGCGAGTCATGGGGCACCGCATAGGGAAGAATGTTTATGGGGCCCACAGTAAAGGACTCTTCGTCCCGAATGATGCGAATTTGCTCGGGGAGTTCCTGTATCAGGTCGGACAGCGTACCGAAACTGCCATAGACGGGGCAACCCACTTTCCTGGCCAGGGCAGGAATCCCGCTCATATGATCGGAGTGCTCATGGGTGACCAAAAGCGCATCCAATTGAGTGCTGCATACGCCCAGTCGGTTCAGGCGTCGTTCGGTTTCCACCAGGGAGAACCCGCAGTCCACCAGAATCAGCGTTTGTGCTGACTGTACCAGTAATCCATTGCCCTCACTGCCGCTGCCTAAAGATGCGAACCGTAGCATCATGAATCAAAGGAATTCCTGCAACACCACAGGGAAGGCAGGGTGACCAATGGTTTTCCCGGTTTCAGTGCAGTTGGTCATAGATCAGTGTCAGGATCCGTTGGCTGGTGGCAGGCGGGACCTTGGCCTCCGTTTTGTCGCGCAAGTCCACGGTGGTGCCATGACCGCTGACCGAACTAACCGAGAGGCGGTAGGTCTGGGTGTCCTTGGTTTTGTCCTCGGAGCGCCAGAACGCCAATTTCGAGAAAAATCCCCTGCTTCCGTTCTTTTTGCCCGACTCTTCATCGGTAGTGTACCGGATGAAGTACACGCCGGCCGCGCGATCACGATCTTCAACGGTGAAGGCGCTTCGATCCAAGGCGAGACCTATCTTGCGCCAGGCGCGGTCAAAGGGTTCGTTGAGGGTGAGAAGGGTTCCTCCCTCCGCCTGGGTCACCAGTTTGGCCGATGAACTGATATGGGAGGTGTTCGTGTTGTCGCTTGACTCGTTGGATTTCTGGGGGGTGTCCTCTTTGGCCAGGAGCGTGTCTGCCTCTTCTGGGGTTTCGCCAAATTTTACAGCCAGTTTTTTGAGATATTCCGTTTCAATTTCCGGATTGTCCGGGAGGGGTTGCCATATTGAACCGGTGTAGTTGTTTTTGTTCAACATCTCTTCCATGCCCTTGTGGAAGAGATAGACTTCGGTGGTGCCTGCTTCGGTACCGCGCTCGATGCGAACCCGAAATTGATCGCGCACCGGGCTGGAGACCAGACTGTCCATCACCGAACTGACAAGGTGTTTGATATAGGTTTGGGGTACGGCTGTTTTATTGTCTTTCCACTGGGTTTCCATGATCCCGATTTTTGGGTCATCGCTCTGCAATTTGAACCCATTGCTTGCCCAAAAGGATTCCAACCCTGCCCAAACCTTGTCTGGGGAGGACTTGACCACCAGCCAGCGCTGAGTGCCGTCGCTTTCCAGTTTGACTTGATCCCCAAAAGCGGGCAATACCCCGCTTTGATCTGTGGCAGGGAGGCCGTTGTTCGGTTTTTCCTGTTTTTCCTGATTGAATTGCGTCAGGGTGGTGGCTTTGTCTTGTCCGGGAATGCCATATCGCTCATCTGTCTGGATCGGGGTCAGATCGGGAGGAACCTCAAGGGGGGGGGCCGTGGTCGTTACTGTCGTGTAATCGATTTTTTTTGATTGAAAGACTTGGGAAGGAACGCTACAACCCGCCAACAGGGATGCCGCCAAGACGGCGACGAGAGTTTTATTCATGAACGGAACTTTCCTGCGGTGAGAATGACAAGAGGGCAACCATCAAACTGACGCGAGTTTATCATCCTTGTGCCGACAAATCACACCCTGCGAAACGCAAGGCATCGCGCAGAGAAGGGTGATGGATTCTGGACAGGGAGGTGAGGGGTAGGCGCAAGGCGTGCCCGATTTTCCCCATCTCAGCCAAGGCCCATTTGACAGGGATGGGATTGGCTTCAACAAACAGCAGACGATGAAGGTCGAGAAGGGTGTTGTTGATTTCCCGTGTTTTCATGACGTCCCCTGCGCGCGCTGCCTGGCAGAGAGCAGCCATTGAGGCCGGGGCTACGTTCGCGGTGACGGAAATGACCCCATGACCACCGAGCAACAGAAAGGCGGCGGCACTGCCATCATCACCGGTGTAGCAAGCAAATCCGGGGGGGGCGTGGGCAATCAATTCACTGGCTCGGTAAAGATCGGCGGTTGCATCCTTGATGCCGATGATATTGGGGTGGACCGCCAATTTGAGTGCGGTTTCGTTTTGCAGATCAGCCACCGTGCGTCCAGGGACGTTATACAGAATCAGGGGCAGATCCACGGCATCAGCGATGGCGCAAAAATGCTGGTACAGTCCTTCCTGGGTGGGCTTGTTGTAATAGGGGACAACGGACAGTCCGGCGACGGCTCCCACGCTGTGCGCAAAGCGTGTCAACTCAATGGCTTCAGCGGTGGAATTGGCTCCGGTGCCTGCAATCACCGGGATCCGGCCTGCGGAATATTCCACGGTTTTGGCAATCAGGGCCTCATGTTCGGCTACGCTGAGGGTCGGGGACTCGCCGGTGGTGCCCACCACCACGATGCCATCGGTTCCTTCGGAGACATGCCAATCGACGAGGCAACTTAATGATTCGAAATCCAGTTCTCCATCATCGGTGAGCGGTGTGACGATGGCTACCAAGCTACCCTGAAACATCATGGAAGTTTCCCGCGCTGAAAACTCTGATTGTACTATCCTACAGGGAAAATGGCGAATGGTGGGAATGAGGGCTTGGAGGGTAGAGGGTATTCAAAAAGGGATTCTGCTACAATTCACGACTATTCCAAGCGAGAGTGTGCGAGAGTGAGAATCCTGTTGACAGGGGTAAACGGACAGGTGGGTTCGGCATTGAAACCTTTGCTGAGGTCTCTGGGGACGGTGCAGGCTCCTCCCAGGGAAGAACTGGATCTGGTCGATGCCCGTGCCGTGGCGGCCTGGGTCCGTCAGTATCGGCCTCATTTGATCGTCAATGCAGCGGCCTACACGGCTGTGGATCGAGCCGAGCAGGAGCAGGCCGCCGCCTTTGCACTGAATGCCCAACTTCCTGAACTGTTGGGGAGTCTTCAGCGTGAATGGGGTGGAGCCGTGATCCATTATTCCACGGATTATGTATTTGACGGGACGCATGAGGGCGCCTATACAGAGAAGGATATCACTGCCCCTCTCGGTGTTTATGGGCGCAGTAAGCGGGCCGGTGAAGAGGGTTTGATGTCCAGCGGCGTTCCTGCCCTGATTTTTCGGACCAGTTGGGTGTATGGTTTGCATGGACGAAATTTCCTCAGGACCATGCTGCGTTTGGGGCAGGAACGGGCTGAAATTCAGGTGGTGAACGATCAGTGGGGTGCCCCCACCTGGGCAGGCTCCATTGCGCAGGGGACGATGGCAGTTTGCGCGACCTTGTGTTCTTCGGCACAGGCAGAGAATTCCCTGGTGGATGGGTTGACGGGAAAAGAAGGGATCTACCATCTGACCAACGGGGGGGCCACGACCTGGTATGACTTTACCCGTCGAATCTTTGAATTGCGTCCCGAGTGTCGGGCGCTCGTTCTCCCCATTCCTTCCGGCGATTATCCCAGTCCCGTCCGGCGACCGGTGAATAGTCGTTTGGATAACACCAAATTGAAAGAAGTGTTTGGCGTCCGGTTACCCCTCTGGTCCGAGGCGCTGGAAGACTGTTTGGCCGAACTCCCCGATGTCCAGGAGGTTTTAACATCATGATAGGTCATCCTACGCCTCTGGCGGGCGTTTTTCGCATCGAGCCAAAAGTCTATGGAGATGAACGCGGATTTTTCTTTGAAAGTTTCAATGCCCGAGGTTTTTCGAGTCTCACAGGGTATTCCGGCTCTTTCGTGCAGGACAATCATTCTCGCTCGATGCGGGGGGTATTGCGGGGTCTGCATTATCAGATCCTTCAACCCCAAGGCAAACTGGTGCGGGTGATCGAAGGAGAAGTTTATGATGTGGCGGTGGATATTCGTCGTCATTCTCCCACTTTTGGTCAGCATTACGGGTGCGTTTTATCCGCAGAAAATCGTCAGATGCTGTGGATTCCGCCGGGTTTTGCCCACGGTTTTTTGACTTTGTCCGAGCATGCGGAGTTTCTGTACAAGACCACGGACTATTGGTTGGCTACGGCGGAGCGGTCTCTGCGCTGGGATGATCCGACCCTGGCCATTTCCTGGCCTACCCCCTCTGGGGTAACTCCCCTTCTTTCGGCCAAAGACCGCGTGGGCAAGTGTCTGGCGGAGGCTGAAGTGTACGAGGATCTGTGAAATCAAGGCCCACCTGGCTGGAAGGATGCTGGGTGGTGCTTGATCATGCCCCGGATGGGGATTCGGTGCGCTTCGTGCCAGACCACCCGATTCCCGTCGCTCAGTGCATGCCTCGTCTGCGTTGGAGCAAGGACGGTGCCTTGAGTGTGCGTTTGCTGGGCGTGGATGCTCCAGAGATTCATTACAGGCGGCGGGGGCAGCCCTTGTGGCGTCAGCCCTCTCCGTGGGGTGAGCAGGCCGCCCAAGCACTTCTGAACTTTCTCGGTTTTTCCTCGCTGCAACGTAATCTTGCCGGACGGGTGGTGGGCGCTGACCCCCAGGCCTGCCGTGGCACCCTGGGGGTTCTGCGCGTGGATCGATACGGCCGTGCTCTGGGTTTGGCGCTGCGGGGAGAGGATCGCGGCGCGAGGGATGCATCACTTGCCTGGGAGGATACGTGGGAAGCCAGCGCCAATCAGGAATTATTGCGGCAAGGTCATGTTTATCCTTTGGTGCACAAGGATTTTCCAACAGATTGGCGTATTTCTCTGAGTACGTCGGTTCAAATGGCGCGGATGCAGAGTAGAGGCGTCTGGCCTGCGGATCGCACCCATTGCGGTTTTCCTTTGTCGGATGCGCAGACCCTGCGTGACACACTGGAGTCCGCCTGTCTGATCTGGCCTTTTCTGTTTCGTCGCCTGGTGGATGTGGAAACAAGCTTCCTCCGTGGGAGTTCCTCTGCGGAATGGTTGTCACGATTGAATCGTTGCGCGGGATCAGTTTCGTTGTCTTCTGTCAATGGGTCGGTCCCCTTTCTGGACCTGATCTCATTCGCCGATGGAAAACTCCAGTTGCTGGTTCCGCCGGAAGAAATCGTGATTCACTCATAGACAGCGGAGAGGCCAAACTCCCTTCCCATAGATGCGGCGCTCCTTCGGATGGATGGCACGGGCTGGTTCTGTACGTTTTTTGAAATATCCGATATAATAGGCGGCTTATTGTGGCCAAGTAGCTCAGTCGGTAGAGCAGAGGACTGAAAATCCTTGTGTCGGTGGTTCGATTCCGCCCTTGGCCACCAATAATAAGGGCCGACTGTTCTCAGTCGGTCTTTCCATTTTCAGGGTTCCCGCGCGCCACGCGGGGTTCTGGCCCATTCTGCGTGTGCCATGCTACCCACAGCGCGCCGCAAATTCCGCCCAATTTCTCACCGTTCGATTCCTTTCTGCTCTCTGTTCTCAAAAAATAATGGAGAACCGCATACATTTGGCACACGCAGAACCATAATAACTACAGTCACTTGCGCGTGTGTCGCGGAGAGCGGTTTGACGGGTGGTCTGGTGATGCATACTAATCGTAAATCGAACAAAATAAGGGCGTTATCCACACAGGACCATGGTAGTGAGCGGGTAACTAAAAATTGCGATTGCGGACTTCTGCCTGGGGGGCGCGTAATGTCTGACAGTAATACGAATGTTGCCCGTGCCATAACAGAAACGGCGCGGCTCACAGCACCAGATGTGCTGGGCTTTTATAGTCATTTTGAGGCGACAGAAATTTTTGCCGTTCGCGATGGTGATCATTCTCCGCTAAATGTGGCTCTATGTGATTTGTAGTGGGTGGTGCGATAATTCCGTCATGAATAGTACAACTTTATTTAGCATGGCGCTTGGCCTGCAATCGCCTTGGCAAGTGGACGATATTTCGTTTTCTGCCGATGAA
>NZ_JPOQ01000083.1 GCF_000735045.1 Ferrovum myxofaciens
GAGGCGGATTTCTGTTCTTTGGTGACGGCAAGGGCTAAGTAAATAGTCTTGTGATCCTGTGAAAAGAGTCTGGCTTCTGAGGTGGTCTGACTTGATTGGACAGGTTTTTTTGAAAGATAAGTGGTTGTCATGGGCATGTTCAGCAAGTAGATGCAACCGAAGGTGAGAAAAAACAGAGGGAAGCGAGGTTTCCCTGATCTTTCAGAAAATTCTGTACGGATTTTGTGTGATGGGGGCAGCGCAAGTAAAGATGGTAGGAACGGCTTAAATGATACGTGGGTCTGGTGATTCGTTCATTATGAATATCTAGCACGGGATTCCTCTGATTGGATGGCGTTATTGCATCACATGGTTGTGTTCAGGGTATGCATCAGATAAAACAGCGCGCCCAGAGCAAAGAGATACAAGAAAGAAAACCGGCTCAGGATGCTGGTTTTTTTAGAACGAAATAATGGGAACTCACCCCGCAAAGGATTGTGCATATGGGCGGCTTTGGGTTTTGTGACACGTTTAAAGTTCACGGAGATCATTGTGGCCTCCCGTGTTTCTGTCGTTGATGGATTCGCATGATACTGGTTCCGTGTTTTCAGTGGTTCAGGTGCCTGTCACCACCTGCTCGAAATGCACTGCCACATCCATGCCGTCTTGTAGCGCGCCATCAATCAGGTGTAAAATTCTGCGACAACCCGCAAAGGGGCACCCGCCCCCTGCGCCTTCGCAAGAGTCAAATCAGCCGAAGCGCCGATACCGCAGCCCTGCCATCAACCCCAGCAACCCAATTCCGAGCAATGCCACGCTCGCGGGCTCTGGCACCGCGGCTGGCCCCCCTGCGGAGGTTTGCAAGGTGAGCGCACTGAATATCGCTCTTTCGTAGCCACGGGAACCGCTGTCCGTCAGCGTGATGCTGGCCAGCCCGTCGGTCAGGAAATAGGACGGAAGGGCATAGTTCTGCATATCCAGACGCTGGCCTTGTCCGTTGGTAAACGCGTTCGTGGTCGTGGTGCCGTTGATCGTGGTTGTATAGAACCCATTATTGTAGTCGCGCACGTCAACATTTCCGACCAAGCTCTTGGTATAACTGGCCCCGCCGTTGCCGGCATTGAAAGCAATATTCAACGGTGTCGGGTTGGTGTTGGTTGTGCCCCACCCGGTATTGATCATTGTGTAGACGTTGGTCACATCCAAGATGTTGCCAAACGTGAGCGTAGTCGAGTAGGTGCCCGGTAATAATTGGGCGCCGCCGCCCATCCAGTAATTATTGAAGCCGCCGCCCGGGATAGCCACATTCGCAATATTGAATGGAACACCGTTATAAGTTTGATTTCCGGTCGGGAAAGTCGAACCGTTGATTAAAATGGAATCCGACGCGTTGACGATACCAGACAGATCGATCGTCTGGAACCCCGCCCACGCCGTAGGTGCTGTAAAAACGGCCCCAATCAGGCAAGCAGCAACAGCCTTGGCAATCATCGTTTTCGAATATTTCTTATTGTTTTTCATTTCTATTCCTCTCCTTCTGAGATTGATTGGGCTTTCCTGCACCCTCGCACATGGAAAGTTTTCGTAAAAATCGATTCAATCTAAGATAAAGCACGAATCATGCCATTTATTTGTAATGTAATATAATCATTACATTACAAATAGTTGCAATAACAAAATGAAATGGAATGGAATGGAATGGAATGAAAAGTGTAAAATTTTCCGACATCTCGCAAGTTTCCTGCCCACGAATATGACTACCGGACGATATGTCTCTATTTGGCGTGGGTTTCCAACCAGTGGGTTGTGGTTATAAATTGCTTTGGCGCAGGCGACCGAAACAGAGAATGGCAGGCTGTGGATCGTCCCAACCACAAGCCCAGAAAAGTACTTGGATTCAGAACGCCATTTGAGGTATTCTTCGGCAAAACGGTGCGCTACACTAGGACACCATCAGGTGTTGCACTTCGAACTTGAGTCTGCGCCCACACTATGTCATCAAAAGCCAATATTTCTAGCGAGAAAGTCGAACCATCCATGGTGATGTCCAGTTTTGCTTCCCTTAACCTGCAGGTGGGCGAGTTGTTGCAAGCACAAGTGTGGGCAGGACAAAACTCCCAAAAATACAGCGTCAGACTGATCGGTTATTGCGAGAGGCGGAGTGTTTTAGTGACTGCTCCTGAATTCAATGGCCATGTGATCTTGGCGCACGAGGGGCAGAATATTGTCATGAGATATTTTTCGGGGAAAAACGCTTATGCCTTCACTGCGAGCGTGTTGCGTGTCTGCAACACGCCATACCCTTACCTCCACGTGACCTATCCAGTTTCCATTCAAGAGATGAAGATCAGAAAGGCAGCTCGGGTTAAAGCGAATGTCACTACTTCTGTTTACCGGGATGACAATCCAGAAATCAAACTGGCTTGTACCATTGCCGACATCAGTTTTACCGGCGTACAACTTGGTTCCACGGTTTCATTGGGACAGGTAGGTGATGTGCTCAAGTTATGTATTCAGGTTTCAAGCCAAGGAGTGACGGCAAACATTTCCCCTTCTGTTGTGATCAAGGTGGCTTCTGAGAACAAATGCCAAGTTGGAGATGGGGAGGAACCACTGTTATTTATGTACGGTGCTGAATTTCATAACCTCGATCAGACCGAATCCTTTGCTCTTCAGGTTCTGGTTTATCAAAATCTCCTGAAAGGATCTTGATCGAGGAAATCTCACTCCCCCTCTTTTTTTCTCACCTTCGGTTGCATTTACGGGTTAAAAATCATACTCAACAATGAGCACTTTTATGACAGTAAAACCTCAAAACATCCAAAGAATACTCGTTATAGGTGCTGGTCGTGGTGGCTTAGCAATGCTCGATCTCTTTCGAGAAGATCCGCTAATTAATATTGTTGGTATTATTGACACTGATCCACAAGCTCCAGCACTAGCAATTGCGAGGAAACACGGCATTCTGGATTTTACCAATCTTACTGACGCAATCAAAGTGAGCAGGCCTTGTCTCGCATTCAACCTCACAGGCGATGAAAGTATCACAGCCTATGTTGAATCTCAGTTGGGAAGTGGGAATAGCATCGGAGGCTTTCAGGCACGTTTCATTTGGACTTTACTTACCCGTCTGAAACAAACAAATGAACAGATTACCGCTCTCGCCCACCATGACTCCCTTACAGGACTTCCCAACCGCATCCTGTTCTATGACCGTCTCAATCAGGCAATAACAAGGGCGCTTCGAGATAAAGAATCGATCGCCGTCCTCTATCTTGATCTTGACGGTTTCAAACATGTCAATGACACATTAGGACACGATGCTGGCGATGCACTTCTGCGCGAGACAGCCAAAAGAATCATGGCATGTGTTCGAGAATCGGACACGGTGGCGCGCATAGGTGGCGATGAGTTTACGATGATTCTCAGTAACGCGCGAACAACGAACAGCAAAGACCGCGTGGCCAAGAAAATTGTTGATGCTATCGCTCACCCATTTATGATCAATGGAAAAAATTGTACGGTGAGCGCCAGTATTGGTATCTCTCTCTACCCAGACCATGGAGAAACAGCAGAGCAGTTGGTAAAAATCGCCGATGCCGCAATGTATTTGGCTAAACACAGCGGGAAAAACTGCCATTGTTACGCCAAGTTACCATCGGGTTGCACTTCGATTTTTAATCCGTGTACGAATAAATCACAACATCGCAAGGACGCTGGAGACGCCATATGACCCGCAAAAGCATTCTCGTGGTTGACGACATGTTGTCCATACGTACCGTTATAGCTTCCTTGCTCAGGAGCAGCGGTCACAAAACGATGGAGGCGGGTAGCGGAGATTTGGCGCTTCAACTTATGCGGAGCAATTCGTTTGATCTGATACTCTCGGACTGGAACATGCCTGGCCTTACCGGTGCCCAATTCGTGTCGGCCATCCGAACCAAGGATTCTGTTATCCCGGTTATCATGGTAACCGCAGAGGCCAACCGAGAATGCTTCATGGAGATGAAAAAAATCGGTGTCAGTGGCTATATTTTGAAGCCATTTAAGCCGCAGGCCATTCTGGATTTAGTAGACAAGATATTTTCTGAACCAAAAAAACTATGAGGTACAGTTTACCTTGGTGTGACGGAACCTTTTATAGTCAAAAACTCAGTCGAATGAAAGGCCATTAGCAGGGACGAAGCAACGCCTCGAAAAATTTATTTATAACGAACACAAATTCAGGAGTTACATAACCAAGACAATGCCAAAAATTGAGCCAGTATTAAATAAGTGCGAGAATATTTCCAGACGGAAATTCGTGCATCGAATCGTACAATTTGTCTGGATCCTTGCGGTATTGCCGACAATATCTGCAGCCAATGTGCGCCCTGTGAACGTTACCCCAGATTTCTTAATTAAATGTGATATTTCAACGCCAGGCAGTTCTATTTCGCAGGAGTTCAAGGTAACTAAATATGACTCCTATAAATTTGAACTAATGTTTAGTTTTGGCGATATACTCCCAAATGATGAGCAAATAAGGTATCTTCAAAAATTTGCGGGTGGTGTGAATAGCAGGCGAGGCATAATAGCCGGGGCTTCGAAAATGTTTTCAAGCAGTGGGATTGTTATTCCGTTGCATATTGTTATTGTGCCACTTTCAGGCACGAACATTGCCAAACCTATCATTGACAAGTTAATCAATACAGAAGGCATTGAGGATGGTTGGCCAAAAAGTTGGGCACCACATGTTGATGGCTCGCCTTCGCTGAGTCCATATGATGGGTTGATCAGGCCGATAACGAAAGTGGCTCTGCTTCCCGGAAAATATCGAGTAACAATTATGTCGGTTAAGGAAACCAGATTACCGGATCATGTAGAGACTTTGCTTAAGGTGGTGGCCATGCATACGAATCAGGATGATCACTGACATCAGCACTATTATTGAGCAAGGTTTATATTTATGTAGGCTTAGTTCACGTTAACCCGCCTTTAACGAAATAAGCGAAAA
>NZ_JPOQ01000084.1 GCF_000735045.1 Ferrovum myxofaciens
AATAGGCAGCAACTGGTTTCTTAGGTAGGAATCGTCCGAGATCCAGGAGCGCTTGTAACCCTTCACGAAGGGCATGTAGCGCTGTTCGATGAACTCGGAGAATGTGGGGACCTGGCGGAGTGTTGCCTTCTCAGCAGCGGGGTCGATGCCAAGGGCAATCTGGGAGCGGTATTTATCTGCCAGTTGCCGTGCTTGGGATAAGGATATATCCCTTTCATCAGCAATCTTGAATTGCTTTGCCTTACCCCTTTCATCTGCATAACGAAGATAATAAGTTTTTCCTCCTGTACATCGTATTTCCAGAGATAATCCTTTACAATTTGAATCAAGTAAGTCGTTTTTGGCTTTGCCTGGCGGGCAAACTGCAGTTTTGACAAGTTGTGGAGTAAGTATTAGTTTTGGCATTTGGCTAAACTCCTAAAATGATTTATAAACGATTCATAGGATTAACAATAAGATTCATTATGACTCAAATAACACTACATGTCTAGCCTTTTATGCGAATAACTAACGCCATCAAGATTGCTGTCATCCTTAGGGCCCTGAGGAATGCTTTCGGCTTGAGTCAGCAGGGGTTGGCCACGGCGGCCAAGTGCTCACGCCCGACCATCAACCGAATCGAATCACTGGATAAGGCTTCACCTCGTTCGGATACGGTGGATGAACTGCTTCAGGTCTTCCGGGACAAGGGGGCAGAGATCCAGATCGGTGACGAAGAGGTGCTGATTCGATTTACCAAGGAAGCCTTGCTGGCAGCAGGGCAGGGGATTACGTCGGGCTCCAAAAGGACTAACCTCGACGATTGATTTCTGGATTGACTGTGCTACAATGTGGCCCACGAAGCATGATTAAGGGGTATCACCATGTCTGCCAATGCCGTTGTACGCGCCCGAATTGACGAACACATCAAGGAAGAGGCCTCCGTTGTCCTGGAGGCGATGGGGCTCACTGTGTCTGATGCTTTCCGTATCATGCTGACCCGAGTGGCCCACGACAAGGCTTTGCCGTTCGAGCCCTTGATTCCGAATGCCGAAACCATTGCTGCCATGAAGGAGGCGAGGCGCGGAAAATTGCAATCATTTAACTCCGTTGATGACCTGATGGCGGATCTGAATGCGGAAGATTGAGCAAACCGGACAGTTTAGGCGCGATTACAAGCGAGAGGCTAAGGGGCTACACCGAAAAGTATTGGCTGAAGAGTTGAAGACTGCGCTATCACTACTGGCGAACGACAGGCCAATGCCGGAAAGATATTTTGACCACCCCTTGGTAGGTAACTGGAATGACCATAGGGACTGTCACATCAGGCCCGATCTGGTTTTGATATATCGGAAACCGGACGAGGGGCGGCTACAACTTGTCCGACTTGGGTCACATAGTGAATTGGGCATCTAGTAGGTGATCCGTGGGTGCTGAAATTCCGGTAACGCTTCTATCATATTGATCTGATTGAGATTAGTTTAAACCAGCTTTGTTTTCCCAACCTAGACCACCGTGATGCCGATTGGGTATAGCGTGGGTGAATCACATATATATCTTAATGAATCATATATAATTCAGTTAATTCATAAAGATACATTCTGCATCAATTAGTCCGCTCGCTACAGGTGTGGACACCATCACCCCAACAGGGAACGCCACGATCAATGGTGTGTTTGGTGCTGGAACGAATTCCACATTTACACCGCTTGATTCGATTCATGCCACAGGCACAAACAATACGCTTAATATCTCAGATACGGCTGGCGGTACAGCATTTCCGTCAGGCACTTCCGTTTCGGGTGTCCAAACTGTTAACTATGTATCGTCAGGCGGTACAGCTACTGCTGATTTCTCGGGATATACAGGTTTGACAGCGTTGAATGTTACGGAAAGTGGTGGGGCTGCAGGCATCACCGCAGCGGGTACCACGGCTGTTACCTTGTCTGATTCGGCCGCTGCAGCTGCGACGTAAGCGGTAAGCCAGCGGCGTTGTATTTTCCCGGATAATTTTTCTGCATACTCCTCTTCAGATTGTGACACAGGAGAGCAGGTATGGAAACCAAGCGTAGCAGGAGAATTCGCCACAGCA
>NZ_JPOQ01000085.1 GCF_000735045.1 Ferrovum myxofaciens
GGTATGCATCAGATAAAACAGCGCGCCCAGAGCAAAGAGATACAAGAAAGAAAACCGGCTCAGGATGCTGGTTTTTTTAGAACGAGTTAATGGGAACCCACCCCGCGAAGGATTGTGCGTATGGGCGGCTTTGGGGTTTGCGAAACGTTTAAAGTTCACGGAGATCATTGTGGCCTCCCGGATTCCTGCCGTTGATGGATTCGCATGATACTGGTTCCGTGTTTTCAGTGGTTCAGGCGCCTGCCACTACCTGCTCGAAATGCACCGCCACATCCATGCCGCCTTGTAGATCGGTAAATGCTCGTATCGCGTCATCAATCACATGCAAAATTTTGCGGGGCGTCGCTTCGCTCCGTCCCTGCGAACTTCTTTTCCGACAGTCCGCAGGGGGCGATTGCCCCTGCACCCCCAAAAGGGTCAATTCACCCGCGCCAACGTAAACTTGTCAATCCAAGCCCCACGAACCCCAGCCCCAACAGCGGCAGTGTGGCGGGTTCTGGAACAGTCCCATTGACAGAGGCGTACGGGAGAAAAGTGGCTGCACTACTGCCAGAAGCATAATAAAGGCCGCCACTCAGACCACTGCTTCCTGCCATCACGCCTGTACAAGCGCCGGACAGGCTGTTCTTCTGCAAAGTTACGGCACCAGTGCTCGCCAAGGCTCTACCGCAAAGATCTGTTGCGGTGGTGTTCATGGTGATGCTGGTGAGTGCGAGAATATTCCCCAGGAATGCCGTGTTTGTACCGATGGTCGCGGAACTACCGACATCCCAATACACGCCAGCACCTGAACCGGTATTGATCACATTCACGACCGAGTTGGACGAGGTGATCAGGGTACTCGGCATTTCGAAAACCCAGGCCGCGTTGGCATTACCCCCACCGTTAAGCGTGAGCGCCCCCGACAAATTGGTCGTTCCCGCAGGAACTGTATAAACGCCCGGCCCAAGCGTGAGTCCTGTCAGATCCGCAGAGAGGGTGGTGCCTGGCCCCAGAGAACCAAGATTTGTGAGAGCAGTAGTGAGTTGAGACTGGGCCAACTGCGCCACAGACCCGCCTGCCTGTACCGTACCTCCGGTCACTTGTGGATCTGACACGGCAACGCCGGGGGATGAGTTAAAGCCCGTGATTGCATTTGCCCCCCCGCTTGACCAGACACCCACACTCCCGTCAATAGCGCTCTTAGGTACATTGGTCACTGTCGAGGAACCCAGAACCGTAAAACTTGCCAAATCCGAGCCCAGAAAAGGTGTCGCCCATGCCGAAGCGCCATAAAGCGCGCCGATCACTGCCAATGGCAGGACAGATAATATTTTTTGAGCTTTCATCAATACACCCCTAATAAATTGTAATTGGTTGTATATCCGCACAATTACTACGTTGCTCCTGTGCGATTGGACTCTTCGGCCACTGACCAAAAATCCCGCTACGATCACTACTTCCATCTCTTCCGGGATTGTCCGTCACTCCCCCCTGTGGCGTCTGTGCGACACCGCACACTACGGCTTCAGATGCTGCTAAAAATGTGCAGGGAAATATAGGAACCCAGTGCATCGCAATAAAACCGAAGGGATTGTTCCAGGTCAGAAATTCGAACCATGAATGATATTCATATAGAATTCTTGAAATCCGGCGATAGAGGACCGAAGAAGCCCGTTATTAGGGAAAATGATGGAGTTCCTTTGAAGAAACCAACTTTTTTAACGAGACCCTGACCATGAACGATGACTTTGTTGCAGAACAAAACAGGATGTGGAGTACCCGCTATGAAGAAGTAGGACAAAATTTTCTGTTTGGCACCGAACCCAATCACTTTCTGGTCAACCAGAAGGAGCGTTTTATCCCAGGCGAAAAAGTCCTGTCCGTAGCCGATGGAGAAGGTCGTAACAGCGTGTGGTTGGCCAGCCAGGGACTACAGGTCAGTGCTGTGGAAATTTCTGCCGTCGCAGTGGAAAAAGCACGTCGATTGGCAAAAATGCGCGGGGTGACCGTGGATTTTTGTTGTGGTGACATGCTGACGGAGGAGTGGCGAACCCCTCAGACCCCTGACCTGTTCGATTGGGTAGTGGGAATTTTCATCCAGTTTGCTCCTCCGGTCTTGCGTCAGCGCCAGTTTGAACAAATTCGCACACTGCTGAAACCGGGAGGACAGATACTGTTGCAGGGGTATACTCCCAAGCAACTGGAATATAAAACCGGGGGACCTTCTGCCGTAGAAAACCTCTATACGGAAGAAATCTTGCGCCAAGCATGGAAGGATTACACCATCGAATATCTGGAAGCGTATGAAGATACCCTCAGTGAAGGCTCAGGACACCACGGCCCTTCGGCGCTCATCGGTATGATCGCACGCAAGCCCGAGCAGTAATCAAAACGAGCCTTTCGGACGAGGTGGGTCACCCTCGGTCGAGCAGATGTGCCTTGGGCATCACCCCTTTCCACTCATCCGCATCGACTGGGGCTTCCTTACGCTCGATAATGGGTTTCCAGCGCTCGTTCTTGGCCAGTTCCGCATTGATGGCGATGAAAGCGCGCTGGTTTTCAGGAACGTCATCCTCAGCAAAGATGGCTTCGGCAGGACATTCAGCCACGCAAAGGGTACAGTCGATGCACTCGTCCGGATCGATCACGAGAAAATTCGGCCCCTCCCGAAAACAATCCACCGGGCAGACATCCACACAATCCGTATATTTGCAGCGTATGCAGGATTCGGTCACTACATAAGTCATAGAGTCTCCTTGGTTAGAATGATCCACCGACGAAAAGAATGTGATTTTAACTGATCTGTTCAAGAACCGGTAAGGTTGGTTTTGCGTTTCGCCGAATTTTGGTTTAGGATATCTTCACGGATCTCCCAATGATTTTTGGTCGTTCTTGACGTTGTAAAAATTTTCATCCCAATCTGGTTGAGGTTTTCCATGAGTAATGTGCATCATGTCACCGACCGTTCCTTCGAACAGGACGTTCTGCAGTCTCCCATTCCCGTATTACTGGACTTTTGGGCTGAATGGTGTGGTCCCTGCAAATTGATAGGCCCCATACTGGAAGAAGCCGCGAAAGATTATGGCGAACGGGTCAAGGTCGCCAAACTGAATGTGGACGACAACCCGGAAACGGCACGAAAGTACAGCGTGCGGGGTATTCCTACCCTGTTGCTGTTCAAGAATGGAAGCGTAGAAGGCACCAAGGTCGGTGCACTCTCCAAGTCACAATTGAACGCATTCATTGACAGTCACCTCTAAACGCGTTACTCTGCGCCCCTGAGATCACTCAGGTGGCGCACGTGTATAATGCTCCACCACCCTCACCAAACTCGCTCTGTACCTCGCTCCTGCGGGGCCCCCAGTGCACATCCACCGAATCATTTCCCTTTCTGATACCTGATCCATGCACCTTTCTGATCTTAAAACCCACCATGTCACCGAATTGGTGGACATGGCTACCAAATTCGAAATTGAAGGCGCCAATCGTATGCGCAAGCAGGAGTTGATTTTTGCCCTGCTCAAGAACCAAGCCAAACGAGGCGAAAGCATTTACGGAGAAGGCACACTGGAGGTCCTTCAGGACGGCTTCGGCTTCCTTCGTTCGCCAGAAACCTCCTACCTGTCCAGTCCGGATGATATCTATATCAGCCCCTCCCAGATCCGCCGCTTCAACCTGCATACAGGGGACAGCATTCAAGGAGAAATCCGAATACCCAAGGAAGGGGAACGTTACTTTGCATTGGTCAAGGTCGATTCGGTGAATGGCGAACTTCCGGAAAATGCCAAGAACAAAATCCTATTCGAGAACTTGACGCCTCTCTTTCCCACTCAGCCCATGACCTTGGAACGGGACATCCGTGCCGAAGAAAATATTACGGGGCGTGTCATCGATATCGTCGCCCCCATCGGCAAGGGACAACGGGGCTTGCTGGTGGCCAGTCCCAAGAGTGGAAAAACAGTGATGCTCCAACATATCGCTCATTCCATCTCGGCCAACAATCCCGATGCTACCCTGATTGTATTGCTGATCGACGAGCGCCCCGAGGAAGTCACGGAAATGCAACGCTCGGTGCGAGGTGAAGTAGTTTCATCCACTTTCGACGAACCCGCTACCCGCCATGTCCAGGTTGCCGAAATGGTGATCGAAAAAGCCAAGCGCCTGGTGGAACATAAGCGCGATGTCGTCATCCTGCTCGATTCCATCACCCGTCTGGCCCGTGCTTACAACACGGTGGTTCCTTCCTCAGGCAAGGTACTGACGGGTGGTGTGGATGCCAACGCCCTGCAACGTCCCAAACGTTTCTTCGGCGCGGCACGCAATATCGAAGAAGGAGGGTCGCTGACCATCATAGCCACCGCCTTGGTCGATACCGGATCCCGCATGGACGACGTGATCTACGAAGAGTTCAAGGGCACGGGAAACATGGAAATCCATCTTGACCGACGCATGGCAGAAAAACGCATTTACCCGGCACTCAACGTGAACCGTTCGGGAACCCGACGAGAAGAGTTGCTCATCAAGCAAGACGTCTTGCAAAAGATCTGGGTACTGCGCAAACTGCTTTATCCCATGGATGAAATGGAAGCCATCGAATTCCTGCTCGACAAGATCAAAGCCACCAAGAATAATGCCGACTTCTTCGACTCCATGCGGCGCGGTTAACCGCCCGCCAATGACTTGCATAGAATCTAGTTTTGGTGCATAATTTCGGGTTTGGTGCCGTATACCCCGGCTCACGTACAGGAACGCTCATGAAAGCTGATATTCACCCCGCCTACAATGACCTCACCGTAACCTGCAGTTGCGGTAACTCTTTCATCACCCGCTCCACGATGGGAAAGCCAGCCCTTTCCGTGGAAGTCTGCTCAGCCTGTCATCCCTTCTATACCGGTAAACAGAAAATCGTGGATACTGCCGGTCGGGTCGAGAAATTCCGTCAAAAATACGCCCGCAAGTAATCCATCCCCCCAAGCCTCATCATTGAGACTTGGGGGTGGAAATGCAAAGGGATCACTGTGGCTTCCGGATCGTTAATCGATAAAACCCTCAATTTCGACGGGACCGCCACACCTCTAAAGATCGTACTCTTTATTCTCATCTGTCTCGCTTGGCTTCTTCCGGGCCTGACAGGACATACCCCTTGGAAGTACGATGAAGCCGTCAGCCAAGGGATTATCCACGGAATGCTGCGTGGAGGATCCTGGTTATCTCCTACCCTGGCGGGTGAACCCTACCTTGCGCACCCTCCCCTGTACTATTGGCTGGGGGCGATTCTGGTACGCTTTTCCTTCCATCTCGTGCCTCCTCACGATGCAGCACGTCTGGCCAGTGGATTGTTCATGGTGGGAACCTTTGCGGGGATTGCCCTGGCCGCCCGTCATCTCTACGGTCCCAGAACCCTTCGATTAGCCATCCTGATCTTCATCGGAAGCGTGGGGTTGGTCATCCGCGCCCATGAAATGAGTACAGATTTGTCCTGGTTGACGGGTGTTTCATGGGTCGTGGCCGCTCTTCCCATGGGACGGACTCAAACCGTCCGGGGGGGGTTGATGGGGGGAATCGGATTCGGCATGGCGTTTTTGTCCCAGGGCACATTGGCGTTCCCCTTGCTCTTGCCCCTGTTGATTCTAGCCCCCGCTCTGATTCATGAATTTCGTCCTCCTCAGGCAGGACGTTTTACACTTTTCTGGGCCATAGGAGCCATTCCCTTTCTGGTCATCTGGCCTACCCTTCTGGCGCTTGATCATCCCGCCACCTATGTTCTCTGGAAACCCCTGTTGTTCGGCCCCTTCCTGCATCCAGAGACATGGCTGGTCGCCGATGCTTCCCCCCTATACTATCTGGTCGTTTCCAGTTGGTTTGCCTGGCCAGCAGCCCCTTTGGCTCTGGGGGTACTATGGACCGGAGGAAAACGAACCTGGGAAAAACCTCAGACCCGTTTTCTGTTGCTGATGTTGGGGCTCTGGCTACTTGTTCTGGGTTTATGCACTTCTCCCCGTGAAGGCAATGCCCTTCCCCTCCTCCTTCCTTTTACCTTGCTGGCGACAGGTGGACTGGACGGATTGCGACGGGGAGCCACCAGCGCACTGGATTGGTTCGGCATGCTGACTTTCGGGCTTCTGACCACCTTGCTGTGGTTGGGCTGGATTGCCCAGATGACGGGTTGGCCTGTTGGCATCATACATTACCTAGATGCCCAACTTCCTGACTTTCACACGCATTTCCAGGCACTGCCCTTTGCTTTCTCCCTATTTCTGACGTTACTTTGGGCCTTCACTATTTTTCATTCCCATCCTTCTCCTCGACGCGCACTGATCAACTGGTCGGTGGGCATGACGGTTTCCTGGATGCTGGTCATGTCCCTCTGGTTGCCCTATGTGGAAGCTTCACGCAGTTATGAGGGCGTCATGCTTTCCCTGGGAAAAGCACTGCCCCACTCCCATGGCTGCATCATGAGTACAGGACTGGGCGAACCCCAGCGCGGATTGCTGGACGATACCCTCGACCTTCATACTGAACGGCGCGAACTGGATCCTAGTGTCCAGTGTTCCCTATGGCTGGTGCAATCCAATGGGCAGAATGCCTTTTTGGTGCCCAAAGGTTGGCACCTGCGCTGGAGTGCAGAACGTCCTGGGGACCGGAATGAACGATTCCTCCTCCTGACCCGCTCGGCCCGATGAGGTACAAACCCTTTTCTCCCGCCGTTCAAGCCCGGCGTCGGGAGACCTTGCCGCGTCCATCATTGACCAGCGATCTGCCGGTGCTGGCGGCACGGGAAGAAATACTGTCCACCGTGTCTCGCTATCCCGTCACCATTATCTGTGGAGAAACCGGATCGGGGAAAACCACTCAACTCCCCCAACTCTGCCTGCTTCTTGAGCGGGGGGTGGGGGGGCTGATCGGATGCACGCAGCCACGCCGTGTAGCGGCGCGCAGCGTAGCACAACGACTTGCCCAGGAACTGGGAACCCGTCTGGGCGAAGCCGTGGGTTATCAGGTTCGTTTCCACGACCAGGTATCGGACCGTTCCTTCATCAAGGTCATGACCGAAGGAATCCTGTTGGCCGAAATCGCCCATGATCCAGAATTTCGTCGCTATGACACCCTGATCCTCGATGAAGTGCATGAGCGTAGTCTCAACATGGACTTTCTGATGGGCTATCTGAAATGTCTGCTCCCCCGTCGCCCCGACCTCAAAGTAATTCTGACCTCCGCCACCCTCGAAGCTGAACGACTGTCGGCCCACTTCGACCAAGCTCCAGTGATCGAGGTCTCAGGGCGAACCTGGCCGGTGGAAATCCGTTGGCGGCCCATCGAGGCACCCACCGAGGAAGAAACCGACGATGATGAAGACCAGAGCCTCCAGGCGTTGCTGAATGCTGTGGACGAGTTGGGAGATCTGCATGCACGGGGGGACATTCTGATTTTTCTGCCGGGAGAACGGGATATCCGACAAACCGCTGAAGCCTTACGTAAACACCATCCACCACATACAGAGATTTTGCCACTCTACGCCCGTCAATCTCAAACCGAGCAAGATCGGGTTTTTCAAGCGGGTACGGGACGACGCATCGTGTTGGCCACCAATGTGGCCGAAACCTCACTGACCGTGCCGGGCATCCATTTTGTCATCGATACGGGATTGGCCCGCGTCAATCGGTACAGTCTGCGCACCAAGGTTACCCAGTTGCGCGTGGAAAAGATCTCCCAGGCTGCAGCCCGCCAACGTGCCGGGCGTTGTGGGCGAGTGGCGGCCGGAATCTGTATTCGGCTGTATGACGAGGTAGACTTTTCTGCCCGCCCGCCCTTCACTACGCCCGAAATTCTTCGTACCTCCCTTGCCAGCGTCATCCTGCGTCTGGCCCACCTGGGCTTGGGCTGTCTGGATACCCTTCCTCTGCTCGACAGTCCTACCCCACGCGCCATCGAAGAAGGTTATCGACTCCTGCATGAACTGGGTGCCATGGACGAAGCCCACGCACTCACCCCGTTGGGCCGTGAACTGGCTCCTCTCCCCCTCGATCCGCGTTTGGGTCGCATGGTTCTCGCCGCTCGTGACCTGGGTTGCCTGCGAGAAATCCTGGTCCTGGTGGCAGCCCTGAGCGTGCAAGATCCGCGCACGCGCCCCTCCGATGATCGCAGTCGAGCCGATGCCCACCATGCCCAATTCCTCCAAGCCGGTTCAGAATTCCTGGCCCTTCTCCAAATCTGGGACAAAGTACAGGAAGCCTTTCGACACCGCAAATCAGGACGCCAACTGGTGCACTTCTGCCAGCGCAATTACCTTTCCCCGGCACGGGTGCGCGAATGGCGCGAATTACACGGTCAACTGGTGGGGTTGATAACTGAACGACAGTGGCTGCCGAACGAAAGCCCTGCCCCGCCAGAAAATGTCCACCGCGCCCTGCTCTGCGGATTACTGGGCCAGATCGGACAATGGGATCGAGAAGCACAGAATTATCTCGGCCCGCGGGGTATTCGTTTTCGGGTCTCCTCTGGTGTGCGGGGCAAGGAACGTCCGCGCTGGGTCATGGCCGCCGAACTGGCAGAAACCGAAGGCATCCAGGCCCGTCTGCTGGCCCCCCTCCAACCGGAATGGATCGAAGCCGCCGCCGGATCACTGGTTCAACGCAGCTATGGCGATCCTTACTGGGACCCCCAGGGCGAGCAGGTCAATGCCTACGAAAAAGTGACACTCTATGGCCTGACTCTGGTGGCCCGTCGCCCTGTACGGTATGGTCCCATCGCGCCCCACGAAGCGCGGCGAGTCTTCATCCAGCATGGCCTCGTCGCGGGTGAATTGAAGACACCGCCTCCTTTTCTGGTGCATAACCTGGCCGCCATGGCCGAAGTACTGGCGTTGGAACATAAGGGGCGGCGCCAGGGTGTTCTAATTCCCGAAGAAGACCTCTGCGCCTTTTATGAAGATTGTTTGCCTCTCGAGGTATGGAGCGCTCAACGTCTGACCCATTGGTTACGCGAACGGACTCCGGGTCACGCAGACCCACTGCTCATGACCCGTGAATTTCTGATGCGCCATGCCGCTGGAGACATTACTGAAATTCAATTTCCTGACCACTTTTCCTGGGGGGGCCAAGACTGGCCTCTGACCTATCGTTTTGAGCCCGGGCATCCCCTCGATGGAGTCACCCTGACCCTGCCTTTGCCCGTACTGTCCCTATTGGACAATGCTCCGCTGGATTGGTTGGTACCCGGACTGATCCGCGAAAAAATCACCTTTCTCTTAAAAAAACTGCCTGGCACCCTGCGTCGCACTCTGGTGCCCCTGCCGCCTACCGTCACGGCTTTTCTGGAGCGTCATGATCCCTCTCGAGGCGCACTTCTTCCCCAACTGAATCAGTTTGTCCGCCAGCGCAGTGGGCAGGCGGTATCCCCCGAGGATTGGGCCACACCCCCAGAACACCTGAAAATGCGTCTGCGCCTGACCGATGAAATGGGCCAGGAAATCGCCAGTGGCCGTGACCTCGACCTGCTGCGGGCTCAATGGAACAACCCGCTCCATCGCACTTTGAGTCCCGAAAAAGACCCGGACTGGGTACAAAAGGGACTGACCCGTTGGGATTTCGAAGAACTTTCCGGCCCACAGACGCTGGTGCGTGCAGGCATCATCCTTACGGTCTATCCCGGTTTGGTGGATCGGGGTCAAACCGTGGACCTGATGGTCTTCGATGATCAGGAAGAAGCACTCACCAGTACCCGGGCGGGAATCCGCCGATTGGCCCATTTGAGCTTGGCTCCGCTACGACTCAAAGGGCAAAATACCCTACCCGACCTCCTACCCCTCCTACCAGAGTTTGCCCGTCTGACTCAAAATGGGGATCCGGTCACGGCAGACACCCTCTTTGAACTGTTGCTGCAGCAGGTGCTGCGCCAATGGTTGCCGGATGAAGGTGTTCCGCCACACACGCGCACCGAGTTCCAGCATCGTCTCCAGTCCCTCAAGGGAAATCTGGGTCAATCCCTGAAAATCCAGGTGGCCTTATTCCACGATATTTTCACACGGCATCGGAATGTAGTCCAACGTCTGACTCAACTGTCACGCCAACCGGACCTGGCAGGTCCCTTAAAAGAACTGGAGCATCGTCGTCAACGTCTGATGAATTTCACCACGCTGCGCACCACTCCTCCCGCCAAACTGGCCCATTTTCCGCGCTACCTTCACGCCATGGAAATTCGTCTGGAGAAGTTACCCCGCGATCTTGCCGGAGATATCCGCAAGAATACCGATCTGACGCGCCTGGAACGGCGCTGGACAGATACCCTCCAGCGGCGGGGACCCAGTCCGGAGTTGGAAGAGTTTCGCTGGCTGCTGGAAGAGTTGCATTGTGCACTCTTTGCCCAATCACTGAAAACGCCTCACCCCGTTTCCGTACCCCGTCTTGAAAAAATCTGGGAAAAGTTGGGTAAATCAGGATAATCCCCTTGCATTTCAAGGTTTTTTTTTGTATCGTTGAAATGTATCATCTACCTTGGAGTTCACCCATGTTTTTATCCTCTTCTGCTTTGCGCTCTTGGGTCCTCACAGGGTTCATGGCCCTCTTCGTCGCCCATGTTCCATTGGCAGAAGCACAGGTACACCACCACCTGCATCACCACCATCATGGGGCCCCCGTCGATCCAGACCCCCGGCACATAGCACTCCTGTCGGTCACGGCTCTGGTCGTGGATGAACAGACCCAGAAAGTTGTCTATGCCAAAAATCCCGAACCTACCCACCCCATCGCTTCCATCACCAAGTTGATGACGGCACTGGTAGTCATTCAAAATCATCAGAATATGGAAGAAATCCTGACCGTAAGTCAGGAAGATGTGGATACGTTGCGTTACAGTCATTCCCACCTGCGCGTGGGTACTCAGGCGACCCGTCTCGATTTCATGCGCATGGCTTTGGTAGCCTCTGAAAATCGTGCCGCCGCCGCCCTCGCCCGGAACTTTCCTGGGGGCACCGCGGCCTTTGTTCAACAGATGAATCTGCAAGCCCAGAAGTTGGGCATGAAGGATACTCATTTTGAAGATTCCAGTGGACTGAACGGCGCCAATGTCGCTACGGCCCAGGACTTGGCCGTGCTGGTAAGTACTGCCGTCAAAGTCCCCCTGATTCACGAGATCACTACCCGCTCCGAGATTCAGGTTCCCATCGGTCGGGGGGGGCGGTTGGTTACCTTGCACAATACCAATCCCTTGGTCGCTCAGGAAGGCTGGCAAATCGGTCTGTCCAAAACCGGTTTCATCAACGAAGCGGGACAATGTCTGGTGATGCAAGCCACCATCCATCAGCGTCCCACTATCATCGTCCTGCTGGATTCCCGTGGTCATCATGCCCGCTTTTCTGATGCCAATCGGGTACGGCGTTGGTTGGAAGTCCAGGATCAGACCACTTTGGGATTGCTGTCGGCCAAACCCGTTCAAAAATCGGGCGTTGCCCTTTAAATCCGGGTCACTGGTCTGGTGGCCTGATGTGTCCGGCCGTTGGTTTTTCTGCTCTGCTTTTTACCCGGATTGAACCTCTTCCGACTGCTGCAGGGCCCATAGTTCCGCATATCGTCCATTCCTGGACAATAATTCGAGATGTGTACCCCGTTCCAGGATGTTCCCCGCTTCCATGACCATGATCTGATCAGCATCGATGATGGTGGATAAACGGTGAGCAATCACCAGAGTGGTATGGTGCCGCGCCATGGAGGATAACTCTTCCTGGATTTCCCGCTCGAAGTGAGAGTCGAGTGCCGAGGTAGCCTCATCGAATACCAGAATACGCGGAGCCTTGAGCAGGGTACGAGCGATTGCGACGCGCTGCTTTTCCCCCCCGGATAATTTGAGACCCCGTTCCCCCACCTGGGTTTCATACCCTTCGGGCAAACTTTCGATAAATGCATGGATATGAGCGGTTTGAGCACAGCGCAGAACGTCCTCGCGGGCAGCGTCAGGTTGTCCATAGGCGATGTTGGCATAGATCGTATCGTTGAACAATACCGTGTCCTGAGGCACGATACCGATCGCGGCACGCAAGGACTGTTGGGTGACCTGGCGGATGTCCTGACCATCGATCAGTATGCGCCCCTGTTGCACATCGTAAAAGCGGAATAAAAGACGAGACAGCGTAGATTTTCCGGCCCCGCTCGACCCAACCACCGCCACTTTATGTCCCGCCGGAATCTCGAAATCCACATGATGCAGAATGGCGCGTCGTTCGTCGTAAGCAAAGTCCACCGCTTCAAAACGAACGACACCGCCCCCAACTTTCAAGGGTTGAGCATCGGGACAGTCACGAATCTCAGTTTCCACCGTCAACAATCGAAACAGGCGATCCATGTCCGCCAAGGACTGCTTGATTTCGCGATACACCACCCCCAGAAAGTTCAGGGGCATGTAGAGTTGCAATAAAAGAGCGTTGATCAACACCAGATCACCCACGGTCAGGCGTCCGGCAGACACCCCTGCCGTTGCCCGCAGCATCAGTGCGACTGCGCCCACCCCGATGATCAGACTTTGAATTCCATTGAGCAAAGCCAGAGAAGTTTGGCTTTTGACCGCTGCCTCTTCCCAGCGAGCCAAGTTCTGATCATAGCGTTGCGCTTCCCAGGCCTCATTCCCGAAATATTTGACCGTTTCATAATTGATCAGACTGTCAATGGCGCGGGCATTGGCTTTGGAATCCAGTTCGTTCATGCGCCGCCGGAAATGGGTGCGCCATTCGGTGATCACCACCGTCAACGCAATATAAATCACCAACGTCACCAAGGTAATCAAGGCAAACCAGATATCGTATTTCCAGGCCAGAATAGCTGCCACCATGGCCATTTCCACCAGGGTAGGAAAAATACTAAAAAGGGTGAAGCGCAATAAACTCTCAATGCCGCGCGTGCCCCTTTCAATGTCGCGGGACAGCCCCCCTGTGTGGCGTTCCAGATGAAAACGCAGATTCAGGGCATGCAAATGCTGAAACACAGACAGGGCAATGCTTCGAATGGCACGCTGTGTCACCTTGGCAAAGATCCCATCCCGTAACTCATTAAACAGGGTGGTCGAAAAGCGCAATGCCCCATAGGCCAGGACCAAGGCCAGCGGAACCATGAGTACCCCTTTTCCGGGTGCCAGACGATCGATGATCTCTTTGAGCAGCAAGGGTACGCCCACATTGGCCACCTTGGCCAGCACCAGACAGGACAACGCCAAGGCAACCCTTCCCTTGAATGCCAGTAAATACGGCATCAGCCCACGAATGGCACGCCAATCTCCTGCTGCAAACGCATGGGGTACGGAAGATGAAGAGGAGGAGGGGGGATGAGGTCTCACAGGGTACCAGATTCCTGAAAACACAAGGAAGGCAAGTCACCCATCATGCGTAGTGGCACCAAGTTGCTGTGCGTGGCATCCGGCTCGGCCAATCCCAAAAATTGATTCTTGGCATAAACCCGATAGAGCGATTCTGGCCAGGGGAAATTCCCCATGACGATCTGCCCCTGACTCAGGGAACGCCCCTGAGTCAGGGGCAGATCGAGGCGTGGCAATCCAGCCAGCAGACTGTCCACTGGTTGAAGACAGGCATCACGCTGGGCTTGAGTCATTCCCTCCAGATTTTCCAGGGTCACCGCTTCGTTCAAGTCAAAGGGACCGGTGGCCGTCCGCCGTAAACCACTCAGGTAGGCACCGCACCCCAGGGCAATACCGATATCCTGGGCCAAGACCCGAATGTAGGTGCCCTTGCTAACCTTGGTCTCGATAACCACCTGATCCTCCTGCCAAGAGAGAAGACGTATCTCATGAACATGAATAGCTCGAGGGGTACGTTCCACTTCCTTACCGGCGCGGGCCAACTGATACAACGTCTGCCCCTGAACCTTGAGGGCCGAATGCATGGGGGGTAACTGGGTTTGAGTGCCCAGAAACCCATCAAGTGTGGCATTCAGGGTCATCTCGTTCCCCAGAAACGGGCGCCCGGGGTTCAATACACCTTCTCCATCCCCCGTACTGCTGGTCTGGCCCAAAGTCAGGGTGGCGTGATAAGTCTTTGGTGCATCGAGGATCCACCCTGAATACTTGGTGGCTTCTCCAAAACAAAGAGGGAGCAATCCCGTGGCATGGGGGTCCAGAGTGCCGGTGTGTCCTGCCTTGAGCGCCTGAAAAAGACGGCGCACGCGCTGCAAGGCATGATTGCTCGATAAGCCAAACGGCTTGTCGAACAGAATGACGCCGGTGAGCGCACGCCGCTCCGAGCGTTCAGGATTTTGGGAATGCTTCATCGGCCGCCCGCGCGGCATTGATCAGATTGGTCAGAACGAAGGCCCGATCCGCCGAAGTGTCTGCCAAAAAATGCAACTGAGGCAGGGTATGCAAGGTCAGACGCCGTCCCAGGTGATGACGCAGAAACCCCGCTCCATCGCGCAATGCCTCCAGGGAACGGGCCAATACCTCCTCCCCCTGAAGCGAACTGACATAAACCTTGGCGTGGGCATAATCCCCCGCCACCTCCACCGCTGTGAAGGTAATCATGCCCACGCGCGGGTCCTTGAATTCACGTCGGAGCAAATCAGCCAACTCTTTCTGAATCTGATCGGCCACCCGTATCTGGCGCGGAAAATGTTTCATACCGAACTCACAGACTCCGCACGACTTCTACGATTTCAAAGACTTCCAATTTATCCCCCACCTGAAGATCGTTATAGTTACGCAGGGACAAACCGCATTCAAAGCCTGTTTTGACTTCACGAACATCATCCTTGAAGCGTTTGAGAGAGTCCAGTTCGCCGGTGTGAACCACCACCTGATCCCGCAGCAATCGAACCTGGGCACCCCGCTTGACCACGCCTTCCAGAACATAACATCCAGCCACAGTTCCCACTCGCGAGATACGGAACACTTCGCGAATATCCACCAATCCCAGGATATTTTCCTTTCGGTCAGGCGCCAACATCCCGGAGAGCGCGGCCTTGACTTCGTCCACCACGTTATAAATGATGTCGTAGTACCGCACATCCACCCCCGCCGAAGCGATCAACTTGCGCGCCGTCGTGTCCGCACGAGTGTTGAAGCCAATGATCACGGCCTTGGAGGCCAGAGCTAGATTGACGTCCGACTCGGTAATCCCGCCCACCGCCGCATGGACGATATTGACCCGGACTTCTTCGTTGGACAACTTGAGCAAGGATTGGGAAAGTGCTTCGTAGGACCCTTGCACATCAGATTTAATGATGAGCGACAGGGTCTTGACTTCACCTTCTCCCATCTGCTCAAACATGTTTTCCAACTTCGCGGCCTGCTGACGGGCCAACTTCACGTCACGGAACTTACCCTGACGGAATAGGGCGATTTCTCGCGCTTTACGTTCGTCATTCAGAACCATGACATCTTCACCGGCCACGGGCACTTCGGTCAATCCCTGAATCTCTACGGGAATCGAAGGTCCGGCACTATCCACCGGCTGTCCTGCTTCATTCAACATGGCCCGTACCCGCCCATATGCCGCCCCGGCCAAAACCATATCCCCACGCCGTAATTGACCAGATTGCACCAGAATTGTCGCCACGGGACCGCGTCCTTTGTCAAGACGAGCTTCGATGACGATCCCTTTGGCGGGGGTGTTGCGAGGAGCCTTCAGTTCCAGAACTTCGGCCTGAAGCAGTACGGATTCGAGCAATTCATCGATTCCCATGCCGGATTTTGCGGAAACAGCAACAAACTGTGCATCACCGCCATACTCCTCGGGAAGCACCCCTTGGGTGACCAACTCATTCTTGATCCGATCGAAATTTGCATCGGGTTTGTCCATTTTGTTAACCGCCACCACCACAGGCACTTGTGCCGCCTTGGTATGGTGGATGGCCTCAATGGTTTGGGGCATGACTCCATCGTCTGCTGCCACCACCAAAATCACGATGTCCGTAACCTTGGCACCCCGAGCCCTCATCGCTGTAAATGCCTCATGCCCCGGGGTATCCAGAAAAGTTACCATGCCGCGCGGTGTTTCCACATGATATGCCCCGATATGCTGGGTAATCCCTCCTGCTTCACCACTGGCCACACGGGTCCGACGAATGTAGTCGAGAAGCGAGGTTTTGCCATGGTCCACATGTCCCATAACGGTGACGACCGGAGCACGGGGTTCAAGGATCGCATCTACATGGACAGTCCCGGTTTCCGCAAGCAGTGCTTCCGGATCATCCAACTTGGCAGGTTTGGCCATGTGACCTAATTCCTGTACCACGATCATGGCCGTTTCCTGATCCAGTATCTGATTGATGGTCACCATCATGCCCATTTTCATCAGCGTCTTGATCACTTCGGCGGCCTTGACAGCCATTTTTTGTGCCAGCACAGCAACAGTGATGGTTTCAGGCACCAGAACTTCATGGATGATGGGCTCAGTGGGCGCCGAAAAAGCATGGGATTGAGAGGAATCCCCCTTGTGTCCCTTACCATGCCGACCATGAGGTTCACGCCACCCCGTCCCCCCGGTTTCTCCGCGCGTCTTGAGTGCTCGACGTTTGGCGCCATCATCGGTCCAAGCCGTGGCCGGTTGTTTTTCTGTTTTCTTTGCCGGTTTACGCACACCGCCCGCATCCGTGGTTGCAGCCACCACCGCAGGTCGATGAAGGGTTCCTGTTTTTTCAGAACGGGACGGCTCCACCACCACTGGCTTGATGCTGGCCGCTAAAGCGGCCACTCGGGTAGCCTCGGCCTTTTCTTCGGTCTCCTTGCGGATCCGTACCCGTTCCATTTTATCCAGTGCATCAGCCGCTTGCCTGGAACGCAATTCAGCCTGACGACGTGCTTCCATTTCTCGAATGGCTCGCTGTTCCTCATCGATGGGCGAAATACGGAGCGTCCGTTGTGACAGAGGAGGCTCGGCAGGAGTCGGTACGGAAACAACTTCTTCTTCCGGAGGAACTTCCAAATCAGGAACTGACACCACCGTGTCCACGCCCTGACTCTCTTCTTCTTTTTCTTTTTCTTCTTTTTCTTTTTCTTCTTCTTCTTTTTCTTCTTCCTTCTTATTATCTTCCTCACTCTCCGAAATCAGCGGCAAGGGAAGATCCGTGTCCTGAACTTCAGGCAATTCTGTGACCTGCACTTCTTCGTGCAGTGACGATTCCATCCCGACATCCGATGTCTCTTCCTCGCTCCCCATGACAGGGGGAATGCTTTCAGAAACTTCCAAAACATCTTCTGGCTGATTTTCTGCCACATCCCGTTTGATCAAGACGCGTTTTTTTCGAACTTCCACCTGTATGGTGCGTGCCTTACCCGTCGTATTATCTGCCTTGCGAATTTCGCTGGTTTGACGTCGTGTCAGGGTAATCCGTGTTTTTGGCTCTGCGCGACCATGCTGCTCGCGTAGATGTTCCAGCAAAACGGCCTTATCTCGTTCGGTCAGCGTGTCTTGCGCCGTTTTTTGAATACCCGCCGCTTGTAATTGATCGAGCAACGCCGAGGGCGTCATTTTTAATTCTGTAGCCAGATCCGTCACGGTGGAGTGCGTCATGGTTGATGTCTCCTGATTACTCAAACAGCGGAGCGCGCGCCGCCATGATCAGGGCGCTGGCGCGTTCTTGCGTCAGTCCCGTCAATTCTTCCAGTTCATCCACCGCCAGATCTGCCAGATCCTGCACCGTATGAATTCCCTTTGAAGCCAATAAAACCGCAGTTTCGGGATCCATTCCCGCCATATGTCTCAAATCTTCCACTGCATGTTCAACCTTTTCTTCTGTGGCAATCGCTTCTGTCAGCAAAGCATTGCGCGCCCGGCTCCGCAACTCATTCACTGTATCTTCGTCGAAGGCAGCAATCGCCAGCATCTCCAGTTTAGGTACATAAGCGACTTCCTCCAAACTGGAAAATCCCTCTTGAATCAGAATGTCTGCCACTTCTTCATCCACATCCAGGCGGGCTACAAACAAATTGCGCAAGCGCAGCGTTTCCTCTTTGTCTTTTTCCTGGGCTTGATCTTCGGTCATGATATTGAGAGACCAACCTGTCAATTCCGAAGCCAATCGAACATTCTGTCCATTCCGGCCGATTGCCTGCGCCAGATGATCTTCGTCCACCACCACGTCCATGCTATGGGCCTCTTCATCCACGCGAATAGAATTGACCTCCGCAGGAGCCAGCGCATTGATCACAAACTGAGCGGGGTCTTCCGACCACAAGATGATATCTACGCGTTCTCCTCCCAGTTCTGAAATCACGGCTTGCACCCGTGATCCCCGCATCCCCACACAAGTTCCGATGGGATCGATACGTCGATCCCGAGAATGCACGGCAATCTTGGCGCGGATCCCGGGATCACGAGCCGCAGCCTTGATTTCCAACAACCCTTCTTCGATTTCCGGCACTTCCAGTTCAAACAGTTTGATCAGAAATTCCGGAACCACTCGGGACAGTATCACCTGTGGCCCCCGCCCTCCCCGCTCGACCCGGAGCAAGTAGGCACGCACCCGATCTCCAATACGCAAATTTTCCCGTTGAATCAACTGATCGCGGGGCAACAGAGCTTCAACCCGACCGGATTCCACGATGTAATTCCCACGTTCCTGACGCTTGACCAGACCACTGACCAGATTGTCCTGTCGTTCCAGAAAATCCGCCAGAATCTGTTCCCGTTCCGCATCCCGGATTTTCTGAAAAATCACTTGCTTGGCAGCTTGTGCCCCGATACGCCCAAACTCGATGGGCTCCAAAGAAGTTTCGATGATCTCCCCGGCTTGCGCTTCCGGATTGTTTGCACGGACTTGTGACAGAGGCAATTCCTGGAATTCAGACAGCCATTCCTGATCCTCCACGACGCGCCAGCGCCGATAGGATTGGAAATCACCGGTATGACGATCGATGCTGACCCGCACATCGATATCTTCCTCCCCATGCTTTTTGCGGGTAGCCGACGCCAGAGCCTGTTCCAGTGCCACAAACACGATCTCGGGGGAAACGTTTTTCTCCCGCGCCAACGCATCGACCAACAACAGTACTTCCTTGCTCATTCTGTTCTCTCCACTCACAATTCCGGCACGAGACGGGCACGTTCGATATCCTCGCGCGCCATATCCAACAACCCTGCCGAGGTTGCCAAGGTAAGGGTCTGTTCAGTCACTGCTTCAAGACGCCCCGAAAAATTTCTCTGACCTGCATAAGGAATGCGCAGTTTGACTTTGGCTTCCCGTCCTAAAAACCGTTCGAAATCGGCGGTTTTATTCAACGGTCTGTCCAAGCCGGGGGAGGATACCTCGAGCCGTTCATAGGGTACCTCTTCCACACCGAACAGACGGGTCAATTGATGACTGACCGTAGCACAATCCTCTACACCAATCCCATTGGAATGATCGATGAAAACACGCAACAAACCTCGACCTGCGCGTTCGAGTTCCACAAACTCATAGCCCAGTCCTGTCACGGTTTTTTCCACTAATCCCACGAGATCCATGTTCGTTCGGTAACCTATTCCCTAAAATCACACAAATAAAAAAAGGGCCCGAGGCCCACTGCAGAGACACCACCCTACTCAATCCTAGAGATTATAAAGGATTTTGTATCCACTTGTCCAGAAATTCAACCCCCCAGCGCACCCCGAAGCCCGTCACTTCCGTCGCCACGGCACCCAGCCCCTCAGGATGGAGCGAAGCGGAGAGATCCACATGGACCCAAGGCAACTGTGCCGTGAAGCGCGATAAAAAGCGGGCAGCAAGAATGTGGTCGGCTTCCCCCTCCAAAGTACACTGCTTGAGATCAGCCACCGAACTTTCCAATGCCTCATCATAGTCTTCGTCCTGAGGAAATACCCATACACGCTCACCACTGCTCTTTCCCGCCTCTTCCGCCAGACGGGCAAGTACCTCCGACGTGGTGAACAACCCGCTGTACCGGCTTCCCAATGCGGTATGCATACTCCCGGTTAAAGTAGCAAAGTCCACGATCAAGTCAGGTTTCTGTCGTGCAGCCAAGGTCAGGGTATCCGCCAAAACCATTCGTCCTTCCGCATCGGTATGAACCACTTCCAGGGTAGTTCCCTCCAACGTCGTCACGATTTCGTTCTGGCGATAAGCCCGAGGACCCACGGAATTCTGGGCAATCGCCAACCAGGCGTCTACCACCAGTGGCAACTGCAGGCGGGTGATGGCCTGCATGATCCCAAGGACTACAGCCGAACCATTCATATCCCCATGCATGCCCTGCATGTAACGTGCCGGTTTAAGATTGAGACCACCGGTATCAAAACAGATCCCCTTCCCCACCAGAGCTACCCGATGGGTTGCCTGGGGATGAGACCATGCCAAATGAACAATCGCCGCATCGGCTTCTGCACTGCCTTGAGCCACTGCCAAAAATGCCCCTGCCCCCAAGGTCTGCAAACGTTCCATCCCATATTCTTCCCAGTCCCAATGTTCTTCCAGTGCCCACTGTCGAAGGAATTCGCGATAGTTTGCCGGAGTCAGCCGATTCGGAGGCAGAACCGTCAAGGCCCGCGTCAGGGTATTGGCAAGCGCCAGGGAAACCGGACGCTCAGAAAAATCAGGGGAGGGAGTTGAGCCCAGCAAAAACCACGCTTTTACCCCGCCCCAGGCGTCCCGTTGTGCGGTCGGTAAAGATCGACCATTGAGCGTCAGGGTATAGAGTATCTCTTCCCGCTCGGAAGAGGATTCCTGACCACTGAACCAAACTGCTAGGTGGGTGGGTTTCTCTTCGAGCAAGGGATGGAGAGCCCGCCGAAGCCGGGTATGCCGTTCAAAGTTCTGTGATGCTCCTGCCAACCATACCCAGGAGATAAGGACTCCATCCGGCAACATGGCCACATGGGGTTCAAATCCCTTCTTTTTGTTTTTGCGATGCGCGCAAACTTCTGACTGGGCCCGCCGCTGAAGCAGTGCATTCAAAGTCTCCTGACCCGGACCAGTCCCCCCATCCTCTGGCGCGGCAGGCAATACGACCAGAACATGGAATACGCCCTGTTTCGCCCACTCCACCGGAGTCCATGGGGCCACCGTAAAATGAGGAATTTTGGTCAATCCATTCAATTCAGGGAGGACGGAAAAATCAGCAGTCGGTGAAACGTGAGACAGGGGCATGGCAGGCAACCACAGGATTCTGAATGATTGCCAATGGTATCATGGGCACATCCATGACAAGAGGTTCCATCGTGCAGTCTTATCTTGACCTCATTCGTACCGTTCTGGCCCAGGGAACCTGGCAGTCCAACCGTACAGGTATCCGCACCTTGAGTTTGCCGGGGGCCATGTTGCGTTTTGACCTGACTCAGGGATTCCCTGCCTTGACCACTCGCAAACTGGCCTTCCGTTCGGCCATGGGAGAATTGGTGGGGTTTTTACGAGGCTACCGCAATGCAGCAAACTTTCGCTCCCTGGGATGTCGGGTATGGGACCAGAATGCCAATGACAATGCCCTCTGGCTCAATAACCCTTTCCGCCTGGGGGTGGATGATCTGGGCCCTCTTTATGGCGTTCAATGGCGTGCCTGGCCTGCGTACAAGGAAATCGACCTGACCCATCCGCAACATGAAGCTCAAACTCAACGTGCCCAGGCTCAGGGTTTCCAGCCTCTATGTACCCTATCCGATCCTGCGGGTCATCCCCGCCTCCTACTCTACAAGGCTATCGATCAATTACGCTCCTGTCTTGATACGCTCATGTCCGATCCAACCAGCCGCCGTATCCTGTTCCATGGCTGGAACTGGGCGCAACTGGACGAAATGGCGCTCCCTCCATGCCACCTGCTCTATCAGTTTCTAGCCAACCCCGAAACCCGTGAACTCTCCCTTTGTCTGTATATCCGCAGTAATGACCTAGGATTAGGCGCACCTTTCAATTTGGCTGAGGGCGCAGCCCTGTTGACTCTGATGGGCCATCTGAGCGGATATCGCCCACGCTGGTTCACCTATTTCATTGGAGATGCACACATTTATGAAAATCATCTGCCCATGCTGGAAACCCAACTGAAACGAGCGCCCTACCCCGCTCCTCGTCTATCTCTTTCCCCACGCATTCCTTCCTATGCCGAAACGGGACAGTACACGCCTGAATGGCTGGAGCAGATCCAACCTGAAGATTTCATACTGGAAGCATACCAGCATCATCCTTCCTTGACGGCACCCATGGCCGTTTGACCAAAATTTTCCGAATCACCTGTTCCGGTGATGGTCAGAAAGTCATTGAGCCATTATGCTTTTCCTCTACCAACTGCATTTTCCCTCTTTGGACTTCTGTCATGATCCCGCCCACCCAACGCAATTCCGTCCTGATCGTCGAGGATGAACCCATCACCCGAGAGCGTTTGGTTGAGGCCATCAGCGCTCACCCACTACTTCAAGTCATTGCTGCCACAGGATCACTGCGCGCAGGACAGGAAGCTTTTCTTGCACACCCCCCGCGCGTCGCACTGATCGATCTGGGACTCCCCGATGGCTCGGGGCTCGACCTGATTCGTCAGATTCATGACAGCCAGAGTCTGACGGAGACCCTGGTCCTGACTGTTTTCGGTGATGAACAGCATGTGGTGAATGCCCTCAAAGCGGGCGCGCGCGGCTACCTTCTCAAAGACAGTTCCTTCACCACCATCGCCGATAATTTACTCATGCTGATCGACGGCGGAAGTCCCATCAACCCCAAGGTCGCCCGTTTCCTTCTCAGTCAGTTTGGTGAATGGGAAAAATCCACCCCTACGACTCCCCAGGTAACTCTGACAGAACGGGAAAAGGATATCCTCAATCTGATCACCAAGGGGTATAAACGCAACGAGATAGCCTCTCTGCTCAACATCAGCAACAATACCGTCGGTACCCATATACGCCGGATTTATGAGAAACTCTCTGTGCACTCGAATATTGAAGCCACTCAGGAAGCGGTACAACTGGGACTCATCAAAAACAGGAGATAACCCGGTCCCGACAAAGATGTCCAGAAAGCCATCCGCAAGTCTCTTCTATTGGGGCCCTCTTTTGGGCTTCCTTTTCGTCATGGGTCTGCTGCTGTCGGACGCCAAAGCAGAGTCGCAACAACTGGATCATGGGGAGTTTATCTTTGATCAAAGCCAGACTCCCCCCGCCTTGCCCCAATTCCGCTGGACGCCCATCCAATTACCGGACAACTGGGATCTGAGTCATCCCTTCCGCGGGGGCTTCGGCTGGTATCGGTTTTCTCTCACGCTCGACCATTCACCCGATGACCTTTGGGCCATCTATCTTCCGCATTTAAGCGTCAATGCCCGGGTATTCATCAATGGACAATTGGTCGGCTCAGGAGGAAGCTTTACCGAACCCGTCAGCCACAACAGTTATCGCCCTCTATTTTTTGTTTTTCCAGGACTGCTCCTGCACGCCGGAGAGAATCAGATCGCATTGAATCTCCTTGGCTACGCCCAGGAGGAATCCGGTCTGGGCACCTTCCAGATAGGTCCCGCCACCGCATTGAAACCCACCTACAATTCTCTGTATTTTCGCGCGGTCATTGTCCCCACCATCTCCTTCACCCTGCTCCTGCTGCTTTCTTTCATTTTGTTCATCATCTGGTTGAGACGACGTCATGAAACCCTCTACCTCATGTTCGCTCTGTGTGGGGGATTCTGTACCCTCTACACAGCTGTTTTCTTCATTCAGGAAGTCCCTTGGTTGACCCACCATCAATGGTTATGGATGGAACTGACCGCCATCATGTGTTACATCTATTGCCTCATGCTCCTGATTCACCGTTTCGTCAAAGTTCAGCGCCCTTCTCTCGAAAAGTTTTTCCTGATTTATACGATCGTGGGCCCATTTCTGATCTTACTGATCCCTCCGCCCTATCTATTTCGCGGATTCGGTCTGCTGGGTCTGGGGTATAGCGCGATTTCCCTGTACATTTTGTTCACCATTTACCGGTATCGCCATCAATGCCTGCCCAGCGAAACCTGGCTTCTGTTCTTTTCCATCCTGTTTTCTGCCTTGACGGGATATCATGACTTGGCCTATATGCTCCATGCCCAGCATGAGATCCCGGTCTTCATCTTTTATTGGGGTTCCACCATTCTGGGAATCGCCATTGCATTCCTCCTACTCCTGCGCTTTGACCGTTCCCTGATTTTATTCGAAACCTTGAATCGCGACTTGAATTCCATGGTGGCAGAAAAGAGCCGAACTCTGGCGCAAAGTTATCAGGAACGCCAGACCCTGGAGATGCGTCAGGCTGTATTTGGAGAAAGAGAGCGCATCATGCGCGATCTGCACGACGGACTGGGTGGTTATCTGGTAAGTGCTCTGGTTCAGGCTGAACGTCATCCGCCTCTATTAGTGCCTCTTCAACAGACTTTGCGCTCTGCCCTGGAAGATTTGCGCCTCATGATCGATTCCCTGGATGGGGACCCCACGGATCTTGCGACTCAGATGGGAAGTCTGCGCGAACGCCTGGAATCTCTCATGGAATCCAGTGGAGCTGTTTTGCATTGGCAAGTGGAGGATTCACCCAGGCTGCCTTTCCCCAGCACCTCCAACACGTTGCAATTGATGCGCATGGTTCAGGAAATCTTCACGAATATTGCCAAACACAGCCATGCCTGCCATGTGTTTTTCAGTGTAGGCGCTCATCATCTGGAAATCCGCGATGACGGGGAGGGCTTTGATACTGTAACCACGCGACCAGGACGTGGATTACCGCACCTCTACCGCCGCGCCCAACAATTGGGAATTACTCTGCACATCTCATCCTCTTCATTGGGAACCACCCTTCACCTCACTTGGTAACCCCAGGTTATCCCTTGTGTTTCGGATTTTTTGGTTAGTTATTGATAATGATTCTTATTTGCTATATGATAATGAATATCATTTGCAAATTAAGAGCGGCATGTCCCGCCCATTCACATGACTGACAGGAATACACCATGTACAAGAATTTTCATCTGAAGCCGCTCATCTCCGGACTGTTTCACGCCTCCATGCTAACGGCCTTGCCGGGAACCCTATGGGCTTACGATCTGGGCTCGGTATCCAGCGGTGCAGGCAACAGCAACGAAGCCATCCCGCCCGCCGAGTCGGCCTCGGCCAACGCCCCCACCCAGGGATCCCTGACCGCCACCGAACCTCAATCCGTCATCAACCGTAACTACATCGAGAATACCCAAACCGGGGCCTCCACCTATGTGGATAGTGCGGCCATTGCACCGGGGGTCTGGGCCTATAGCCCCAACGGTCCCGGAGGCAATGAGAACCCCGCCCTGACCCTACGCTCCTTCGTCGATGGACAATACAATGTCACCTTTGACGGAATTCCCTTTGTCGATGGTGCCAACTTCACACACCATGTCAACAGTTACTTCCTGGCTCAGGATACGGGGGAAGTGACGGTGGATCGGGGCCCAGGACAGGCCAGCACAGTGGGAGATGCCACCTATGGGGGGACCATTGCGGTTCGCTCCAACGATCCTTTGGGGGACCCGACGTCAACGGTACGGAGCCAGATCGGCAGTTTCAACTCGCGCCTGGTGGGGTTTCAGTATGACACGGGGGTGATGCAGAACTACGGGGATGCCAGCGGTTTCATCGACTACAACCATTACCAGACCGATGGTGCCTTGACTAATGACAATGAACGGCGGGGCAACATCTTTGCCAAGTTCATCAAACCCCTCGGTGAAAACACCGCCATCACCGTGGTGGCCATGCAAAATCACACCTACCAGAATGATTCGCCAGGAGCCACAGCACCACAGATAGCCCAATATGGTTCTCACTACGGATTGAACCAGAATCCCCTGAGCAGTGCCTACGTTGGGTATAACAACGATAACTTCACTACAAACTTCGACTATATTGGTCTGCAAACCCGCTTTGGCGACTGGAAAATCGACAACAAGGTATATACCACGACCTATACCCACGATGCCATGAATGGATACAACCCCAATGGTACAACGGCCACAGTTCAAGGGGCATACCCTGGGGGGATTCTGCTGGGCGGAGTAAACCCAGGAAATCAGAATATCGCAGGTTTGACCGGAATGACTACCTATACTTCCTATGGAAACATCCTGCGAGCAATCCGGGCCATGGGGAACGATGACCTGAATTTCGGCCTGTGGATTGAACGTCAGGTGCGCCAGTCATGGATCAATAACGTAGATCTTTCCACCGGAGGTACTGGTTCCATTGTCAATATACCGGGCAGTGCCAATGGGGGGAATCAGGCGGAAACCAGTTCCATGAACACCATTCAGCCCTATGTGGAATATGTCTGGCGCCCCACCAGCAAGTGGTCGTTTACCTCGGGACTGAAGTTCAACAATTTCAACCGGACCTACAATTCAGCCTTTGACACCACGGTGGGGGGTGCCTTTGCCTACTCCCATACCTGGGCGGCTCTGCTGCCCTCTCTGGACGCACACTACTATGTTTCGGATAACTGGTCTGCCTATGGGCAAGCGGCGGAGGGGTTCGTGGCGCCCATGCTATTTGGATCGTTCTACAATCCGAACCAGCCGATCCAACCCAACACCTCGGCCGGTCTGTCGTACCTCGCCCCAGAAAAAACCATGAATTACCAGTTAGGGACGGTTTTCAAGAGCGGCAAATTAACGGCTTCCGCAGATGTCTATTACATCACCAACAATAACCAGTCACAGCAAAGCGGAGTAGGAAATCTGGTTACCATCCAGAATATTGGAGCAGTACATTACCAGGGGGTGGAAGGAGAAGCCACCTATAACCTTGGCTCAGGATTCAATGCCTACGGCAACTATTCAAGAAATAGTTACACCAGTGCTCTCCCGATTTTCAACGCCCCTTCCAACACTGCGGCCCTGGGAATGCTCTATGGGCGCGACAAAGCCAATGCGTCTGTCATAGCCAAGGAAATTGGGTCGCGCTGGGGCGGAACAGATATCAACGGAAATGATACACACTTCGGCAGTTACACCACGGTCAACCTAGCAGCAGGGTATGACCTGGGCTCCCTGGGTTGGGCCAAGAACGCAAAAATGGAATTTCAACTGGATGACCTCTTCAATCGGACAGATACGATTGCCTACGCAGGTGCAACCCAAGGGGGAAACGCCTTGTTCTGGACCCTGCCGGGACGGATGTTTAGTCTCAACTTCAGTGCAAGCATATAACAAGGAGCCAACACCATGACGATGCAAGGAATTCAAGCCGCAGCCCAAAGTTCAGGCGGCATGCTTTATTTGATGGCCCTGTTGTTGCTGGTGGCCCTGACGGTCATCATCGAACGGGGTTGGTATCTGTGGCGGGTCCTGACTCAGGGGACCCAACTGATCAAGGAAGTAACCGGGGTGCACAAGGTATCGAAGGAAGCCTTCGAGGCCCTGGTGGTCCAGCATCCAGATTTGCCCCACGCCAAGGTCCTGGAAGCAGCGCTTCATCATAACCTGGAGCATGATTTCGACCGAATTTCCGACAAACTGGAAGAATCCGTCATGCGCGAAGCGCCCCATGTGGACCGCTTCCTGTGGGTGCTGGACACCATCGTGACCCTGGCCCCC
>NZ_JPOQ01000086.1 GCF_000735045.1 Ferrovum myxofaciens
GGCGGGTGACGCTCCCGCCATGGTATTCCTGCCACAAATCGGGTACCGCCTTAAAGCGAAACTCTTTCTGAATCAGAGAAAAAAACAGCCCCGCCAGAAAGGCTCCGACCAGAAAACGGAATTCCCAGGCCCCCGGTTCGGCAATCTTGTGCCAATAACTTGGCGCTCCCACTCCGGTGAGAGTCATCGCCAACCAGGGAAAAGCGGTGGATGCTCCCATGGGATGACCCGCAATGGCTGGCAGATCGAGTACAACATTGAGCAAGGTCAGGCCCACGGCGGCATACAACCATGACCAACCCCGTGGATCGACACGGTGAAGTGCAAAGGCCACACCCATGAGTCCTCCCCCCAGCAGCACCAGGGTCACCCAAAAAGTTGTCGGGGAAAGGCTCCCCCGCAGAGACATACTGCCCAGATCCGGTCCCAGCAGAGGGGAAAAAAGGGGGAACACCACGGCAAATAACAGTGCTCCCACCAGTCCGCCAAAAATGCCCACAAGCGCATCCAGACTGCCTTGACCGAGGGAAATGGCAAGCGTGCCCGGACAGTAACCCAGAATGGCCATGCCCATGCCAAACAGCACCCCACCCCCCACAATTCCAAAAAGGATCAGAGGCTTGATGTGATCGCTGGCCCATCCCATCTGGATTTCCGCTTGCATCAGCAGCATGCCTAGTCCGATGGCAAAAGCCATGGTTTTGGCCACTGAGAAGTTTCTGAGAAGCGCCATGCCGGCGATGGTGTCAAAACGATTGAGACGCGCATATTGAAGAAACATACCAAATAAAAATCCCAAGAATAGCGTGGTCACAGGTAAGTCCCAAGAAGAAAGGGACAGTGTATGGGAAAGTTTCTTGGGTGAAAAGTTTTCCGTCATTGCGCGTATAATCCAGGGTCCTGAATTATTTAGACAACCATCCCTACTTCTCCATGCAAACCACCGGCAATTCCACGGTGCGGGTCCTGATTGCCAGTCTGGCCGGCACCACCATCGAATTTTTTGATTTTTACATTTATGCAACGGCGGCGGTTCTGGTATTTCCCAAACTGTTCTTTCCTTCTTCGGACCCCGCATCAGCCCTCCTCCAGTCCTTTGCCACCTTTGCCTTGGCCTTTTTTGCCCGTCCCGTCGGAGCCATTCTCTTTGGGCACTTTGGTGACCGTATCGGGCGCAAGGCCACTCTGGTGGCTTCCCTCATGACCATGGGTCCCTCCACCGTAGCCATTGGGTTACTTCCCACCTATCACAGCATCGGAGTCGCTGCCCCCATCCTCCTGGCCATCTTCCGCTTTGGCCAGGGCCTGGGACTGGGAGGAGAATGGGGAGGCGCCGTCCTGCTCGCTACGGAAAATGCGCCACCCGGCAAAAAAACCTGGTACGGCATGTTTCCCCAATTGGGAGCTCCCCTGGGTTTCATTCTGTCCAGCGGGACCTTTCTGGGGCTGAGCGGATTCCTTTCGGAAGAAGACTTTTTGACCTATGGCTGGCGGATTCCCTTCATTGCCAGCGCTCTGCTGATCGGAATCGGATTATATGTCCGGCTCAAACTGACCGAAACCCCGGTCTTTCTGGAAGTGGCGAACCACCACCAACAGGTGGCCCTCCCCATGCGCACGATTTTTGCCCAGCATGGCCGTCCGCTGTTGCTTGGGACCTTGATCGCTCTTGCACTTTTCGTTCTGTTCTATCTGATGACGGTATTCACCCTCAGTTGGGGCACAACGGCCCTGCATTATCCCAAAGGCGATTTCCTGCACGCCCAACTGATCGGGATTCTCTTCTTCGCCCTGGGCATCCCTCTCTCGGCTCAACTGGCTGACCGTTTCGGCCGGTCTCCGGTACTGCTCTGGGTCTCCGTTGCCATCTTTCTCTTCGGACTGGCTTTCGGACATCTCTTCAAGGCCGGTCATTGGGGCAACACCGTCATTTTTCTGAGTCTGGGTCTCTTTCTCATGGGAGGAACGTATGGCCCCATGGGGACTACCCTGGCCGAACTGTTTCCGCCTCCCGTTCGTTACACGGGTGCCTCCCTGTCCTTTACCCTCGCGGGCATTCTGGGAGCCTCGCTGGCTCCTTATATTGCTACTTTCCTGGCCAAACAATGGGGTCTGGACTTTGTAGGCTATTACCTCTGTGCCGCCACAACGCTCACCTTTGTTGCTCTGTGGGCGGCCCGTTCCCTGATGCGAGAACCCTCATGATCACTCTCAAGAAACTCACCCTGCGCCGCGGTCCCAAGATTATTTTGGACAAGGCCAGTATCACCATCAATCCAGGCGAAAAGGTAGCTCTGGTAGGACGCAACGGTGCTGGAAAATCCACCCTGTTTCGCCTGCTCGATGGTACCCTGCGGGAAGATGGCGGGGATTTCACCCTTCCTCCTGCCTGGCGTCTGGCTCAGGTGGCTCAAGACATGCCCGAGACCGAGGCCAGCGCGACCCGCTTTGTCATGGAGGGAGACACGCGCTGGCTGGAGGCCCAGCGGGAAGTAGAAGCAGCAGAGGCCGGCGAGGATGGCATGCGCATGGCCCATGCCTACATGGCATTACAGGAAGTGGATGCCCATACGGCCGAACCTCGGGCCCAAACCCTGATCCTTGGCTTGGGGTTCAAAACGGAACAATTACACCAACCGGTCAACAGTTTTTCCGGCGGATGGCGCATGCGTCTGCAACTGGCCCGTGCGCTCATGTGCCCTTCCGACCTGCTGCTCCTGGATGAACCCACCAATCACCTGGATCTCGATGCGCTGGTTTGGCTGGAAGCCTGGTTGCAACGGTATGATGGCACGCTGCTGGTCATCAGCCATGATCGTGATTTCCTCGATGCCGTGACGCGGGTGACCCTGCACCTGACCGGGGCTCAACTGACACGGTATGGCGGCAACTACAGCACCTTCGAAGACCTCCGTGCCGAGAAACTTTCTCTTCAATTGGCCGCCCACCAGAAACAGCAGGATAAAATTGCCCACCTGCAGGATTTCATTAACCGCTTCAAAGCCAAGGCCAGCAAAGCCAAACAGGCCCAAAGCCGGGTCAAGGCCCTGGAACGGATGGAACGCATCGCCCCCGTGCTGACCGAGGCAGAATTCACCTTCGAGTTTCAGGAACCCCTCAACTTACCCAACCCCATGCTCAGTCTGCGTCATACCGATCTGGGCTATCCTCCTTCCACCGCAGAGGAGGCTTCTTTGGAAGAGTCCTCCCTGCCGCGCACCATATTGCACAAAGTCAGTCGCTCGGTTCAGGCCGGAGAGCGTATCGGCATTCTGGGGGCCAATGGGCAGGGAAAATCCACCCTCATCAAGACACTGGCTGGGGTCCTCACCCCCCTGAATGGAGAAATGATCCAGGGAAGAGGTCTCACCCTTGGGTACTTTGCCCAGCAGGAACTGGATGTTCTGCAACCGGAAGACACTCCGCTCGCCCATATGATCCGTCTGGCCAAGGCAGCCATCGCTCAAGGCAAAGGGGGATGGGTGCAGGGACGGGAGCAGGACCTGCGCAACTATCTGGGTTCCTTCAACTTTACCGGCGAGATGCTGGCGCAACGGGTGGGAACCCTGAGCGGCGGTGAAAAAGCCCGCCTGGTGCTAGCCATGATCGTATGGCAACGGCCCAATCTGCTCCTGCTGGACGAACCCACCAACCATCTGGACCTGGCCACACGCGAAGCATTGAGTGTCGCCCTCAACGAATTTGAAGGTACCGTGCTGCTGGTCAGTCATGACCGCGCCCTCCTCCGCGCCGTCTGTGACGAGTTCTGGCTGGTCACAGGGGGCGGCGTACAGGATTTTGACGGCGACCTAGAGGATTATCAACGATTTCTGCTGGAAGAGGCCAAACGTGCACGCGCCGCCTGAACCGGACCTGCCCCGCCTTTCCCTCGTCGTGGCCCATACCGTGCCTGGACGCGTCATCGGAAAACAGGGCACCATGCCCTGGCATCTGCCCGCCGACCTGGCCCATTTCCGTGCCGTGACCCTGGGCCACCCCGTTCTCATGGGTCGACGCACCCAGGAATCCATCGGCCGTCCCTTGCCGGGCCGTCTCAACCTGGTCATCAGCCGCAATCCGGATTATCGTCCGAAAGGATGTCTGGTTTATCCTGCTCTGGAAGACTTGTGGACGAATCTGCCGGCCGTTCCCGAGGTCTTCGTGATTGGCGGCGGGACATTGTATGAAGCGCTGCTTCCCCGCGCCACGCGCGTGTATGTCACGCGTATTCATGCGGACTTGACGGGAGATACCTTTTTTCCGGCCCTGGATCCTGCACAATGGCGAGAAACCGACCTTCGGCACCACCCGGCAGATGAACGAAACGCCTACGACCTGACCTTCGTTACCCTGGAACGAATCAGCCAGTAAAAGCCGGCAATTTGCGCGCCACCGAGATCAACTGGAGACGCACATAGGCAGGTACCCCTTTGTGATAAGGCGGATAGTCTTCCCCGGCAATGAGGGGTTCGAGATATCGGCGCGCCTCCGCCGTGATCCCGTAGCCATCCGCCGTAATGAAATGACGAGGCAACGCACGTTCCTGATTGGCCACAGCTGCCAGAGAAACCGAACTGACGCGCCAACGGTAAGGTTCATCGCTCAAGCGCTGAATCGTCGGCATGACGGCATTGCGCCCGCGCAGAGCCAGTTTGACCGCCGCCTGACCCACCGCATAGGCCTGCCGGACATCAGTGCGAGAAGCCAGATGGCGCGCCGCCCGTTGCAGGTAATCCGCCACCGCCCAATGGTATTTATAACCCAGCCGATCCCGCACCAACTGAGCCAGATGAGGTGCCACGCCACCCAACTGGGCATGCCCGAACGCATCTCTGAGACCGCTTTCCGCCAAAAATTTTCCATCGGGGGTTTTAATCCCTTCCGATACGGCGATCACGCAGTATCCCCTGGTTTCCACCGTCTCCTGTACCCGCTTCAAAAAATCCTCTGCCACAAAGGGCAGTTCGGGAAACAGGAGCAGATGAGGCGCCTCTCCCGGTCCATCGCCCGCCAGACCACAAGCCGCCGTCAACCAACCGGCATGCCGTCCCATCACCTCCATGATGAATACCTTGGTGGAGGTCTTGGCCATGGAAGCCACGTCCAGGGCGGCCTCGCGCAACGAAGTGGCCAGGTACTTGGCCGCCGAGCCAAACCCCGGACAGCAGTCCGTCAAAGGCAAATCATTGTCCACGGTCTTGGGAATACCGATACAGATCAAGGGATAATCCATGGCAGCCCCCATCTGAGACACCTTATGCGCCGTATCCTGGGAGTCGCCTCCGCCGTTATAAAAGAAATAACCGATCTGATGGGCACGAAACACCTCAATCAGACGTTGGTATTCGGCCCGATTCTCTTCTAACCCCTTGAGTTTGTAGCGTGCCGACCCAAAAGCGCCTGCGGGCGTGTGGCGCAATGCTCGAATGGCTTCCGCCGTCTCTTCCCCGGTATCGATCAGATCTTCGTGCAAGGCTCCCAGGATCCCGTTTCTTCCGGCATACACGGTACCGATCTCTGCAGGATAGCGCCGCGCCGTTTCGATGACCCCGCAGGCACTGGCATTGATCACCGCTGTGACGCCTCCGGATTGGGCATAGAACGCATTGGTCTGGCTCATTTTGTCTCCCTCATCGTAATTGATCATCTTACCCTGCGCGGATCGTCTCTCCGCTGCCGATCAGGCCCCCAATTGAGCGCGCAGAACCTGCCGAACCTCTTCCACCGGACGCGTTCCGTCCACCTGTATCAAACGTGGGGCCTGTGTTTCTCCACTGGTCGCCCAGTCCGAATAGTAGGCCACCAATAGACTGGTCTGGGCATGATACACCGCCAAACGTTTCCGAATGATGTCCGTACGATCATCCTCCCGCTGGATCAGGGGTTCCCCCGTCACGTCATCCCGATCGGGGGTACGAGGCGGACTATGACGCACATGATAGACCCTGCCTGAGTTCAGATGAATCCGCCGTCCCGACAAACGTTCAATGATGTCTTCGTCCGGTACCTGAAATTCCACCACCACATCGAGAGCGACCCCGGCTTTCTTGAGCGCTTCTGCCTGAGGCAGGGTACGCGGAAAACCATCGAACAGAAAACCCTTGGCACAATCCGCTGCCTGAATCCGGTCACGCACCAGTCCGATGATGATTTCGTCCGATACCAGACCTCCACTCTCCATGACCTGTTTTGCAGCCAGACCGAGCGGGGTCCCGGCCTGCACCGCAGTCCGCAGCATATCGCCGGTGGAGATCTGTGGAATGCCGTAGTATTCCCGAATGAATTGGGCCTGTGTTCCCTTGCCAGCGCCCGGCGCGCCCAACAAAATCAACCGCATGTTTCTTTCTCCCTTGCTAGTGTCAATGATTGAATGGTCCTGTGCCCACTCACGCCACCCGAGTCGCCCAGGCCATACACAGACGTTCCAAATCCTCAGGCGTGTCCACCCCCGGCAGAGGCGCCGTCATCAGACGGACCACGGCAATTCGATACCCGTACCAGAGAGCACGCAACTGTTCCAGCGCTTCATGACGCTCGATCGGCGCGGGTGATAAGCAAGCGAAGAGACGCAAAAAAGAAACCCGATAAGCATACAATCCCACATGATGCCAAGCGGGCAGATCCTCTGGCCAGAACGCGGCATCCTGAGCCCAGGCATCACGCGCCCAGGGTATGGGGGACCGACTGAAATAAAGGGCAAGATCCTGATGATCCAGCACTACCTTGACGGCATTTTTCTGTTCCAGATGCGCCCGTGAAGTAATAGGATAGGCCGCGGTGGCCAACGCACAGTCAGGTCTCTCGTGCAGACGTTGGGCCACGGCGCGAATCGTTGCGGGGTCGAGCAGCGGTTCGTCACCCTGCACGTTCACCACCAGAGTTTCCGGCGCCAGGTTCAATTGAGCCACGGCTTCAGCCAACCGGTCAGTGCCCGTCTCATGGGTGGTTGCCGTCATGACCACGGTCCACCCTGCCGCTTCAGCTACCTGCCGCACTTCGGCATGGTCCGTGGCGATCACGACCTGACTCGCCCCACTTTCCTTTGCACGTTGTGCACAATGCAGAACCATGGGGGTACCCGCAATGTCTGCCAGAACCTTTCCAGGGAAACGAGTCGACGCCATGCGAGCAGGCACCAGGGCCACAAAGGGGGGAACGGTCACGGGTTTTCGTCCTCAGCCAGACGACGCGCCTCGGTTTCCATCATGACGGGAATCCCATCACGCACCGGATAAGCCAGGCGACAGGGTGAACAGACCAACTCATGGCGGGAGGGACGATGAAGCAAGGGGCCCTTGCACAGGGGGCACACCAGAATTTCCAGAAGACGGCTATCCATGGGGTTCCTTGGAGATGAGTAGGGTTGCAAGATGATCCACGAGGGCAGTGTCCACGAGGGCCTCCAACGGGAGATACCACGCGTCGTCCAGCCCCAGCCTGCGCCATTTTATCGCATCTTTCTCGGTCATCAGTACAGGATTTCGTAAATCTGCGGGCAAATCGGTGCGCCGATAGGGGTGATGGTCCGGAAAAGGGTAGCGTTGCACCTGAATGCCCCAACTCTCCAGTTGACTGAAAAAACGTTCCGGATTGCCGATCCCCGCCACGCCAATACAGTTTTTTCCCTGAAAATATGCCCAGGGAACACGCCGTTCAGGGTGTTGCACATGCACCCACTCAGACGCACGCAGGCCCATGGCGTAACTGCCCTCCAGAGAAAAAAAGGTCGGCGTATGCGAACCGCTACCCTGATTGACCACAATGGCGTCCACCTGTGCCAAACGGGACAGGGGCTCGCGCAGGGGGCCCGCCGGCAGAAGGCGGCCATTGCCCCACCCTCGTCCGCCATCCACCACCACCACCTCCACGTTCCTCATCAACGCCCGATGTTGCAAGCCGTCATCGCATAGAATGACATCCACCTCTGGATGGGCCAGCAGTAATGCCTGACCTGCGGCGACACGGGCTCGCCCCACCCAGACCGGGGCCAGGAGACGCCCTGCCATGAGTACGGGTTCGTCACCCACCTCTTCAGGATCCGAAGTGGAGGTGACCTCGGTTGGCATCGAGTGTCGTCCCCCATATCCACGACTGAGGATGCCAGGATGCCAACCCCGAACTCGCAGTGCCTGGACCAGAGCCAGAGTCAGCGGGGTCTTTCCCGTACCGCCTGTCGTCAGGTTGCCCACCACGAGAACGGGAACAGGCAGCGCAAACGCCGAAGTCCTCCGGCGACAGCCCTGAATCCAACCATACAAACGACTCAATCCAATCAGAACAGGCATCCAGCCGGAGCGACGCCCCTCGTACCAAAGTCCCGTGAGCCAGCGCTCCAGGCGCGCGCGCATTCAAGGCCCAGCCGGGTGTGTACGCACCCGCAGGTGGTGAAATCCTGCACTGCGCAGAGCTTCCAACACCGCCATCACCTGTCCATGGGGAATCCGGGCATCCGCCGCCAGCACGAGGGGAGTATCGCCATGGAGACGCAGTGCACATAGAGGTTGGGCAAAAACGGTTGCGCCGGGGTCGGACCCCAGGTCCCTTCCATCCAGTTGCAAATGACCATCCACCGCAAGCGTGATTTCATGGGCCCGTTCGCTCGTGCTGGGCCCTCCCCCCAGAGGTAACTGCAACTCCACGCCGTGATCCTGGCGGAATTGGGTGGAAATCATGAGAAAGATGAGAACCACCAAAAGCACGTCGATCATGGGAATGAGGTTGACCTCCGGTTCATCCTCCCGCCAGCCGCGTCGGAAATTCATGGCTGGCGGTCTCCATGCAGCACTTCCACCAACTTGATGGCTTGCTGTTCCATGTCACTGCTCAAGCGTTCGATTCGTCCTCGAAAGAAACGATAGAAAATCAGGGCAGGAATAGCCACGATCAGGCCAAAGGCCGTGTTATACAGCGCCAGGGCGATGCCTTGAGAAAGAAGTGACATATCTCCGCTTGCGCCACCGCGGAACAGCACGATCAAGCCCAGCACCGTGCCCAGCAACCCCAACAGCGGACTCACCGTGGCCAGAGTACCCAATAGACCTACCGCCCGATCCATATCCACCACCACAGCACGGCCAGCTTCCTCAATCGCCTCCTTCATGACCTCGCGGGCATGGCGTTCATTGCGTAATCCTGCGGCCAGAACCCGCGCCAGGGGCGCCCCTTGGGACAAACGGCCAACCAGGGCAGGGGTCACGCCGGAACGACCAATCTCCTCCAGCACCTCCTCCAGCAAACCGGGGGGGAGCACGCGTTTGCGGCGCAGCACCGAAAAGCGCTCGACAATAATGGCCAAAGCCCCCACGGATACACCTAAAAGCAGAAAACTAGGCCAGCCAGCTGCCATCAGTCCCGAATCCACCTTTTTATCTCCAAATTCGACTAAACTGCCACAGTCTAATGGATATTCCAGCGGTTGGCGACTCGGCAGGGATGGATGGACACAGCCATTGTCTCGTCAGGTTCCGGGGGGCTGACTCGAACTCAAGGTTTTCCACAATCTCTGTGGATAACTTTGTGAACAGTGTCAGCCAAACCCCATCAACCCCTTATCCTTGTTACACTTTTTTTGCATCGTAGAGTTTCTATACAATTCCATGATCAGCCCGAAAACCCTTGACAAATGACCAATGACCCCGCAATCCCTATCCTGCTTGAACTATGACTTCCATTCCCAGTAACCATAGTCCTTCCGAGGCATTTTCCCGTGCCGAGGCCGAAGTTTTCGAGAAAAGTTATACCGTAACCGAATTCACCCAGCGCCTCCAGACGATACTGGAAAAAGCTCTGCCGGCCTGCTGGATTCATGGAGAAATTTCCAACTTTACCGAGGCCTCTTCGGGGCACTGGTATTTCAATCTAAAAGAATCTCAAGCCCAGATCCGCTGCGTGATGTTTCGCTTTCGCCAGAATGGCAGCACGGTTCGCCCCAGCAACGGGATGGCCGTACGTTTGCGGGGCAGTCTTTCCTACTATGCACCCAACGGAACCTGCCAGATTCTGGTGGACAATCTGCGCCCCGCCGGTCTGGGTGCCCTGTTCGAGGCCTTCAATCTCCTCAAGCAACAGTACGCTGCTGCCGGCCTTTTTGACCCCGAACGCAAACGAGCCCTGCCTGTCATGCCGCGCCGGGTTGGCGTCCTGACCTCCCCTGTGGGTGCCGCTTGGCGCGATGTACTCACCACTCTGCAACGCCGTGCTCCGCAGGTTTCATTGATCCTCTACCCCATTCCCGTTCAGGGAGAAGGCGCTGCCCAACAGATTGCCGCACGTCTGCTGGAAGCCGGGGCCCGTGCCGAATGTGAGGTACTGATCCTGTGCCGAGGGGGGGGCAGCATGGAAGACCTCTGGGCCTTCAACGAGGCTCCCGTGGTCGAAGCTCTGGTGGCGTGTCCCCTCCCGGTCATCACGGGCATCGGCCATGAAACCGATTTCACTCTGGCAGATTTTGTGGCGGATCAGCGTGCCCCCACCCCCACCCCC